>JBAQJB010000001.1:0-50839 GCA_049289155.1 Chitinophagaceae bacterium
ATATTGTAGGTATCAGCATGAGCAATATTAAAAAGCCCGTGATAAATCCTTTCAGTAAATAACTGTTGGATTGTTTTGTTTGTCTTGTTTGTTGTTCTGTTTGTTGTTCTGTTTGTTGTTCTGAAATTTCCATATTTGTATTTTTATATTTGGATGAGAAAATGAATGCAAAAATTTGTGTAAAGGAAAGCTGCTCCACGCCTGGAATAGCTAAACCAACTGCGATTCGCCTGATCAGAATGATGCTGGGAAATGCAACGGCTATAAGTATAATACAGGTTGAAAGCAGAATTGATTCCAGGAAAGAAGTTGAATTTTCTCCACCGAAATTTTCAATTATTGCGCCGGCGAGGAGCCCGTATATAAGTGATGTACATATAAGTTGTATAAAAAATCGGGCGCTTTTTCCCAGTGGTGATTGAGAAGATCTTTGAATAAAATACAAGTTGGCCCATAATACCAGGAATCCCGGAAGGCTGGCTATCAACGATGCAATTAAAATAAATATATTAAATATAAAATTAAATGAATCATCCTGGAAATCAATATAAACTGACAAGCCGATAGCAACCAGGAAGGAAGCCATGATCCAGACTAAAAAAAGAGTAAGGGCAGATGAATATTTCATATTAAAAGTGCTTTGAAATTCAAAGTATAAATGCAAAAAAATTATTTCGTTGATTTGATTAGTTTTTCAAGTGCTGCTAAATGTTCTTTAAAAAGTTTTTCGCCTGTTTTAGTGATCCGGTACATTGTATTGGTTTTCCGGCCAATAAATCCTTTCTCTACTTTAATGATCTTATTTTCTTCCAGGGCTTTTATATGGCTGGCTAAATTGCCATCCGTGATTCCGAGCAATTCCTTAAACTCATTGAAATTAATCGCATCATTTACCATCAGTGCACTCATTATCCCGAGGCGTACCCTGCTTTCAAAAAGTTTATTTAATTGGTCTATTGGTTTCAGCATTGAATGCTTATTGTAAATTTTTTTTTAATTTTATTCTTCATCTACCTTGCTCACTGTTTCGTATTTGCGCCACATATAGACTCCATAAATAATGTGCAAAATACCAAAACCGAAAGCCCAAAAATATAACCCAAAACCCACAAACGAAAGACTTATAATCCCGGCCAGCAATTCACAATAGCCCAAATATTTAATTTCAGTAAGCGTATATTTTCCGGCATTCACCAGGGCAAGGCCATAAAAAATAAGACAGCCTGGAGCGATGAGCCCAAAAGTGCCAAAATGCAATAAACGCAATAAAAAAAATCCACCTGCAATCAGCGGGATCATTATTTGAATCATTAAACGCTTTGCTGCAGCGCCCCACAATGGAATGCCCTGGCGTTTACTTTGGCTGCGTGTAAAAATGTATGCAAATAAAAGCGCCGCAATAAAAGTAATTACGGCAATCCAGAAAAGCCAGGTATTAAATAGCAAAGTATAATCATCCAATCCACCCTGGAATAAAGGCTTGTCGCCGGAAATGAAAATATTTTTATAGCCATATACATAAGGCCAGGCAAACCATGCGCCTGCTAATGCAATGATACCCGCACTTATACCACTTAAACCACTCAGGCTAATAAAACGGCTGCTGCGCTCCATCATATTTTTAATGTCGCGCAATGTATTGATGGATTCCTGCTCTTGCATAAAAGTACTTTGAAATGCAAAGTAAATGCACTATTTCCAACCGTCCAAATATTTTTTTAATTATATCATTACTTGTAATAAAAAAAAATGCCACCTGTTGGCGGCATTTTTTGTAAGACACATTCTAAAACCTATTTTGGTAATAATACTTTATCAATCACGTGTATCATCCCATTGCTTTGATTTACATCTGCTATAGTGATCTTAGCCATTCCGCCACTTTCGTCTGTAACCATAAGGTTTTTACCTTTCATGGTGATGTACAGGTTTTCACCTTCTACTGTTTTTAATGTTGCTTTACCATTACCATCTTTCACCATTTTCATTAAATCCATAGAACTTAATTTGCCGGCAACCACGTGGTAAGTCAGTACTGCGGTTAACTTACTTTTATTTTCAGGCTTTAATAAAGTTTCCACGGTACCTTTTGGGAGCATATTAAATGCTTCATTTGTTGGTGCAAAAACTGTAAAAGGCCCGGCGCTTTGGAGTGTTTCTACCAATCCTGCTGCTTTCACTGCGGCAACCAAAGTGGTATGGTCTTTAGAGTTTACTGCATTCTCTACAATATTTTTAGTGGGGTACATTTCTGCGCCGCCTACCATTTTGTTTTGAGCCATGCTGCTGTTTGCGAGGAATAATGCAAGAACGCCTATTCCAAATGCTTTGATTGTTTTCATTTTTTAAAATGTTTTGATTTGTAAATTGTTTCCATCATGTACGCAGGATGAAAAAGCCTGGTTTTATGAAGTGAATGATTTTGCCAGCATTTATAAAACATTTTATTTTACTTAACAGGTATGCGCTAAAATATAACGAAGAAAAAATTTGGAGTTACTGCCTTGTATTTTTTTTAAATTAAAGTATGCAGAAATAATGATTTTTTTATGCCTCTTTGATTTTCCGTATCTTCTCCCCAATTTTTCTTCTTACACCTAGAATCAAAGGACCACTGAGTTTGACAGAGTATACTAAATTTAATATTCGATAAAATTTAGAAAGGAAAAAGTTTTTTCAATGCTCTGTGGTTCTCTGTGTCTTCTCTGTGCAACTCTGTGTAATTGTTTTTTCTTACCCAGTGGATTACAGAAAAACACTTAAAGTTATATCCCGATGATTTTAAGGATGACTTATACAGGTTATTATAATAATTTAGTAATTATTTTTCTTATGCGAATCACTATTTTTATTTTTTATATAAACGAAGCGCAGTTATGCAGAAACAAAAACTAAAAATTGAATACGTCAATATAAAAATGACCGTTGAGGATGTTCAGCCACCTCCATTTAATATAAAGACAACTTTTAAAACTGTAGAGGAATGGTTATTTAATATTTGCGATTCAGAAAAACCTCAAAAACCAGTGACAAATTATTCTATAGGGATTTTTGAATCTCGAAATGATTATACCTTATCTTTTGTAGGTTTATATGTAAATCAACGAAAAACGGAAATCGCTTATGAGCCACTCAATATGTACTTCCTGTTGCCAAAAACTGAATACAAAGATTTAAGCCGGGAACAATTAGCTGATAAACTGGTAATTCAACTTAAAAAATTTACAGCAACAAAAAAATTCATGTCTTCTTTTTTGGTACAGGCAGATTCAATTTTTCTTAATGGAACAACTAAGATTTGGTCGAAGTAATTCCAAATTTCTATTAGCTTCAAATTATTCCATTTGCCCAATAAAATAAGTCGAATTCATAGATTTATACTACCGGAATTTTATGATGAGAATGCAATTTATTTCGCATTAATTTTTTAAATCACTTATTAAATAAAATCATGTACACAGAAGATTCAATTATCGAACAAGCAATGGATGCGCCGGTTACACAGGTTTGGGATGCTATCACAAATCCTGTAAAAATGAAGCAATGGTATTTTGATATTCCAGGTTTAAAGCTATACCGGGTTTTGAATTTCAATTTACGGCAGGTAGTGAAAAGCAAAAATATGTACACCTGTGCAAAATTAATGAGGCCGTTCCAATGCAAAAACTCAGTTATACCTGGCGCTATATTGATCTCCCGGGAAATACGCTGGTCATTTTTGAATTATTTCATGAGGAACAAAAAACAAAAGCCCGGCTTACACACCAGGGGCTTGAAACATTTCCGCAGGATCAACCGGATTTCAGGAGGCAAAGTTTTGAAAATGGCTGGACTGAAATTATAGGCAAAAACCTGAAAGCATTTTTGGAAAAAAAATAAAGTAAGCCTCTTTTGGCGTCGCCGCCAAAAGCTTGCATCCGTGCTGTGTGCTTTAATTTTCAAATTACATAAATAAGTGTATGTTGGTGCAGACGCCAACATACACTGCACCTTTTGATATCCTCGTCAAAAGTATCCTTCGATGTTTGCATTTATTTTATTATTAATAAGCATAAAAGCATGTTGGCGGGGACGCCAACATTATCGGCTTCCTTTTGTAGTTCTCATCAAAAGCATAACTGCTAGTAAGTACTTTTACTTTTCAAATAACATTAAGTAAAGCTGGTTCGCGCGGACGCCAACTTTGACTGCCTCTTTTGGCGTCCTCGCCAAAAGTAACCTCGATGGTTGTTTAGTAATTTAATCATAATTATAATTAAAAATGTGTTGGCGAAGAGACCAACATTAGCGGCTTCCTTTTGTTGTTCTCATCAAAAGCATAACTGCTAGTAAGTACTTTTACTTTTCAAATAATATTAAGAAAAGCTGGTTCACGCAGATGCCAACATCAACTGCGCCTTTGGCATCTTTGCCAAAAGTATTCTTCGATGGGTGATTTTATTTTACTACTAATATGATAAAAATATGTTGGCGGGGACGCCAACATTAGCGGCTTCCTTTTGTTGTTCTCATCAAAAGCATAACTGAAGTTGAGTGTTTTTACTTTTCAAAAAGCATTAAGAAAAGCTGGTGCACGCAGACGCCAACATTGACTGCCACTTTTGGCGTCCCCGCCAAAAGCTTACATCAATGGGTGTTTTTTATTATACTAATAATTCGAATAAAAACATGTTGGCGTCCCATCCAACATCAGCTCCCGACTTTTTTAATCTTCCATTAAAATATCCCCTGTCATTTCTTTTGGAATGGGCAAATCCATGGCATGCAATATGGTTGGTGCTATATCTCCCAGTTTACCAGACTTCAATTTTCCATGCCAGTTATTATCTATTACAAATAATGGAACAAGGTTCAATGTATGCGCCGTATTGGGTGACCCATCTGCATTGATTAAAAGGTCAGCATTCCCATGATCAGCAGTCAGAAAAATGGTGTAATTTTTTCTCAAGGCAGCTTCCACTACTTTTTGCACACAACTATCCACTGTTTCCACCGCTTTGATCACCGCTTCCCAAACGCCTGTATGGCCCACCATATCAGCGTTTGCAAAGTTCAGGCAAATGAAATCCGTTTCCCCGGCTTCAATTTCCGGCAATAATTTTTGAGTCACTTCATTCGCGCTCATCTCCGGTTGCAAATCATACGTGGCCACTTTGGGTGAAGGCACCATAATTCTTTTTTCACCCGTAAAAGGAGCTTCCCTTCCGCCACTGAAAAAGAAACTCACATGCGGGTATTTTTCTGTTTCTGCAATCCGGATCTGCTTTTTATGTTGATGTTCCAATACTTCGCCCAATGTATTTTTTAAATTATCATTTTCAAAGATCACATGAATATTTTCATAGGTCTTATCGTATTCTGTCATCGTGGTGAAATGTAGTTGCAGTTTATGCATATTAAATTCATGCACATCAAACTGTGTGAGCACCTGTGTAATTTCGCGGCAGCGGTCTGTGCGGAAATTAAAACAAATGACTGCATCATCATTTTGTATAAGGCCTTCACCTACCTGCAGGTTTGCATTGATGATGGGTTTTATAAATTCATCTGTCACACCATTTTCATAAGAAGAATGAATTGCACTCAATAAGTCTTTTGCCGGAGTTCCTTCACCATGCACCATTGCATCATAAGCCACTTTTACACGTTCCCATCTTTTATCCCGGTCCATCGCATAATATCTCCCTGTGATAGTTGCAATTTTCCCCGCAGAATTTTTCAAATGATCCTGCAATTCCCCAATGAATTTGATACCGCTTTTCGGATCTGTATCACGGCCATCTGTGAATGCATGGATATACACTTTCGTCAAACCATTTGCTTTGCATAAATCACAAATTGCTTCAAGGTGGCGGATATGTGCATGCACACCGCCATCGCTTACGAGCCCGATCAAATGCAAAGGCTTATTATTTTCTTTGGCATAATGAAGGGATTCAAGCAATTCTTTATTTTGTATAAATGAGCCATCACGGATAGCTACATTTATTCTTTGTAATTCCTGGTATACGATCCGGCCGGCACCTAAATTTAAATGCCCGACTTCACTGTTACCCATTTGACCGTCCGGCAAACCAACTGCTTCACCACAGGTAACCAGTGTAGTATGCGGGTATTTCTCATACAGTGAATGTACAAAAGGTGTATTTGAATGCTGGATTGCATCTGCACTTTTTATTTTACCCAATCCCCATCCATCCATGATAATTAGAATTACTTTTTTAGTATGCATATGTTAAAGCTTTTTGTAAATGATTCAATTCCACTTTTTTTAATGTTTAAAACTATAATGCCCTTAATTTGGCATATTTTTAGAGTGTATTAGCGCAAAGATAAATTATGAAAAAAATAATCCTGATATTATGTTCCGCTTTTTTAGTTTCAAGTGCAAGTTTTGCCCAAACAGGCGATGACATCGCGAAAACATTAAAGCAAGGTAATGCAGATGAATTTGCTAATTATTTTGATGGTTTTGTAGATTTAAAATTACCGGAAAAGGAAGAGATCAAGAATGTCGGTAAAAACCAGGCCACCATTACCATTAAAAGTTTTTTCACAGATGAAGGGATCAAAGGTTTTGACAAGACCTCTGATCGGGAACTTTCCGGAACGAAGTATATGACCGGGAAACTTACCGGTAAAAATAAAACGTATAACATCACCATCATGATGAAAAAAGAAGGGGATTCATTTGCCATCATTACGGTGCGTATCAATTAAATGGTTTTAAATTTTTAAAATCCCCTGCAATTTTATTTGCAGGGTTTTTTATGTCTAATAAAATGGCCTGCTTATTTTTGTTGGAATGAAACGTGTGCTGAAATTCTTATTTCTAAAAATACTTCGCAAAGCCGCGGATAAATTTTCTTCCGCTCCTGATAAACAAAAAGTACATGCAGCGCTGGACGATCTTTTAAAAGCAGCGCATGATAGCACAGATAAAAGAAGCTTATTGCTGGATATAAACCCGGTAAACCAACCGGTGATTATTTTTTCAGACCAGCATAAGGGCGCGCGAAACGCCAAAGATGATTTTAAAAATGCAGAGAAAAATTACCTGGCTGCATTGGAATACTATGATGAACAAAATTATTATCTCATAGATCTTGGTGATTCCGAAGAGATGTGGAAGAATTCAATAAATGCAATTTTGAAATACAACAGGGACATTTTTTCACTGGAGAAAAAATTTATTCTGCGCAATGCATTTTGCAAAGTCATTGGCAATCATGATTTGATCTGGAAAGAAGATCCACTCGCGCCATTTTATTTGAAAAATATGTATGGAAAACATATACCGGTTTTTGAATCCATTGTTTTGAAATATAAAACCGAAAACCTGGTCTGCAGGTTGCTTTGTACACATGGCCACCAGGGCGATAAACAAAGTGATGGCAATGCATTTAGCAAATGGTTTGTTAGTAATGTCTGGGGGCCATTACAATCTTATTTTGAATTGAATCCGAATACACCTTCCTGCAATAATGAACGTAAAAGTTTGCACAATGAATATATGTATGAATGGTCTGCGATGCACCAGGATTTGATACTTGTAACCGGCCATACGCACCAGCCTGTTTTTAAATCACTCACACACCTGGAACGTTTGTACCTTGACCTGGAAAATGCAATCGCTGAAAATAATACCGGGCTCATTAAAAAGATCGAGCTCGAAATTCCCAGGCGAAAACAAGAGTATAAAATTGTCAATCAATCATTCCGGCACCTGTTACCATTCTATTATAATTCCGGCTGTTGTTGTTTTGATGACGGCACCATAACGGGCATCGAATTAAATGGCAATGAGATCATGCTAATTAAATGGTCGTATATAAATGAAGTACCACAGCGGACAATTTTAGAAAGGGTTGAATTGGAAAAACTATTCCAGGAATCTATTGGCTAATAAGGTTTTAAAAATTTAAATCGTGAAACTTTATTTACATATTTCTCCTGTACTGCCCACCTACTTCATATAGCGCATGTGTGATCTGGCCAAGCGAACAATATTTTACAGTTTCGATCAGTTCTGCAAATAAATTTCCGTTTTGAACCGCCACTTTTTTTAAGCGCTCCAGCATTTCCGCTGATTTGTTTTCGTTGCGTTTCCAAAAACTATGCAGGTTATCTATCTGTTGTTCTTTTTCTGCAGTGGTTGAACGAATCACTTCTGTAGGTATAATAGTAGGGCTTCCTTTTTTATTTAAAAATGTATTTACGCCAACCAAAGGCAATTCCCCTGTATGTTTCAGCATTTCATAATGCAGGCTTTCTTCCTGGATTTTATTTCTCTGGTACATTCTTTCCATGGCACCGAGCACTCCACCACGGTCTGTGATGCGATCAAACTCAGCCAGCACGGCTTCTTCCACGAGATTGGTCATTTCTTCAATTAAAAAAGATCCCTGTATAAAATTTTCTGTATTTACAGTACCCAATTCCCTGTTGATGATTAGTTGAATGGCCATTGCGCGGCGCACACTTTCTTCTGTGGGTGTGGTGATCGCTTCGTCATATGCATTTGTATGCAATGAATTGCAATTATCATAAATAGCATATAATGCCTGCAACGTAGTCCGTATATCATTGAAGTCTATTTCCTGCGCATGCAGGCTGCGGCCGGAAGTCTGTATATGGTATTTTAATTTTTGAGAACGATCATTTGCTTTGTATTTATATTTCATCGCTTTTGCCCAAATGCGGCGTGCCACTCTTCCAATGACACTGTATTCTGCATCCATACCATTACTAAAAAAGAAGGAAAGGTTTGGTGCAAATTCATCCACAGACATGCCGCGGCTTAAATAATATTCAACGTATGTAAATCCGTTTGATAAAGTGAATGCCAGTTGCGTGATAGGGTTTGCACCCGCTTCCGCAATATGGTAACCGCTAATGCTTACACTGTAAAAATTGCGCACATTGTTTTCTATAAAAAATTCCTGCACATCGCCCATTAATTTCAATGCGAACTCAGTACTGAAAATACAGGTATTTTGTGCCTGGTCTTCTTTTAAAATATCCGCCTGCACAGTTCCGCGAACCTGGGCAAGGGCTTCCGCTTTTAGTTTTTTATACACATCTTGTGGCAGTACTTCGTCACCACTGCAGCCCAGTAACCTGAGGCCTAATCCATTATTTCCATCCGGCAATCTTTCAGGTGAAGCTGGATTATAATAAATGGGCAATTGCAATTTCTGAAATTTTTTGTTCATTTTTTCCTGCACCTCATTCCATAAATTATTTTCTGTAATATATTTTTCACACAACTGGTCTATCGCAGCATTCATAAAGAAAGCCAGCAACATGGGAGCGGGGCCATTGATGGTCATACTCACCGATGTTTTCGGATTGCATAAATCAAAACCACTGTATAACTTTTTTGCATCATCCACGGTAGCAATACTCACACCGCTATTCCCTACTTTTCCAAAAATATCAGGACGGTGATCAGGGTCTTCCCCATATAAGGTCACCGAATCAAAAGCCGTGGAAAGCCTGATGGCAGGCTGTCCCAGCGATACATAATGAAATCGTTTATTGGTGCGTTCAGGCCCTCCTTCACCCGCAAACATCCGCGTTGGATCTTCGCCTTGTCTTTTTAATTCAAATACTCCGGCAGTATATGGAAACTTACCAGGAATATTTTCCTGCAAACACCAACGTAATAAATCTCCCCAGTCTTTATAAGTAGGTAATTCTACCTTCCTGATTTTTGTACCACTTAATGTTTTTGTAGTCAGCGGTTGTTTAATAATTTTATCCCGCACTTTATATTCAAAAAAATCTGCACTGAATTTTTGTTGAATGGCCGGCCAGCCGGCAATTATTTTTCTGCATTCAGGATGAAAACTTTCTTCCAGTTTTTCTTTTATTAAAACCAATTCATGTGTTGATGTTTCAGACAATTTTTCTAAATCATTCAATACACAATGCAATGCATATAATTTCCTGGCAATGGCAGATTGCTCATTTACCCAAAAATCATAATTCCTGTTTGTTTCCGCGATCTCTGATAAATAACGTACCCGTTTTGGAGGAATAATTTGTGCCGTTGACTTGGTATCAGAAATATGTTTATGTATTTCAAGATCGCCTAAATGTGTACCGGTCTTAGCTTCAATAACACTAACTAATTTTTCAAAAAGTTCATTAATACCGGCGTCGTTAAACTGTGCTGCAATGGTACCAATTACCGGCAGCTCTTCATCCTTT
The DNA here is from genome assembly GCA_049289155.1 of Chitinophagaceae bacterium. Classification (GTDB taxonomy): domain Bacteria; phylum Bacteroidota; class Bacteroidia; order Chitinophagales; family Chitinophagaceae; genus JAFDXJ01. The sequence goes on from JBAQJB010000001.1 coordinate 10,216, forward strand.
GCGGAGAATAATAAGTGGTTTCTTTTATACTGTTTGCGTACATCATGCAGTGCATCCAGTGCGCCGGCCTTATCAAATTTATTAATGCAAATAATGTCTGCATAATCCAGCATATTTATTTTTTCAAGCTGGGATGCCGCGCCGTATTCAGGCGTCATAACATATAAGCTCACATCACAAAAATCCAGGATAGATGCATCACTTTGGCCCACACCGGCGGACTCCAAAATCACCAGGTCGAAAGCCGCTTCCTTGCATATTTGCAAAGCTTCCTTCACCGCACCGCTGAGCGCTGTATTATCTTCCCGGGTAGCCAGGCTACGCATATAAGCACGCGGATTTGAAATAGCATTCATACGAATCCTGTCACCAAGTAAAGCACCACCGGTTTTTTTCTTGGATGGATCAACGGAAATAACTGCGATGGTTTTTTGTGGAAAATAATTTAAAAACCTGCGTACAATTTCATCCGTTACAGAAGATTTACCAGCGCCGCCTGTTCCTGTAATACCCAATACCGGCGGCGGTTTTAGTGCATCACTTATTTTTTTTATATTTACATCATGCCCGGATTCTGCTGCGGTGATTGCTTTGGATATAGAAATAATATCTTTCCATTCACCTAAAGCAAATTTGCCATTGCTGTCTTTTTTCGTGGCCGATTGATGAGGTTTACCGTTTGTTTTTTGTTTTGTATTTGCCTGGGCACTTTTTTGTATCACATCTTCGATCATCCCTTCCAGGCCCATTTTACGGCCATCATCCGGGCTGTAAATACGGGTAATTCCATAATGATGCAATTCTTCAATTTCCTGTGGCAGGATAGTGCCGCCGCCGCCACCGAATATTTTTATATGGCCGCTGTTATTTTCATCCAGCAGGTCTTTCATATATTTAAAAAATTCTACATGGCCTCCCTGGTAACTGGTAATAGCAATGCCTTGCGCATCTTCTTCTATAGCACATTCCACAATTTCCTGTACACTCCTGTTATGTCCCAGGTGAATGATCTCCGCACCTTTACTTTGTAAGATGCGCCGCATAATATTAATCGCCGCATCATGTCCGTCAAAAAGGCTTGCTGCAGTTACGATCCTGACTTTTTGGGGAATTGTATCGGGCATAGTTCTAATTTTCGTTCCAGCAAATTTAATAAAATAACATTTGTTCGTTCGTTTTTTAAAAGAGCGGTAAAATCATATATAAAATGTACTGGTAAAACTTTAAGCTACTATGTTTAATTTCGCCAAAAGCAAGCTTATAATATGCAGTTGATAGTAGTAAAAGGAAAGAGCGATGAGCGTTTATTTATTCGCGTAAGTGAAACCCTCAACCGGGAAAATCCAAATTATATTCCCATGCTACACCAGGAAGTGAAAGATGTATTTGATCCTTCCAAAAATAAATATTTCCGCGATGGTGAGGCTATTCGCTGGATATTGAAAAATGAGGCCGGGGACTGTATCGGCCGTATTGCCGCATTTACTTACAAAAAATATATTAATAAAGGCACATCATTTCCTACTGGTTGTTTTGGCTTTTTTGATTGTGCCGATAACCAGGCAGCGGCGAATATTTTACTGGACACAGCTAAAAGTTGGTTGATGGAAAAAGGGATGGATGCCATGGATGGCCCCGTAAATTTTGGTGACCGCGATAAGTGGTGGGGCCTAATGGTGGAAGGCTTTGAACTGGAACCTATTTATGGCATGTCCTTTAATCCTTCTTATTACCAGCATCTATTGGAAAATTATGGATTAAAAAATTATTATAACCAGTATTATTATCTCCGTAAAGTGGATGGCGATTTGCCGCCACGTTTCCCGGAACGCTATGCAAAATTTGCTGCAAAACCCGGGTATGCGGCGCGCCATATTCAAATCAATAATTTGGAAAAGCACGCACATGAATTCGCTACTGTTTATAATGCTGCCTGGGCACAACATGGGGAAGCTAAAGAAATAACCGCGGAACAGGTAATGAAATTGTTCAAAAAAATGAAACCAATCATGGATGCACGGCTTATTTGGTTTGCTTATTATAAAGAAGAACCTATTGCCATGTGGATCAATATTCCGGACCTCAACCAGTATTTTAAACATTTCAATGGAAAATTTGGGTGGCTTGAAAAATTGAGATTGATGTGGATGAAAAAAACCGGCCAGTGTAAAAAATTTACCGGCGTCGCTTTCGGCATTGTACCAAAATTCCAGGCCCTGGGCATTGATAGTTTCATGATCTATTCCGGTGCTTTACTGATGCAGGGAAAAAATTGGTATACGGATTATGAAATGGGTTGGGCCGGGGATTGGAACCCGAAGATGGTCAATATTTATAAAAGCCTCGGGGCTTCGCAAAGCAGGCGAATGGTCGTATACAGGGAAATTTTTGATGAAAAAAAACATCCTTTTGAAAGGCATCCTATTATAGAATAATTACAATTAACCCGGTTTTTAAAATTCAGTTTACCGGTATTTCTTATCTTGCATGGATATGGATACGTTTATAGTTTCTGCGCGAAAATACAGGCCCCAAACTTTTAATACAGTTGTTGGGCAGTCACATATTACTGAAACATTAAAAAATGCGATCAGCCATAATCAACTGGCACATGCATTTTTATTTTGTGGCCCGCGTGGAGTAGGTAAAACAACCTGTGCACGTATTCTTGCCAAAACAATTAATTGCGAAACACCACTGGAAAACGGTGAAGCCTGTAATGCATGCAATTCCTGTAAGAGTTTCAATGAAGGCACTTCATTAAATATACATGAACTGGATGCCGCGAGCAATAATTCAGTGGATGATATACGTACTTTGGTAGAGCAGGTTAGGTTCGCACCACAGGCCGGGAAATATAAGGTGTATATCGTGGATGAGGTACACATGTTAAGTCCTTCGGCTTTCAATGCATTTTTGAAAACGCTTGAAGAGCCGCCATCCTATGCGATCTTTATTTTAGCAACTACAGAGAAGCACAAAATATTACCCACTATTTTATCACGCTGCCAGATCTTTGATTTTAAAAGAATAACCCTTCATGATACGGTAGAACATTTACAGGAAATCATTTCCAAAGAACACATTGTTGCGGAAAAGGCAGCCTTACAGGTGATCGCGCAAAAAAGTGAAGGTTGCCTGCGCGATGCATTAAGTACACTGGATAAGATCATCAGTTTTACTAATGGAGAACTTACGTATCAAAATACACTGGAACATTTAAACATTCTCGATGAAGATTATTATTTCCAGTTAATAGATTTTATCACTAAAGAAGATCTCGCGGGCGCTATGTTGCTCTTTGATGAAATAAACCGGAAGGGTTTTGAAGGCGATATGGTTTTAAATGGCTTTGCTGAATTTATACGCAATTTATTGGTCTGCAAAGATAAAAAAGCGGCAGTACTCCTGGATGTGGTGGAAGGTTTGCATGAAAGATATATGGCTGCTGCAGCATCAGTGGAGATATCATTTTTGGTGAGCGCGTTGAATATTTTAAATGAAGCGGAGATCAATTATAAAATGTCGCGGAATAAGAGGCTGCACACAGAACTCGCGATCATAAAACTGAATTATTTACAACAGGCACTTAGTTTAACAACAGAAGGAAATGTGGTTGCCAAAAAAAGATCTATTTCAATACCGGGTATTTTTCCGGTAAAAACACTTGCAGGTAACCCGTTAAAAACACAGCGCATTGAAAAGCCAATTCCTGCTGAAGCAAAATTGTATGTGGAAGTTCAAAAGCCACAAAAGACAGCAGTTGCAGAGGAAATTCCGAATGAAAAACCGGTAAAAAGGGAAAGGCCTGTTGTACTTCCAGGGAAAAAAAATTTACTGGAAACACTACGTTCAAAATATAATGACAAATACGAGATCAATGAGATCAATGATGCAAAAGCATTGGATATAAAATCGTTGCAGGAAACCTGGGATCAGTTTTGTTCAGAACTCGAAAAACAAAAAAAGCATTCTTCCGCAAATGCGTGTAAGCATGCCCGGCTGAAAGTGGATGCCGATAATAAATTCAGTGTAACAGTCACCGGAAAGCTCACGGAAAAATTTGTTGAGCAGGAGAAAATGCTCATCGCGGATACGATTCAAAAAGTATTTAATAACAGGAGCATTCGTTTTGAAATCATTTTAAAAGAAGAAAAAAAAGAAGATACAGGAGTAATCAATTTGCAATATTTAAGCAGCAGTGAAAAGTTATCTTATATCGCAAATAAATACCCGATGGTGCTTGAATTAAAACAACGGTTACATCTTGAATTGGACTTATAAAATGTATATTGGTTTTTAAAACAATAAAAAAAATAGTCAATGGCTGAAGAAATACTAATGCCGCGTTTAAGTGATACGATGACCGATGGTGTGATCGCAGCCTGGCATAAAAAAGTGGGTGACGATGTAAAAAAAGGTGACTTGCTGGCAGAGATAGAAACGGATAAAGCAACGATGGACCTGGAAAGTTATAAGGAAGGGACTTTATTATATACAGGTGGTGAAAAGGGAAGTAAGATACCCGTAAATGCATTGCTCGCAGTTATTGGGAAAAAAGGGGAAGATATCAGTATGATCCTGGAAAAAAACCAGGGCGTCAAAAAAGAAGATACGGCAGCACCCAAAGAAAATGAAACAGAAAAACCGGCTGCTAAAAAGGAAGATATTCTACCAAAAAAGGATTCGCCTGAAACCGGGAAAGAGGCAGTTGCCAATCCTGAAAACCCTGGCACAGCAGGCATTGCAGAGGAAATAGTTTTAATGCCTCGTTTAAGCGATACGATGACGGAAGGCGTGATTGCAGCCTGGCATAAGAACGTGGGTGACGATGTGAAAAAAGGAGATTTACTGGCAGACATTGAAACGGACAAGGCAACCATGGAACTGGAAAGTTATAAAGAAGGAAAGCTGTTATACCAGGGTGCCGCAGCGGGAGAAAAAATTTTAGTCAACAGCCTGCTATGTATTATTGGTGCAGAAGGTTTTAATGTGGAAGCAGCAATAGCATCCGTGAAGGATGAAACAAAAAATAAAGCCGTTTCAGAAAATAAAGAAGTTTCACAAAAGGAACCTGAGGCAGAAAAAACCGTACAAAATGTTGACGATGCTATCTCAAAAAATGCAGGTAATACGCCGGTAACCAATGCAGATGGAAGGATCTTTATTTCACCACTTGCCCGGAAAATGGCCGAAGAAAAAGGTATTGATATTGCACAGGTAAAAGGTAGCGGAGATAGTGGACGCATTGTAAAATCAGATATTGATCATTATACAATACCCGAAAGAGCAACAATTGAAAAAGCAGTTAGCGATGCAGGAGTTAAAGAAATGCAGGAAGGAGCAGAAAGTTTTGAAGAGGTGCCTGTTTCACAAATGCGCAGCATTATTGCAAAGCGTTTAGGTGAAAGTAAATTCAGTGCGCCTCATTTTTACCTGACCATGCAAATAAATATGGATGCAGTGGCTGCAGCAAGAACTTCGCTGAATGATTTGAATAATACAAAAGTGAGTTTTAATGATATTATTTTAAAAGCAAGTGCAATTGCACTTCGTAAAAATCCAAAAGTAAACAGCAGCTGGCTCGGTGATAAGATTCGCTACAATCATCATATACATATTGGTGTTGCTGTTGCCGTGGAGGATGGTTTGCTGGTACCGGTTGTACGCTTTGCAGACACAAAAACCCTAAGTAACATTTCTACAGAAGTAAAAGATTTTGCGCAAAAGGCCAGGGACAAAAAATTACAACCGAAAGATTGGGAAGGCAGTACATTTACTATTTCCAATTTGGGTATGTTTGGCATAGATGAATTTACGGCTATTATTAATCCACCGGATGCATGTATCCTTGCGGTGGGTGGAATTGCAGATATTCCCGTCGTGAAAAATGGCGTAATTGTTCCCGGAAAAATAATGAAAGTAACCTTAAGTTGCGACCATCGCGTAGTGGACGGTGCAACCGGCGCTGCATTTTTGAAAACACTGAAATCCTTATTGGAAGAGCCTTTGGGACTGGTTTGGTAAATATGTATTTTCCAAAATAAAAAAAGGCTTGCACCATTGCAGGCCATTTTTTATATAAAAATATTCATTGTTATTCACTCATACCATTTCCTGCAGCAGATTCTGAATTGTTTGCTTCAGGCATTGGCGGAATATGTTCTACAACTGGTGCTTTTGGTGCTTCAGGTGCCGGCATTGGAGCGGCTTTTTTAGGAGCAGCTTTTTTCATTGCTTTTTTTGGAGCAACTTTTTTAGGCATTGCTTTCTTTGGTGCAGCCTTCTTTACAGCTTTTTTAGGAGCGGCTTTTTTTACGGCCTTTTTAGGAGCAGCTTTTTTCACTGTTTTTTTAGGAGCAGTTTTCTTTGCAGCGGCTTTTTTTGAAATAACTTTTTTTATTGCCTTTTTAACTGCAGCTTTTTTGCCGGCTGATTTCTTTATTGCCTTTTTAGGCGCTGTTTTGGTTTTTGTTGGAGCCTTTTTTTTTGTTGACTTTGCCATGGGAAAGTGTGTTTTATAAATGATTTTGGAAAGTTAGAAAAAAGTTTGATAGCGTAAAATTTTTTTTTCAAAACTTAATAAAATTTCTCATTTTTTATGCTGTATAGAAGTTGGGTAAAATGTGTATCTTTATGCACATGTCAAATTCCAGGAAAAAAACTATGGTACTTGGTGCATCTGAAAATCCATCCAGGTATAGCTACCTGGCGATCAACAAACTTGCATCTGCCGGGCATCCGGTTATTGCCATTGGTAAAAGGGAAGGCGAAGTAAATGGTGTGCATATACATAAAAATATGCTGGCAGAAGAGGGCGTTGATACGGTGACGTTATACCTCAATCCTCAAAATCAAAAACCTTATTACGATTATATTCTTTCTCTCCATCCCAACAGGATTATTTATAACCCGGGTACAGAAAACCCTGAATTAGAAAAGCTTTCAGCGGAAAAAGGCATTCTAAATCTGGAAGCCTGCACGCTGGTATTATTGAGTACCGGCCAATTTTAAACTTTGTTTTAGCTGCTTAATAAATTTCTTTTGTGCACGAATGTTTATAATTTTTTAATGGGCATATTTAAAAGTCTTGTGTAAATTACATAAACTTTTAAATTATGAACTGGAGAAAATTTAATGGTGAACCCATCACACAACCCATCAAAGAAGCAGTGGAAGAAGTGATTAAAAGTGAGCATGCAAATAATACCAGGTTAAAAGTATGCATCGGCACTGATAGCCAGGTGAAAGGCATTGAAACAGAGTTTGCAACAGTGATCGTATTCCTGCGCGAACACAATGGAGGCTTTATGTATATTTATAACGACCGGGTAAAACATAATTTTCATATCAAGGAAAGGATGTTGATGGAAGTAGCGAAAAGCATTGAAATTGCATATGAGTTATGCAACCTGTTTATTCAGTATGATGTGGAAATGGAAGTGCACGCGGATATCAATACCAATCCACAATTTAAAAGCAATGATGCTTTGAAAGAAGCAATGGGATATATCCTCGGAATGGGTTTTGCTTTCAAAGCAAAACCTGAAGCCTTTGCCAGTAGCTGCTGCGCAGATAAAGTTTGTAATTGAGAAATCTATTTTTGTGGATGCTTACATGAGCTTTTAATACCAAATTTGGTATAAGGCTTAATGCTTTATTTACATAATATACCCAACAGGCGGTACAATCCTTTTTGATTTCCTGCATAGATTTGAATTTATAATTTTTTATAAATGAAAAATCTACTGTTGCCTGCACTTTTACTTCTTAGCAATTATATTTTTTCTCAAAAAGCTGAGCCGAATATTCTAAAAACCGAACCGAATATCCCAAAAGCTGAACTGCTTATCCCCCGCGGGCATAGCGATAATATATCCTGCATTGCGATTTCGCCTGATAATAAATATTTGGCAAGTGGTAGCTGGGATAAATCAGTGAAACTATGGGATCTCTCCAGCGGAAAAGAAATCATTTCGTATACACAATTTAATTCCTGGGTAAGGTCCGTTGCGTTTAGTCCCGATGGAAAAAAACTGGCAATGGGTTCCGATAAAGAGTTTCGCATAAGTGATTTGGCAAATAACGGGAAGGAAATTTTTAAGAAAGATATTCATTACGATGATATCTCAGCTATTGCCTTTAGCCCGGATAATAAACTGCTCATAACAAGTGGTAGCAGCAAAAACCTGGATGGGGAAAACCTGATGTATGAAATTAAAATATGGAATGCTTCGACAATGGATTTATTGAATAAACTGGAAGGCACAGGTACCATTGTAAAATTAAAATTTACCGGCAATAATCAATTTACGGCATTAAGTAACAGAGGTGTATTAACTGTAAATGCAACCTCGGGAGCAATTCTTAAAAATGAAAATTATTCATACAAAGACCTTTCGGACATGAGCCCCGATGGAAAATGGCTGGTGCAGGATGGATTCTCGGACGGGCTCGCCACGCTCGATATTATCGACAGGTCTACAACAGTAACTGTCCACACTTTTAACGGACAAAGAGCATCTATTAAAACAGTTTCTTTTAGCCCGGATAGCAGGTATGTAGTTACAGGCGCAGATGATGCCACCATTTATATCTATGATTTACAGAGCATGAAACTGGCAGATAAAATTCAGGGAAATATGTCTTATCCATTTGGACTTTGTTTCACTTCAGATGGGAAAAAATTGATTTCGGGAAATTATGATAAGATCATTCGCGTCTGGAATTTTCCTGATTTGAAGTTGCAACAAAAAATGGGTGGCATAGCGAGTATTATATACAATGTTGCGCTATCACCGGATGGAAAATCATTGGCGGTAATGGGCACTCCGGGATTTTTTAGCAAAAGTTATATACAGGTTTTTGATTTTAAACGGGGCACAGTTGTCCAGCATTTTGAATCGTCAATTTTTGGTAAAGGGTTAATGTATTCCCCGGATGGGAAATATTTGATTAGTGGCTCATTTGACGGAGGTATGGGCGTTTATAATGCAACTACTTCTGAAAAAATAACTTCTTTTGAATCTGCAAAAAGCACGTCACAAGCCATTTCGCCGGATGGGAAAATCATTGCAAGTACAAATTACGATGCGAATCCACCCACTTTATTAATCCGTTCCTTTCCATCTGGCAATAGCATGAATAGTTTTAAATTGCCGTATAGTGCACTCACTATCACCTTTGCTAAAAATTCGAAATCTGTTTTTGTGGGTTTGGCATCTGGTGATAAAACAGTACAGGTAGATATCAATACTGGTAATATTATTAAAACATTCTATCATAAATCGGAATTCGAATCCACAACTGGCATTCGTAAAATACTGGTCAATAAAGAAGGCGATAAATTAATAACCGGCGATGATTATAGCAGGCTTCGCTGGTGGGATATTGCTACGGGTACTGAACTTTCCAATATGACTGCACAAAGTGGTATGCTCAATGATTTAATATTTATGCCTGGGAAAAATCAACTCCTTTCCGCGGCAGGTGAAAGTGCTTTTGTTGATACGACTATTCATATAACGGATGCGGCCACTAAAAAGGTTATACGCACTTTGAACGGGCATAATAGCTCCCCATCTTCCCTGGCTGTTTCCCCGGATGGTAAATTTTTATTTAGCGGGAGTTTTGACAGGACTGTAAAAGTATGGGACCTTTCTACAGGGAAAGTAATGGCCACACTTGTATTTTTTGGAAGCTCCGATTGGGTTATTGTAGATAAGGAAGGCCGGTTTGACGGCACACCGGAGGGAATGAAAAAAATGTATTTTACAAAAGGCCTGGACATCTTACCATTGGAGTCTGCTTATGAACAATTTTACACACCCAATCTTTTGCCAAGAATAATAAGCGGTGAAAAATTAGATCAGCCATTTGTAGATATTAATACGCTGAAATCCGCACCCATAGTGAAAATAAAATATGCCGGTCAGCAAAGAAATCTTTCTGTTGAAAATGATATTCCATCTTTTAATGCAGTGAAAGAAGAAGCAACGATTTCTGTACAGGCAGAATGCCCGGCTGATGGCATTACAGAAATAAGATTATTTCAAAATGGTAAACTGGTGGAAACAACCCGTAACTTAACCGTGGAAGATGAGAACGCTGCTGAAAAATCTTTACTGAAAAATTTTATAGTAAAACTTAGTCCCGGCGATAATACGTTCAAAGCAATTGCATTCAATACACAAAGGACGGAAAGCAAACCGGTAGAAATTTCTGTTGTATATCAACCATCAAATAATACTAATAATGTGAGTGCGGATATTGTGCTTCATTTAATGATTGTAGGTGTGAATACATATAAAAATCCAAAATATACCTTGAATTATGCAAAAGCTGATGCCGCTGCTTTCCGCGATGAACTCGAAAAAAGTAATACTTTATTCAGCAAAGTGGATTTGCATTACATAACAGATGCAGATGCATTAAAAGACAATATTGAAAAATCTTTTAAAGAAATTGCTGCGGTTTCCAAACCACAGGACCTGTTTATTTTTTACTATGCCGGCCATGGTGTCATGAGCCTTGATGATAAAAGCAAAGCATTCTATATTGTACCTTACGATGTTACCCAATTATATGGTGATGAAGATGCGCTGGCGCAAAAAGGAATTTCTGCAGATGAATTAATGCAGTTCTCGAAAGATATATCCGCGCAAAAACAATTATTTATTTTAGATGCTTGCCAGAGTGCAGGTGCGCTGGTTTCTGTTGCCATGCGTGGTGCAGCGGAAGAAAAAGCGATTGCACAATTGGCCCGCAGTACAGGTACACACTGGCTTACAGCAAGTGGAAGCGAACAATTTGCGACCGAGTTTTCACAGATAGGCCATGGCGTATTTACCTATGCTTTACTGAAAGGTTTGGCTGGTGCGGCCGATAATGGCGACGGGCAGGTTACTGTAAATGAATTAAAAGCTTACCTGGAAATTGAAGTGCCGGAATTGACACAAAAATATAGAGGCATTGCACAATATCCCGCGAGTTATGGATATGGAAATGATTTCCCGGTGATCATCGTAAAATAAAGGGAGTGGAATAATGGCGGTTTATTTCTTTACTTATAGTAAAAAAAGAAACCTGCTTTTAGATGATATCCATGGCCAACACAAAGTAGGTGCATACGCCCGGAAGCGCTATCCAGAAAAATTGCCTGTAGACGATGAACAATGTAATAATAATAGCCAGCCAGATAAAAAAATAGATCCAGTATTTGAGTGTTGATCTTCTTGCTTCCATGTGCTGTAATTTGTAATGCAAAAATAAGGTTCAAAGATAAATAAACCGGAATTTTTTTCGAAACCGGAATTTCTGAAATGATATATCGTCAATTCATATAAGCTGGTGAAGTGTTGCCGGTTATCCAATTAGTTTTTGCAGACGTGAATTTTCAATTATTGTAATTCCAAAAATCTTCCCTCTTAAATTTTGTTTACAATCCTGATTTTTTTACACTCCTTTACATTTCAATTTTACTAACTTTACTTTTTTTCAATCGCATATATATGCAGGAACCAGAGAATAAAATTGATCTTACCCGTTTACCAAAGCACATCGCGATTATTATGGATGGCAATGGCAGGTGGGCAACTGAAAGAGGGCATGACCGTTTATTCGGCCATTACCATGGAGTAGAATCGGTGCGCAATGTAGTGGAAGGAGCTGCTGAACTTGGTATTCAATACCTCACATTATATGCCTTCAGTACAGAAAACTGGGACCGCCCGGAAGACGAAGTATCCGGGCTGATGGAATTATTGGTAGATACGATCAAATCGGAAGTGCCCGTTTTGAATAAAAATAATATCCGCCTGCATGTGATCGGTGATACTAAAATGCTTCCATCCAATGCCTACAATGAATTGCAGGAAGCCTTACAGGAAACATCCGGTAATACAGGCCTGAATTTGATCATGGCACTGAGTTATAGCAGCCGCTGGGAAATTCGCCAGGCAGTTCAAAAAATTGCGGAAGATGCTGTAAACGGAAAAATTTTGCCGGAAAATATTACAGATGAAACTTTACAAAATTACCTGAGTACAAAAGATTTTCCCGATCCGGAGTTGATGATCCGAACCAGTGGTGAATTTCGCATCAGTAATTTTATGCTCTATCAACTTGCCTATGCTGAATTATATTTTACGCAGACACGGTGGCCCGATTTCAGGAAAGCAGACCTTGAACTGGCCATAATTGACTACCAGCAACGCGAGCGGAGATTTGGGAAAATCAGCGGACAACTTCAATCGCAACACGCTTCTTTATAGTGCTCATTTATAAACAATTCTGATTTAACAAACAGTTTTGAAACAATTCTGATTATTCCCGTTAATTTGCCGCCCTATCACAATAAATGGGATAAAATAACTGCAGCAAGTGCAAAAAAAACATTTCGGGTTTACAACAAATAAAAAATTAATGCCATCCTATTTCAGGGCTATTATTTTCTTCATTGGTATATTGGCGCTAAGCCCTGCGATTGCGCAGTTTCCAAATTCAGTCAGGGATACAGTTCCTGTAACTTCCCTGGACCCCACATTATTAAATATTTTTAACCAGCCCACTCCGCATAAATATAAAGTCGCAGACATTTCAGTTACCGGGAATAAATTTTTTGACCAGGCATTACTTATATCCGTTTCCGGTTTAAATGTAGGCGAGGAAATCAGCATTCCCGGCACTGATGCATTTTCCCGAGCCATTACCAAATTATGGTCGCAGAATTATTTTAGTGATATCACGATTTATATTACAAAGCTTGATGGAGATAATATATACCTTGAAATTGCGGTGACTGAAAGGCCACGTTTATCAAAATTCTTTTTTAATGGTGTCAATAAAAGTGATGCGGATGACCTTCGCGCAAAGTCGGGTTTGGTGGTTGGCCGCGTGATCACAGAAAGTATGAAACGTACCGCATTGGATGGTATTGAGAAATATTATTATGAAAAGGGCTATCGCACTGTTACAACTAATATCACGGAAACAAAAGACACTTCTACACAAAATGCCGAGATACTCACTTTTGCTATTAATAAAGGTATAAAAGTAAAGATCAATCAAATCAATTTCATAGATAATACGGTGAATGAACAGGATTTGAAAAAACAAATGAAAGGCACAAAAGAAATGTCGCGCCTCACTTTATTTCCTACCAATGATGCCGGTGGATTGGCTGATCCTAAAAGATATACTTTTAGCCAATACCTCAAAGACAAAGGCTATCTCACCTATTCCAAAACCAGGCGGGTGCTGGATCCTTATATACGTTTGAAATTTTTTGCGAATGCAAAATTCAGTGCGCCAAAATATGAAGAAGATAAAAATAGTGTAGTTAATTATTACAATTCATTGGGCTACCGCGACGCAAATATTATAAAAGACACACAATATTATAATTCGAAAGGAAATATGAATATTGATATCAAAATGGATGAAGGACATCAATATTATTTTGGAAATATAACCTGGCGTGGGGCTACAAAATATCCCGACTCCTTACTAACTTCCATTTTAAATATTCATAAAGGAGATATTTATAATGCAGATCTTTTAAATAAAAAATTGGGTAAAACCCTGGCCCCGGAAGGAGGCGATATCAGTGGCTTATATATGGATGATGGGTATTTATTTTTCTCTGTAGACCCTATAGAAACTGCAGTGTATAATGATACCATTGATTTTGAAATACGCATTAAAGAAGGGCCACAGGCTACATTTAAAAATATACTGATCACCGGTAATGACCGCACCAAAGAGCACGTGATCAGGCGGGAATTGCGTACACTGCCCGGTGAAAAATTCAGCCGTACGGATGTGGTACGTTCACAAAGGGAGATCGCCAACCTTGGTTTTTTTGACCAGGAAAAAATCATTCCGAACATTGTACCCGATATAGATAATGGTACGGTTGATGTTACCTGGAGCGTGGTTGAAAAGTCGAGTGATCAGCTGGAATTAAGCGCTGGTTTTGGAGGAGGTATTGGCCTGACAGGTACGGTGGGCGTTACTTTCAATAACTTTTCAATTAAAAATATTTTCAATAAAAAAGCCTGGGATCCTTTGCCTGTTGGGGATGGGCAAAAGCTCAGCCTGCGTGTTCAAAGTAATGGCCGTGCATACAGGTCATACAATATTTCATTTACAGAGCCATGGTTAGGTGGTAAAAAAAGAAATGCACTCTCTGTTAGCTTTTTCAATACAAAATTTGCAAATGCATATAATCCATTTACAGGCCAGTATGATAAAACTGCAGCAGACACATCATTTTTCAAAACAACCGGTTTTTCCGTGGGCCTTCAAAAGCAACTTAAATGGCCTGATGATTATTTTTCTATTGGCTACCAATTCAGTTATGCGAGGTATCAGTTGAAAAATTATTTAATTAGCCCTACCAGTTTGCCCGGCTTTAATAATGGGTATTCGAATAATATGAATGTGAAATTCACCCTGAACAGGTATTCCTTGGATCAGCAGATTTATCCGCGTTCCGGGTCTAACTTTTCTTTAAGCCTTGCTTTAACGCCACCTTATTCATTAATAGACAAAGGCCTTGAAACTTCTTCAGAACCTTATAAATGGGTGGAGTATTACAAATGGCGCTTCACCGGTGACTGGTATGTACCTATCGGCAGAGCCACAGGCCCGGATAAAGATAAGCAGGCTGTACTGAGGTTTGCCGCTAAATTTGGATACATAGATCGGTATAATAAAAATGTACCCGTTTCTCCTTTTGAAAGGTTCCAGGTAGGGGATGCAGGTTTAAGTAACAGTTATGCGCTACTCGGATATGATATCATTTCTCAAAGAGGATACCCGGTATATGAAAATTCTAATCCAAGGATAAACCCGGATCAACAGGGTGCATCACAATATTTTACATTATTTAATAAATATACACTGGAACTGCGTTATCCGTTCAGCACCAGTGCATCCAGTACGATCTATGGCTTGACTTTCTTTGAAGCTGCCAATGGCTGGTATTCCTTTAAAGATTATAATCCTTTCCAGTTGCGCCGGTCTGTGGGTGTGGGATTACGTTTCTTCCTGCCAATGTTTGGCCTGCTTGGTTTTGATTATGGTGTTGGCCTTGACAGGTATGGTCCGAACACTACTTTAAAGGATGTGTCCCGATTTACATTTATGTTAGGCTTTGAACCTGACTAATTCACCTATTTTTGCAGCTATTATTGAAAAAAAACAGGAACATGTTTAAAAAAATATCTATACTTCTTTTACTTATAATTATTATTTCAGCAACATCGCTGCAGGCACAGCGCTATGCGGTGATTGATACAAAATATATTTTAAATAAAATGCCGGAATACCAGGATGCAGATAAAAAATTGCAACTGGCCAGTGAACAATGGCAAAAGGAGATTGATAATATGCAGGCAAGCCTGGATAAAATGTATAAAGATTACGATGCTGAACAATTCATGCTTACGGATGATTTAAAGAAGAAAAGAGAAGATGAATTATTTAATAAAGAAAAAGAAGTCCGCGACCTGCAAAAAAGACGTTTTGGTTACCAGGGAGATCTTTTTAAAGAAAGGGAAAAATTGGTGAAACCACTGCAGGACAAATTATACAACGCTGTTCAAAGAATTGCCGTAGCAAGAGGGTACGATTTTATCCTCGATAAAAGTGAAGGAATTACCGTTATATTTGCCGACCCAAAATTGGACAGAAGCGATGATGTCCTCAGGGAATTGGGAATTAAAAATTAAAATTTTACATATCACAAATTAAAAAACAAATGAAAAAGTTTCTTTTATCTGTATCTTTTTTAGGCATGCTGGTTATTGGCCTCAGCGCACAGGCGCAAACTCCTATGAAAATTGCTGTCTTTGATATAGACATCATGGTACAGGCAATGCCAGGTTACCGCGCGGTAGATAGCCTTGTTCAAATTTATGAACGTGATTCACTCGCTGAAGAATATGCCGTATATCAAAGCGAATACAAAAGGTTAGATAGTACGTACAAAGCGGATTCAGCAGCCAATAAATCCAAAGCTGTTTTGGACTATACAAAAAACCAATTACAACAAATGGCTATGAACCTGGTTTACTGGCAGCAAATTGCACAGAATAAATCAGATAATAAAAGAGGTATACTTTCTCAATCCATGTATGAACAAGTGGTGAACGCATATAAAACTGTACTTGCCAGGAAAAAATATACATTGATACTGAAGCCACAAACATTTGAAGCCGGCTTCCCCATCGATAATCTATTCATTTCTGTGGCAAAAGAATTAAAACTAACGGAATTGCCGCAGCAATTATTGGTATTGGGGGATGATCCCGATGCAGCTGCCGTAAAACCACCTGTAACGCCACCCAAAAAATAAAATGAACAAATAAATTTTTAAAACCACGCTTTTTTATAAACGTGGTTTTTTATTTTTGTAAACTATATGAAGAGCCCGATTGGCATATTTGATTCAGGTTATGGCGGTTTAACTGTCATGAAAAGCATCGTACAATATTTGCCCGAATATGATTATATATATCTCGGGGATAACGCACGTACACCCTATGGTAACAGGTCCTTCGAAACAGTATATCAATATACCTGGGAGGCTGTACAATGGTTATTTAAGAAAGGTTGCCCATTGGTTATACTTGCCTGCAATACAGCTTCTGCAAAAGCACTCCGTACAATTCAGCAACAAAATTTACCGGCATCATTTCCCGATAGAAGAGTCTTGGGCGTGATCAGGCCGACCGCGGAAATGATGGATCAGTATACAACTACCCGGAAAATTGGAATCCTTGCTACACGCGGTACGGTTCAGTCACAATCTTATATACTTGAAATACAAAAACTTTTTCCTTCTATTGAAATATTTCAGCAAGCCTGCCCACTCTTAGTGCCATTAGTGGAGAATAATGAATTTGATAATCATGGTGCAGATTTTTTTATTAAAAAATATTTACACGAATTACTTTCACAGGATGAGGCAATAGACACGATACTGCTCGCCTGCACACATTACCCGGTTTTGTTGAAAAAGATCACAGAATATACACCTGTGCATATTAAAATCGTTTCCCAGGGTGAAATTGTGGCACAGAGCCTGGAAAATTATCTCAGAAGGCATCCTGCTATGGAAGAAAGAATAAGCAGGGGGGCTGACTGCGAATTTTTTACAACAGATTCTGAAAACGATTTTGATGAGCATGCCCCTGTCTTTTTTGAAGGGCAGGTAAAAAGTGAACATGTAATTATTTAATTAAAAACACATTTTTTTACAGCAGGTTTCTTAAAAACCCTTACTTTTGCCATCCTTTCACCGGGTAGCAGTAATGGTCGCTCGCTATTCAAGAAAAAAATATTCAAAAATTTCATAAAAAATTGATTCATGAAACGTACATTTCAACCACATACACGCCGCAGGAAATCAGTACACGGTTTTCGCAAACGTATGAAGAGCGCGAATGGCAGAAAGGTGTTGGCCAGCCGCAGGGCAAAGGGAAGGCACAAGCTTTCTGTTTCTGATGAGCTTAAACTTAAATAATCCTGGCTGCATTTTTTAGAAGCCAGCCATTAATCATATACATCATTAAAGCCCCTGCGATAGGGGCTTTTTATTTGGAAATATGCCGGGAAAATTTATATATCCGCGAAAAGAAAAATTAAAAAGCCGGAAACTTATTGGAAAAGTTTTTAAGGAAGCGAATTCTTTTTCTGTATTTCCTTTGAAGGTTTTATATATACAATCATACTTGCCGGCAAATATTTTTTTACAAACGGGTTTTACTGTTGGTAGTAAAAATTTTCCAAAAGCAGTGCATCGAAACAGGATCAAAAGATTAATGCGGGAAGCATACCGGCTGGAAAGCTATACGCTAAAAGAAATATTAAAACATAAGCAATTACAAATTGTACTTTTTTTTATTTTTACAGGAAGGTCTTTGCCCACGCAGGAGATCCTTCAAAATGCGATGCATACTGCTTTCAATGAGTTGCTAAAAAGATTTCATGAAAACGCTGACAAAAATTCTTAGTTACCCTTTTATTTTGATCATCAGGATTTATCAACTGGTGTTATCGCCATTGTTAGGCCCCAAATGCAGGTTCACGCCAACCTGTTCACAATATGCATTGGAAGCATTAAAGAAATATGGCGTTTTAAAAGGTTTATGGCTGGCAATCAAAAGAATCAGCAGGTGTCACCCGGCAGGCGGCAGTGGCTATGATCCTGTTCCATAAAATTTTATCATAAAAAAATGTACCTTTTTATTAAATAAAAAACCCGCCTTGCAGCGGGTTTGATTTTTAATACCTGTACATTATTTGGCACTCATTCTTTCAGCAACTTTATCCCAGTTGACCAGGTTCCAGAATGCCGCTAAATAATCGCCCCGTTTATTTTGATATTTCAAATAATAAGCATGTTCCCATACATCTGCTCCAAGGATAGGAGTGCCTTTAACTTCAGCGACATCCATCAAAGGATTGTCCTGGTTGGGTGTAGAGGAGATTTGTAATTTTCCATCACTTTTAATTAGCCATGCCCAGCCGCTGCCGAAGCGTGTCATGCCAGCCTGGTTGAATTTTTCTTTGAATGCATCAAAAGAACCGAAAGCAGTATTAATTTCCCTGGCTATATCATCGCCCGGGTTTCCACCCGCATTTGGGGATAATGTTTCCCAGAAAAAACTATGGTTCCAATGGCCGCCACCATTATTTCTTACAGCAGGAGAAATTTTTCCTGCATGCGCCACCAGTTCTTCCAGGCTTTTATTTTCATGTTCAGTGCCAGCTATTGCTTTATTCAAATTATCCACGTAAGCCTGGTGATGTTTGTCGTGGTGTATTTTCATTGTTGTCTCATCAAAATGTGGCTCCAGAGCATTGTATGCATAAGGAAGTGCCGGTAATGTAAATGCCATGATCTTTTATTTTTAAATTGTTTACAAATTTTTGTAGCCTTACAAATTTACAACAATGAAAAATAATATTTGTTAGGGTTGCTGTAATATTCTAAGTATGCAAAAAGAGAAAATTTACCTTTTTGACCTGAAAAATTGCTGCATTAATCCCATACACGCATCTTCCATCAATCCTTTTTTGATAATAGTTTTGGGATGAAACGGAGAGGTATTGTTGGTATATTTATGATACCCGTTTTTTATATCGGCCGCGCCAAATATTACTTCTTTCATTTTACTCCAGTAAATAGCGCCTGCACACATAAGGCAAGGTTCAATAGTAACAAAAAGCTTTGCTTCCGGTAAATATTTTGCGCCCAAATAATTACAGGCAGTAGTTATTGCAATGATCTCTGCATGTGCGGTGGGATCATGTAACCGTTCAACCTGGTTATACCCTTTTGCAATAATTTTATTTTCCAGCACGATCACTGCACCAATGGGAACTTCATCATTGTCATACGCTTTTTGTGCCTGGATATATGCCTGTTGCATAAAATATTCATCATCTAACAGCATATTAAGATTGGGCTTTGTTCATGAAATGATTTTTACAGAAAGCTACTTTACATATTTCCAATTACGGATCTTTCCTTCTTCCAGCCAGGATAAAGTAGTCGCCAGCCTTTTTTCAAAAGTCTGTGGTGTTTTGGCTTCATTAAGCCAAAGGATATATTCCCTTTTATTTGAATCACTGAAATTTGCAAAAGTTGCACTTGCTTTTTTATTTTCCAGCAAGGCTTTTTTCAACTCAGGCGGTATTGCCGGCAGAGGTGTTTTTTTGAGCGTTTTTAAAGGGATTTTTATTTTATTTTCATTCAGTGATACGGCTTCTTTAATATAAGAAATTAATACATGCTTATCCGGGAGTGCACTGACGGAAGTAATTTTATCAAAATTTCCCATTCCATTTTTTTCACTGATTTGCAAAAGTCCAAGCGGATCTTTCAGTAATCCGGCCTTTCGGAAACTGATTGAACAATGCCTTTTAAAAGCTGCCATACTGCAGACAATTCCTTTATATTCAAAATTGGGGAAGCCCCATTTTATGGTTTCTGAAATTTGCGGGCATGCAGTATGCACTAGTAAGCGGAAGTATTCAAGAATTGGCCTTGCGAATTCAGCCGATTGATTAATGTATGTGTCAATTTGTATATTTTTTTTACCCATGGTATAAAAATTAAAGAAGCAATTTAATCATATTTGGGATGCTTAAATTGCTTCTTTAAAAAAAGGATACAAAACGGACTTTATGGTGTATTTAAAACGGGCTTGGCCAGGCCAAGTTTTGCTTCCAGGCTTAATGTCGCATGCGGCACTGCACGTAAGCGGGTTTTATCTATTAATTTACCGGTGACACGGCAGATGCCATACGTCTTATTTTCAATACGGATATTTGCTTTTTCCAGGTGATCGATATACGTGATCTGGCGACTCGCCATTTGGCTCAACTGCTCTCTTTCCATACTCATACCACCATCTTCCATAGTCATATACCTGTTATCAGTTTCATCCCCACCCATATCATCTTTGCGGGTGATCAATCCCTGCAGGTACGTAAGTTCTTTTTTTGCAGCTTCCAGTTTTTTCATGATCAGTTCCCTGAATTCATTGAGTTCCGCATCTGTATAACGAACCAGTAAATCATTGGATTTTTCCTCGTTTCTTTTTTCCAGTGGTGTATAACCTGGTTTATAAGGTACGCTTGTTTTAACAGAGGTCTTCGGAATTTTTACTTCTTTGATGGCTTCTGCTTTTGTGGATTTTTTGGGTATTGTTTTTATTGGCCCATTATCCTTTTCAGGAACTATGTGTTTGGGAGTTTCTTTTTTTGTAGCTGGTTTTGGCGGATTAGGCGCGGTATGGCTTGTGGGTTTGGTGTGCTGATCTTTTGGGTTTGTTGGCTTAACAATAGCCTGCACCGTTTTTGAAGATGGTGCTGCCTTACTCACAACTGGCGGTTTAACTGCTTTCGCAACAGTTTTTTTTACTGGCTGTGCTTTAACAGGCACAGGCGTTTTAGTCATTTGCTTTTTTGCAATAGCAGGTTTTGCTACAACTTTTTTAGGCGCCGGTTTCGGGGCAATTTTTTTTGTTTCAACCTTTTTATGGTTTGCATTAGGTTTTACTACTGCTTTTTTAGGAGCGGCCGCTTTTGTAACGGGTTTTTTTGCTACTGCCGGTGCTTTCTTTGCTGGTGCTTTTTTCATAGTGTCTTTTTTTTGTATGACAGGATTTTTTGGGTTGGCTTTTACTGACTTTTCAGGCACTGTTTTTTTTGTAGCCATGATTTAAGGATTTAAGCTATTTTATTTATTTCAACGTATAATGGCGTTTCATTTACTTCAATTTGAACACCATTTGTTATTTCTGATACCCAAATAAGTTCACCTGCTAAAATTTCTGCGCAAATATAGTTTTTAAATTCAATAATTGCGGGCTTTATTGCGGTGTTTGCGGGTAGTTTTACAATAATATGATCCGTGAGGGCAAAAGCCATTTCTTTCCGTATATTTTGTATACGGTTGATGAATTCCCGGGCAGTGCCTTCGTTGATTAATTCGTCATTTAAAATAATATCGAGTGCCACTGTCAGGCTGCCTTTTGAAGCTATCTTCCAACCGGGAATATCATCTGCGGAAATTTCTACATCCTCTGAGGAAATGGAAAAACTTTCTCCATCTATCGCCAAATTATATGTCCCGTTTTTTTCCAGTTCTGAAATCTGATCCTGGCTAAATTCCGAAATCATTGAAGCGGCAGATTTCATTTTCTTTCCGAGTTTCGAACCCAGGGTTTTATAATTGGCTTTTATTTTTTTTGCAATAAATCCTTCCGTTGTAGAAATGTATTCTACGGCTTTTACATTTACTTCAGATTTGATCAGTTCTTCTACTTTTTGCAATTGCATTTTTTCCGCTTCACTATATATGGGTATT
The DNA here is from genome assembly GCA_049289155.1 of Chitinophagaceae bacterium. Taxonomy (GTDB): domain Bacteria; phylum Bacteroidota; class Bacteroidia; order Chitinophagales; family Chitinophagaceae; genus JAFDXJ01. The sequence goes on from JBAQJB010000001.1 coordinate 32,102, forward strand.
AAAATTCGTTGCAAAGGCTGGCGAACTTTAATACCTGCCTTTTTGCGAATGGATAATATCAGCGAACAAATATCCTGCGCCATTTGCATTCTTTCTTCCAGTCTTTCATCAATAACTGAGAGATTGGGTTTGGGAAAATCTGTATGGTGTATAGAAGCGGCGGCCGAAATATGTGTAATTGAATTTAATGCATTAAAAATTGCATCCGGGAAAAACGGCGATACAGGTGCCATTAATTTTAAAATCGTTTCCAGGCATTCATACAAGGTCTGGTAGGCGGAAATTTTGTCCTGCTCATATTCTCCTTTCCAGAACCTTCGCCTGCATAAACGCACATACCAGTTACTCAACGCTTCTGTTGTAAAGTTTTCTATGGCACGTGCGGCGATAGTGGGTTCATATTCATCTAATGCTTTGGAAACTTCGCTAATCAAACTGTTTAATGAAGATAATATCCATTGGTCTATTTCTGGCCTCTCATTCAGTGGGATATATTTTTCTTTGAATGCAAAGCCATCCACATTTGCATACAATACAAAAAATTGGTAGGTATTAAATAAAGTACCAAAAAATTTACGCTGCACTTCTTCAATGCCGGAAACATCAAACCGTAAATTATCCCAGGGGGAAGCATTAGAAATAAAATACCAGCGCGTAGCATCTGCACCATATTTATAAATGGTGGAAAATGGATCTACTACATTTCCCACACGCTTACTCATTTTATTTCCATTCTTATCAAGTACAAGACCGTTTGAAATAACAGTTTTATAGGCTATACCTGGAAATTTTTTTTCAACTTCATCCTTCGGATAGCCGGCTTTCAATAATTCTTCATGTACAGATTCTTTCATTAAAGAAGCCAGCGCATGTAAAGTATAAAACCAGCCACGCGTTTGATCCACCCCTTCAGCAATGAAATCGGCAGGATAGGATTTTGCAAATGTGTGAATGTTTTCAAAAGGGAAATGCCATTGCGCATACGGCATAGCGCCACTGTCAAACCATACATCGATCAGGTCCGGCACACGTTTCATGGGTTTACCTGACCCCGACACTAAAATAATTTCATCAACAAATGGTTTGTGTAAATCTAAAATACCGCTATGTAAATAATTTTGATTGATGTTTTCCCCTAATATTTTATTTGCTTTAATAATACCTTCATTCAATGCTTCAATGGAATTAATACAAACCTCTTCGCTTCCATCTTCCGTACGCCATATGGGAAGTGGAGTTCCCCAAAACCTGCTGCGGCTTAAATTCCAGTCCACCATATTTTCCAGCCAGTTTCCAAAACGGCCTTCCCCGGTAGAGGCGGGTTTCCATTGAATCGTTTTATTTAATTCTATCATCCGCTCTTTCATTGCCGTGGTTTTTATAAACCAGGCATCCAGCGGGTAATATAAAATTGGTTTATCTGTGCGCCAGCAATGCGGGTAACTGTGTTCAAATTTTTCTATTTTAAATGCCAGCCCTTCTTTTTTTAGCTTCACGGCAATATCCACATTCACATCAGCATAAGCTGGATCATCTTTATAATTTTTCACAAAGCGGCTGCTGAATTCTCCCACACCGTTTATGAACTTTCCTTCTTTATCAACCAGCGTTAAAATGCCGGTATTGTTCTTTTGCCCGGTTTTAAAATCATCCGCACCAAAAGCCGGCGCAGTATGCACGATGCCAGTCCCATCTTCAGTGGTTACATAATCTCCTGATACAACCTGGAACGGTTTTGCACCTGGCGTAATTTCATTAATTTTTTCTTCACTATTTGCTTCAAATGGCAATAGTTGATCATAACGAAGGCCAGATAAATTTTTTCCTTTGAATGAACCAATTTTTTTCCAGGGAATAATTTTATCGCCTTCTTTAAATGCTGAGAAATCTGCATCTTTCCCTTCTGTTGAAAAATAATTAGGTATTAATTTTTCTGCCAGGATCACTTTGATTGGCTGATGGGTATACGGGTTGAAAGTTGATATAAATGCATAGTCAATATTGGGTCCTACTGTCAATGCGAGGTTTGAAGGAAGTGTCCATGGTGTAGTTGTCCAGGCCATGAAAAAAACATTGTAAACAGTTGCAATGCCCGTATTTTCAATGGCATCTTTTATTTGGTTAAAAGCAGGATGATCAGCATTTTTTTCACTGCCAATTAAACGAAACATTACTGTAGCACTGGTATCTTTTACATCTTTATACGTTCCCGGTTGATTTAGTTCATGGCTGGAAAGTCCTGTACCTGCAGCGGGAGAATAGGGCTGAATACTAACACTTTCATAGAGCAGGCCTTTTTTATATAACTCTCCAAGCATCCACCAAAGCGTTTCAATATACTTATTTTCAAATGTGATATATGGATTTTTCAAATCAACCCAATATCCCATAATGCGCGTGAGTTCATCCCACTTATCTTTATAACGCAATACTGCTTCGCGGCATTTTTGATTATAATCTTCTACTGAAATTTTTACGCCAATATCTTCTTTGGTAATGCCCAATTCTTTCTCCACGCCTAATTCTACGGGCAGGCCATGTGTATCCCATCCGCCTTTTCTCAATACCTGGAAACCCTGCATGGTTTTATAGCGGCAAAAAATATCTTTTATGGTTCGGGAAATTACATGATGGATTCCAGGCATACCATTGGCGCTGGGTGGCCCTTCATAAAAAACAAATGGCTCCGCGTTGTCGCGCAGTGAAATACTTTTTTCAAACGTTTTATCAGCTGTCCATTTTTGAAGCATAATTGCTTCTATGGAAGCCAGGTCAAGCCGTTTATATTCCGGGTATTTTTCAATAATATTTTTGCTTTGTTCACCCATTTTCTGTAAAAGGTTGCAAAGTTATGAATTCACTTTCAGAATTCAATAACGGGCATAACTACTGCTTGTTAAAGTAGATAGATAAGCCAAAAATTAGTCCAAAAAAGTTGAAATGAGCAATCAAAATAGCCAGCGCAATCCACTACGCTTAATAATCATTTATCTTCGCGCCTTAAATGAATTTGCATGCATTTTGAAAGGAAAGGAATGTCTGATGAAGAGTTGATCAATATTTATAAAAAACTCTTATACCCCCGTTTAATTGAAGAAAAAATGCTGAAACTCCTCCGGCAGGGAAAGATCAGTAAATGGTTTAGTGGTATTGGCCAGGAAGCAATCGCAGTAGGCGTTACGCTTGCTTTGGACAAAGATGAATGGATCATGCCGTTGCATAGAAACCTGGGCGTTTTTACTACAAGGGATATGCCATTGGAGAAATTATTCAAACAATTCCAGGGTAATAAAGATGGATATAGTAAAGGGCGTGAAAGAAGTTTTCATTTTGGAAACAGGGATCATCATATCTGTGGAATGATCTCGCATCTTGGCCCGCAACTAGCGATTGCAGACGGCGTGGCATTGGCCTATAAATTAAAAAAAGAAAATAAGGTTTCCCTTGCATTCAGTGGGGAAGGTGGCACAAGCGAAGGGGATTTCCATGAAGCATTGAATACCGCCGCAGTCTGGGATTTGCCCGTCATTTTCATCGTTGAGAATAATGGCTATGGCCTGAGTACACCTATAAGCGAACAATTCCGTTGTGAGAATATTGCTGATAAAGCAATTGGTTATGGTATGGAAGGAATCACTATTGATGGCAATAATATACTGGCTGTTTTGGACACTATTCGTGGCATCCGGAAATATTGTATAGAAAATCAAAAGCCCTATCTCGTTGAGTGCAAAACTTTCCGCATGCGTGGCCATGAAGAAGCCAGTGGAACAAAATATGTACCGCCGGAATTGTTTGAAGAATGGGCATTAAAAGACCCTGTAAAAAATTACGAAGCTTTTTTATTGGAGGAAAAAGTGTTGGCTGAAGAAGATATGAAATCCATAATTACAGCCCAGAAAGAAAAAATTGAAGCCGAATTACAATTGGCGTACAATGCTGCACCACTGCACCCGGACAGCGATGAAGAAATCGCTGATGTTTTTGTAAAGTATGAAAATACCGGCGCTAACATTATTGATAATTCTACTGATCTTTTTCCTTATACCACCGAAGAATTGCATTTCAAGGAAATGAGGATGATCGATGCCATTAAAGAAGGATTGTATCAATCAATGGAGCATCATGATAATTTGATTTTAATGGGCCAGGATATTGCAAAATATGGTGGTGCATTTAAGATCACGGAAGGCTTTTTAGATAAATTTGGCAAGGAAAGAGTCCGCAATACACCTTTATGTGAAAGCGCAATAGTAGGTACTGCATTGGGTTTGAGCCTTGAAGGCTTTAAAAGTATGATGGAAATGCAGTTCGCGGATTTTGTAACTGTAGGGTTCAACCAGATCATCAATAACCTGGCAAAAATTCATTACCGGTGGGGACAAAATGCAGATGTGGTTATCCGCATGCCAACTGGTGGTGGTGTAGGTGCAGGGCCTTTTCATTCGCAAAGCAATGAAGCCTGGTTTGTACATACACCAGGATTAAAAGTAGTATATCCATCTACGCCGATTGATGCGAAAGGCTTACTGATTGCGGCGATCAATGATCCGAACCCGGTTTTATATTTTGAACATAAGGTGTTATATCGCAGTGTACATGCGGCGGTGCCGGTAGAGTATTTTGAAATTGAGATTGGAAAAGCAAGGCAGGTGAAAACCGGTGATGATATCAGTATCATCACATATGGAGCGGGTGTACATTGGGCGCTTGAATACGCGGAGCAGCACCCCGAAATAAGTTTTGATATACTTGACCTGAGAACGTTGGCACCACTGGATTATGAGGCTATTGAAAATTGTGTAAAGAAAACGGGGCGCATTTTAATACTTCATGAAGATACATTGATAGGTGGCATTGGTGGAGAAATTGTGGCATGGATAATGGAGAATTGTTTTGCTTATTTAGATGCACCTGTTATGCGCTGTGCAGGCCTTGATACGCCAATTCCATTTAATACAGATTTGGAAAAAAACTTTATGGCGAAAAGCAGGTTGGATAATAATATTGAAAAGTTGATGAAATATTAATAATGAAAAATTAAATGTAAGTCAAACAAGAATTCTATTTGCCGGGATGAGGTTCCCGGTTTTTGGGTTTATTTCAATTGCAAACCTTGCAAAAAAAAGAACAGCGGTTAGAAAACCGCCGTTGTGTGTCAGCATATAACCCCCCAAAGAAAAATCTTTATAAGTTAGCAACGAACCGGTGTTTTCATATTCATCAGTTTGATATTGTAAAATTGCAATTAAAAAAAATAATAAAAAAGGTGATTTTCCACCAATTAATGGTGATTTTTCACATCTTTTAATTGTGAGCTGCATTTTGGGAAATAAAAAAACCGGGAAATTTAAAATTCCCGGTTGTATAATAAATCATCTATAATCTTTAAACTGCTTCCACCTTCATACTTTTCTGAATCTTTTTGCGCTCGTCTTCATCCAGTACCACTTTACGTAAACGAATATTTTTTGGAGTAACTTCAATGCATTCGTCCTGCTGAATATATTCCATGCATTCTTCGAGGCTCATCAAAATTTTGGGTGCAATGCGGGAAGCATCATCGCTGCCACTTGCACGGTGGTTTGTGAGTTTCTTTGGTTCTGTAGCATTCACGACCAGGTCACCTGGTTTGATGTGTTCAGCAATGATTTGTCCTACATAAACTTCTTCTCCCGGATCTACAAAAAAAGTTCCCCGGTCCTGTAACTTATCAATGGAATACCCGGTGGTGCGTTCCTGGTTTTTTGAAAGAAGCACCCCATTATTCCTGCCTGGAATATTTCCTTTCCAGGGTTTATATTCCACAAAACGATGCGCCATTACTGCTTCCCCGGCAGTATTGGTCAGCATATTGGAGCGTAATCCTATAAGCCCTCTTGATGGAATTTCAAATTCAAGGTGTTGCATTTCCCCTTTCGTTTCCATAATGTGCAACTCACCCTTTTTTTGTGTCACCAGGTCAATGACTTTGCCGCTAAAAGCGGAAGGTACATCAACGACCAGGTTCTCAAAAGGCTCACATTTTTTTCCGTCAATATATTTTACTAAAACCTGTGGTTGTCCTACAGTCAGTTCATATCCTTCACGGCGCATCGTTTCCACTAAAATACCCAGGTGCAAAATTCCCCTTCCAAATACCAAAAAGCTATCTGCATTATCTGAATCTTCCACGCGCAAAGCGAGGTTTTTTTCTGTTTCTTTCATAAGCCTGTCGCGCAGATGACGGGATGTTACAAACTTTCCATCACGGCCAAAAAAAGGTGAGTTATTAATGCTAAAAAGCATGCTCATAGTTGGCTCATCAACACTGATAAGCGGCAATGCTTCAGGGTTTTCTATATCTGCAATAGTATCGCCAATATTAAAATTTTCAATTCCAACAACCGCGCAAAGATCACCGGCAATCACTTCACTAACTTTTTTCTTGCCCATGCCTTCAAAAACATAGAGTTCTTTTACACGGAGTTTTTTGATACCATCCGTTTGCATTAATGCAATGGTTTGGTTTTCTTTAATTGTTCCGCGACTTACTTTACCAATAGCTATACGCCCCAGGAAAGAAGAATAATCCAACGAAGTGATCTGCATTTGCAGCGGTCCTTCTTTCACATTGGGTTCAGGTACATATTTCAAAATACCATCCAGTAAAGGAAAAATATTATCTGTCTGGGTCAATGAATCGTTGAACCAGCCATTTTTACCACTACCATAATAGGTCGGGAAATCTAATTGTTCTTCAGTAGCGTCAAGGTTAAAAAATAGTTCAAATACGGCATCATGCACCTCTTCAGGGCGGCAATTTGGTTTATCCACCTTATTGATAACAACGATGGGTTTCAGGTTCAGGTGTAATGCTTTTTGCAAAACAAAGCGGGTTTGTGGCATTGGCCCTTCAAATGCGTCAACTAATAATACCACGCCTTCTGCCATTTTCAATACGCGTTCTACTTCACCGCCAAAGTCACTGTGACCGGGTGTATCAATTACATTTATTTTCATGCCCTTATAGATAACAGCGGCATTTTTACTAAAAATTGTAATACCTCTTTCGCGTTCAAGATCATTACTGTCCATTATAAGGTCCCCGGTTTCCTGGTTATCCCGGAAAACTTTTGTAGCATGTAAAATCTTATCCACGAGCGTGGTCTTTCCATGGTCAACGTGTGCAATAATTGCGATATTCCTGATATCCATAATTGTATATACTACTTTACAGGTAGTGTTTTTATTTTTTAAGGCTGCAAAGGTAAGCTAAGTATCGTTAGGAAAGGGTTTAATTTAATGAAAGCTTCATCAGATTCAGAACACGAATAAAATATAAATGTATTAATGCTACAATAAAATTTAGATCAATTGTAGTTTTTCTATAGCAAGCTGTGCTGCGACCTGGCTGGCATATTTTTTATTAAAACCCTGTCCCTGTGCGATCACAGTTCCATCCACAACTGCGCCCACAGTAAAAACACGCCGGTTGCCTGCCATTTTTTCTTCCATTGTTTCAAAGGCAATAGTTTTGCCATTTTTATTTGCCCAGCCGATGAGTTTATTTTTAAGATTAATGTCTATTTGTTCTAAATCATCTACAAATAAATAAGGGGTAATAATTTTTTTTAAAACCCATTCACGCGCTTTTTCATAGCCTTTATCAATGTAAATAGCGCCCACAACGGCTTCCAGTGCATTTCCAAATATCTGGCTGCTTTTTAAAGCATTGTCAAATTTATTATAGGAAGTGATTCTTTTAAAACCCATTTTTAGCGCAATAGAATTTAATTGCTGTCTGTTGACCATTTTACTACGCATTTCCGTTAGGAAACCTTCATCTCGATAGGGATATTTTTTGAATAAATAATCAGCAATTAAGGCACTTAAAACGGCATCGCCCAAATATTCCAGCCGTTCATTATTTTCATCTGCTTTTTCTTTTACAGACCGGTGATTCAGGGAAGCTTCGTAGAGGGAAAAATTGCCAGGCCTGATGCCCAAAACATTTTTCAATTCAAGGGCCAGGCTTTTTTTTGCAGGAGAATAGAAAAAATTTGAAATGATGCGCACTTTTTATGCTACGAATTTTTTTACAATTACACAGGCATTATGTCCTCCAAAACCAAAAGTATTGCTCAAGGCAGCACGCACTTCCCGGTGCTGGACTTTATTAAATGTAAAATTCAGTTTGGAGTCAAGTTCGGGATCGTCTGTAAAATGATTAATAGTGGGAGGAATTATACCTGTTGTTACACTCTTGACACAGGCAATTGCTTCGACTACGCCGGCTGCTCCCAGGCAATGGCCGGTCATAGATTTTGTGGAACTGATATTCAGGTGGTAAGCATGTTCGCCAAATACCTGTAATATCGCTTTTTCCTCTGAAATATCGCCAAGCGGTGTAGACGTGCCATGTGTATTGATATAATCAATATCAGAAGGTTGCATTCCTGCATCTTTTAAGGCTGCCTGCATTACGTTTAATGCGCCCAGTCCATCAGGGTGTGGTGCAGTAATATGCCAGGCATCTGCGGTTGCGCCACATCCTGCTATTTCACAATAAATTTTGGCATTTCGCTCAATAGCATGTTTTAATGTTTCCAATACGATAATTCCGGATGCTTCCCCCATTACAAAACCATCCCTGTCTTTATCATAAGGGCGGCTTGCTGTTTTGGGATCATCATTCCTTTCACTCATGGCCTTCATCGCATTAAAACCGCCAACCCCGGCTTCGGTTATAACAGCTTCAGTACCACCTGTTAGAATGATATCCGCCTGGCCAAGTCTTAACAGGTTATATGCTTCCATAATGGCATTGGTGCTGGTAGCACAGGCACTCACTACAGCAAAATTGGGCCCCCGTAAATTATGCCGCATTGAAATTTGCCCCGCTGCAATATCCAAAATCATCTTGGGAATGAAAAACGGGCTAAATCTTGGAGTACCATCTCCCCGTGCAAAGTCCATTACTTCACTTTGAAAAGATTGCATACCTCCGATTCCACTACCAAAAACAACTCCGATCCTGTCAGGGTTGATATTATCCTTATGCAGGCCTGCATCATTCATGGCCTCATCACTGGTTACCAGTGATAATTGAGTAAAGCGGTCAATTTTGCGAGCCTCTTTTCTGTCCATAAAATCTGTAGGAACAAAATCTTTGATCTCGCAGGCAAAACGTGTTTTAAATTTGGAAGCATCAAACTGAGTAATATAACCGGCGCCGGAAACCCCATTCATCAGGCCCTCCCAATAGGCAGGAATGTTATTACCCAATGGTGTGATTGCTCCCATGCCGGTTACAACTACTCTGTTTAATTCCATAATTTGCTTTTATGCATAATTTTTTTACCTGTTAAAAACAGGAAAAATTGATACCTGTGAAAACTTGTTTCACTGCTTAAAAATAAACCAGGTCATGGTTTATTTTGCATGCTCTTCCAGGTAAGAAACGGCCTGGCCTACAGTGGTGATTGTTTCAGCCTGTTCGTCCGGAATAGAAATATTAAATTCCTTTTCAAATTCCATGATCAATTCTACTGTATCCAGAGAATCTGCACCTAAATCATTTGTAAATGAAGCCTCAGTAGTAACTTCTGCTTCGTCCACACCTAATTTGTCAACGATGATCTTTTTTACTCTAGTTGCGATGTCTGACATTATTGAATGTTTTTGTTATGGGGCAAAAATATAATTTTTGAATTAACTACAATCATTAATTGCAAATGAATTTGAAATTTTTATGGAATGAAATATTGTATAATCCGCTCCAGATTTCTGCCTTCAATCATTTTGGGCTTGTAATTATAAAATTTCTTATTTTCACCCTACAATGGAAAGAAGGGAATTTCTTAAAACAAGTACGATGGCCACCAGCGCTTTCGCGCTGGCACCACTCAAAAATACAGGTATTTTCAATTTGGCACCGGTCAATTTATTGCCTCGTTGGCGGGGCTTTAATTTGCTTGAAAAATTCTCTACGGACAGGCCGGAATGGAGTACATCCTATAATGAAATAGACTTTGAATTGATGCAGGAATGGGGCTTTGACTTCGCCCGCCTGCCTATGAGTTATCTCTGCTGGATGACACAGGACGACTGGATGAAACATGAAACGCCCCTTATCAGCAATCAAAAAGGAATCGATGATATAGACCAGGTAATCAATTTTGGCAAACAATATAAAATCCATGTCCAACTGAACATGCATCGTATCCAGGGATATTGTGTAAGCCAGGATTTCATTGAACCCCTGAATATCTGGAAAGATCGTAAAGCATTAGATGCAGCGATTTGGCAATGGCGGTTTTTTGCGCAGCGTTATAAAGGTATTCCAAATGAGAACCTGAGTTTTGATCTTATCAATGAGCCCGCTGGCATAGAACCCGAAACTTATATCAGGGTGGTTACAGAAATCGTGCAGGCTATTCGCGTGGAAGATCCGGAAAGACTAATTATAGCTGATGGTTTGGAATATGGGACCAGGCCGGTATTTGGCTTAAAGGATTTGAATATTGGCCAAAGTACAAGGGGGTATTCACCACCGGAGTTATCCCATTATAAAACCAGCCCGGCAGTGAAATCGATCACTGTACCTACCTGGCCCATGATGATCGATGGAATTCGTTGGGATACAGACAAATTATACAGGGATTATGTACAACCCTGGCAAAAGTTGCAGGCCCAGGGTGTGGGCATCCATGTGGGCGAATGGGGTTGTTTTAAATATACGCCGCACGCAGTGGCTTTAAAGTGGATGCGTTCCTGGTTGTCATTATGGAAACAGGCTGGCTGGGGTTGGGCTTTATGGAATCTTCGCGGGCATTTTGGTATCATCGATTCCAAAAGGGAAGATATTGTGTATGAAAATTATAAAGGTGTTTTACTGGATCGTAAAATGCTTCGGACACTTCAGAAATATGGCTAATTAAAATATACTTTTACATATAATGGGTTTACATATTATTGACTATAACTCGGAACAGTATCATGACATGGTAGAACTGCGCAACCAACTCCTGCGCAAGCCTCTGGGCTTATCGTTACCGGATATAGATTTAGAAAATGAAAAAGATAATATTTTTATCGGGTACTTTGATGATGGGAAACTGGAAGGTTGTTGTATGTTGGTTCCTATTGATCCGGATATCGTGCAATTAAGGCAAATGGCAGTACTTTCCGGCTTACAGGGAAAAGGTATTGGCAGAACGATCATACAATTTGCTGAAAACCTGGCCAGGGATAAAGGTTTTAAAAGGATAATAATGCATGCCCGTGATTCAGCCGTTGGCTTTTATCAGAAACAGGGATATGAAAAAAAGGGGGAAATGTTTACAGAAGTTTCTATTCCACATTATGTCATGGAAAAGAATATTCGAAGTTTTTAAGCGATTACAATCTTTTCACGCACTAATGTGCGCACACTATCTTTCAATGAATCATTCATCTGGTCTTTCGGCACCAGGAAAAATGATTTGGAGGAGAAATAAAAATGAAAAAAATTGGGACTTTCAACCATTTTGGTAAATTTTCCCCAGGGCCACTCCACTTCACCACGCGCGTTTTCAAGCCGCACCATATTTTCCAGGAAATAAATGATAAAACTTTCTTTAAAAGCAGGCGCTTTTTTGTACACAGAATAGGGCAGTATATACCAGATCGAAAGTATAAACATCAGCCATATAAATGAACCCAGTAAAAATGGTTCCGGCCGGATTTTCCCGAAAATATACATCAGGGCTGTGGAAATATCAAAAATGAGAATTACCACAAGCAGTATTCTAATTTCTTTTTGCCAGAAAAAATGATAGCGAAGCGCCTGCAATACTTTTCCCTTATTGTATGAAAAACTAAAACTCATTGTTGGTGGATCTGCAATTACAAATAAAATCTGCCTGTCAGCAAATAATGATCAATGCAAAGCTGCTTAATAATCGTGGTAAAAATTAAACAAGTTTGTTTTTATACCAAAATTCACAAATGCAGTTGAGTTTGTAATTTTTGGAGAATCGCGCCTGCGGTAAACGAAATCTGCCTGCAGGCTTAAACCATTTTTCGGATTGATCAAATATCCCAGGGATAATTGGTTATAAAAGTATTTATTTTTTATACCCTGTAAAGTTTTGCTGCCATAAGTTGGTACGCCATCTTCTCCTCCCCAAAGGTCTTCACCATTATTATAGGGAAGGCCCGGGTTTTCACCACGAATGGTAAATATATTCTGCAGCATGCCATACCAGCGCTTATTATGATATTGTAAGAGAGAAATGAACTCATGGAAATTTGCATTGAAAGGATCGGCGAGTGTTTGATTGTTGTTTGTATAATTCAAGCCGGTTTTATCAAAACCATGTCCGTATGTGTATGGCCGCACACCATTCCATTCAAAGCGGTATGACAAATTTTTCACATTGAAAAGGTCTTCATTATAAATGCCAAGCTGTAGTGCATATTTATTTCCATAATGATTTTGATGCCGCTCGAGTGAAGCTGTCAGGTTCAGGTCATCCAGGCCAATTTGTCCATAAAGGAAACCTTTTTTATAGATCTTATATTTCAAAGTAAGGCCGATAAAAGCATTATCAGGGGACCCGATAGCGAATTCGAGCGGGCGCATAAAGATCAACGGGTTCAGGTATTGTACATCAAATCCACGGTGCAGGCCGGTATCTTTTGCAAACCAAATTACATTATCATACAAACCCATTTGAAATTTGCTGGAAAAGTTGATACCCAGGTAATGCATCACGCTATATTTTTCCTGCACATTTCCATCAATAATATAACGCGGGTTACGGTACTTGTTATAAATTACATTATAAGTGAGTTTCCAATATTTTGCCTGTAAACGGAGATAAGGCGCATTGGATGCATTGTCTGAAAGCAATAAACTGCGGTAACCATCGCCAATAAAATTTTTCCCGTATCCTGCAGCAATTACTACATGTTTACCAGCGAGATAAGTGATGTTGCCGGTAATTTGAGATAAAGAATAACCACCGCCGGATTGAGGATGCCCCTTTCCAACGCCGGGTAAATATTGTTGATTGGAATCAATATAATTTTGAATATATGCAGGAAACTGGCTGTACCCTGCCAAAAAACCTATAGAATATGAAAGTTTATCGTTGTAAACACCCTGCAGGCGTAGGCCGCCAACCACCTGTGCAATGGAATTCGCAGTATCCCTGTTTTGCCAGCCAATGGTAGCATCTACATAAGGGTCAATAACCAATAGACCTTTTTTCCCGGGAATCTGTATCCAGTTGTCATTACCAAGGTTTTTGAAAAAATAACCAGAACTATTTTTAGCGTTTAATGAAAAAATACTATCTGTAATATCAGTACCAATATTTAGATAAGGTTTCAATTCAAGCCAGTTAACAGAGCGGAAGCCTGTAAATATGGAAGTATCCGACATGAGTGTCAGATCATTGAAACGGCTTTGAACCAATGGTGTAAGAGGAACCTGCTGGCTGAAGGCTTTGCCCGTGGCAGCGAAAAAGCATATGATCAGTAAGCGTTTTATCATTGTAAATCTTTGAATATAATGTAATAATTAAGCGTTTTAAGTAATGTCAATTTTAATAATCATACGAGATTTTCCTGAATGACATCCGGATACCTATATAAAAGATCCTGTCTTTATACAGGAAGGCTTTGCTTTTTTCATTCCGAAAAGTAGCCCCTGCTTCGATCCGCATATTGGTTACCGGGTTCAGTACATAAGCTAATTTAAGGTCCGCAAAAACAATATTTGTTTTTAATCCCTGTAAAAGTTCACCATTTCCATCAACAGAAGCTGTAGAAACCGGTTTGAAAATATCATTGCCATAATTCTGGCTTGCATTGGAATCGGCTCCATATTGCGCATAAAACGTTTCGAGTCTTACACTTATTCTTTTATACAAATAATCTGCCTTGAACAGGCCTTCCCGGAAGTTTGCGCCCAGTGCATGTGCGAGTGGTTGGTTGTTGTGCGCATAATTTGTATTGATTGTATTCGTTGCATACATATATGGAGTGGCCATATTGAATTCAAGTAATGTATTCAGGTTTTCCACGCCGAAGGTATTCCCGGAACGAATGCCACCCTGGATGGCGAATTCATTTGTAGATGAAGTGCCAGTTTTGGAATGTTGTAAGGCAAATTGCCCATAGAGGTGGGTACTTTTCAAAACCCGTAATTTGATATTTGCCCCGTAAATTTCATTATTTTTTACGCCATCCGGTGATTCGCTGCCATGAGCAAACATGATGGGGCTGGCAATCCAGGGGCTCATATCTTTTTGATAGGAAGAGTCCTGGTCAGGCCACATCACAGATTCAAATATGCCGATATTCAGTTGATCGATCGGTTTCCAGTCCACGTAAAACGTTTGTGCCCATTTTCTTAAATAGCCTTTTTTATTATTGTAATACCTGTTACGGTCGCCAATAAATTGCGACCACATTACATTGTACTGGAATTTTCCCAGGTTGACAGCAGTTCTGAAATAGGGATAATTAAATGACCAGTCTGAAAGTAAAACAGACCGGTAGCCATCGCCGATAAAATTTTTCCCATAACCCAAATCAAACAAAAAGATTTTGCCGGGTTTGAATACAAGTTTTGCATCAGAAGAAGCAAAGTCAAAACCTCTGCCATCTCCTTTATTTTTGAAACCACCCTGTCCGGGAATGATAGCATTTAGACGGATAAAACTGTCTATATATCCGCCAAAACGTCCCTGGTTTTCATAAAAATTGGTTTCAAAATAAAAGTTTTTGCCCACCGTTCCCGACACTTCATATCCCCGGGTATTCATTTCCGGTGTAGTTATTTGCCGCTTACTGTTACCTATGTATTCATCAAAAATTATATCTGCATTTAATTTAAAATCAGAATGATTCAGTTGCAACAAATGCTCCTGGAAAAATTTACGGTGAAACCAGCTTCCCCAGGAAGCATAGATACCGGTATCTGCATAAACAACGGGTTTCCAGGCGGTATGCAGGATTGAATCCTCGTTGTAAAGGATCTTTTGTTCGTTGTATTGATTCGTTATTTCAAGCCCCGGTACATTTTGCGCGTTTACATGGAGAGCAGCAAAGCCGGCCAGGATCATAAAAAATACCCGGTGCTTAAATGATGTTGTGCAGAGAGTAGGCATGTATTATTTATTTGTCATTATTAAATGGCATTGTAAAGTAAAGGCATTTTATGAAAACAAATGCAGGAATAATTTTTTTCCGGTGATGAAGTTATTGTTTCAGTTATGGGCAGCGAGCCAACTTATAAAACCTAATAGCTGAAAAAATTCTTATTGTAGTATTTTGAAATCAGAACAAGGAAAATCAATAAGCCGCAGGTTCGCCTTTAACGATATTAGCTATTGTGAGAAATGCGATGCGGATATCCAGCATCAGGCTCCAGTTTTCCATATACCAAAGATCGTGTTCGATTCTTTTTTTCATGGAATCTTCGGTTTCGGTTTCACCGCGGTAACCATTTACCTGCGCCCAGCCAGAAATGCCAGGCTTCACAAAATGGCGTGCCATGAAACTATTGATCTGCGCCTGGTAATCGAGGTTGAGTTTTACAGGATGCGGTCGGGGCCCGATGATACTCATTTGTCCCAATAAAACATTCAGGAATTGAGGCATTTCATCCAGGCTGGTTTTGCGTAAAAAGCGGCCAACAGAAGTGATGCGCGCATCATTTTTCGTGGCTTGTTTAAATTCACCGTCCCCTTCGGTCACGGTCATTGTGCGGAATTTGAAGATCTTAAAAAGTTGGTTATTTCTGCCGGGGCGATTTTGTAAAAAGAAAACCGGTCCTTTTGAATTTAATTTTATAATAATGCCGACAATTGGAATAAGCCAGCTCAACACAAAAATGGTAACGAGGCCACTGAATACTACATCAAAGAATCTTTTTTTCGCCCGGTTTTCCACTTTAGCTTCCAATGGTTCGCGCCGGATACTTATTACAGGAAAATCATTAAAATAATTGACCATGCCTTGCCGGGTAGGGGTAATATCTTTGGAAACAAATTTCAATCGCACACATTTCTGATCGGCCAATTCTGCCAGTTCTTCCCATTTTTCATCTGTTGGGAAAATGGTTGAAAAAATTTCTTCAATATTATTATTGGCTGCAAACTGGATGCATTTTTCAATGGGTTTAAAGGGTAGGAGTGCCTGGCCACCGCCATCATCCGTTGTTTCAAAAAAACCGCGGAATGAATAATCGCTGCGCCTGCTGGTAAAGATTTCAGCCAGTTCTTTACCCATATCATTTTGCCCGAGAATTGCTACCGGTTTTTTCTTGTTGACCCGCCCGATCAGGCCTTCTGAAACATGGGTAACCAGTATACGGCTCATAATGAAGAAAACAATGAAAAAGCTGTAGCAATAAAGCACAATACGCAATGGAACTGTTTCTTTGCTGATGTATAAATAAGCCAGGAAAATAACGAATTGCAGGATGCCGGCTTTAATGGTCTGGCGCAATGTCCTTTCAATGACGCGCAGGTTATTGTGCGTATATAAGTTCATCACAATGGTAGAAAGCAACCAGGCAAAGTTGAAAAATAAGAAATCACCAATATGCAGGTGAATACCTGCTGCTTTTGAATAGTAACTTTTAACCAGGACAGTCAGGAAAAATGCAGTGTTGATAATGGCATAATCCCCGAAAAAAAGGAACAAACGATAATAGAAAAAATATTTCTTACCCATGGGAGTTCTACATTGTAATTTAAAGAATCATAGGTTTGAAGGGGACCGGTTCAATCAACCGGGGAGCAATATTACAAAGATTTTAAGAGAAATGCTAATTTTTTTAAAAAAATCGGTAAAAATACCGACTAATGGGTAGCTACGCCAAAGTAAATAAATTCAAGTGGCTGATCCCCGGTTGCCTTTAATTCATGCGCTATTTGTGCGGGAATTCGCAGGAAAACGCCTTTTTTTAGATAAATTGTTTCTCCATTCACGAGATATTCCCCCGTTCCAGCCAGGAAGAAAAAAAATTCCTCCATCGTTTCATGTATATGTTGTTCACTGCTTTCACCGGGTTGAAATTTTCCGTAGGCAAATTGGGTGAGATTCGTTTGCGAATCGCCATTTTTAAGAAATACAAATTTTTCGCCCTGGCCATGCGCGGTTACTATGGGTTGGATTGCATCAATGGTTGAAGAAATTTTTTCGAGTGTCATATTTTTCGATTTTGATGAAATATGCAAATTTATTTCAAACATTTTATTGATAATAATTTAATCAATTAAAGTTATAAACCAGAAAGTCGAAATAGATCGTGGAAGTAAAAAATAAAAAAGTTTAAAAACCTGAATTGGGCATAATGAGCCAGCCCTGTTACTCTTTCCGAAAAATATTTAAATATTTACTTATTATCTTCAGATTAGAAAAATTTATTATAAAAAAATTGTAACCTTTTTCGGATTTTACTACTCTAATTAAAAATGCGCGGTAATTTGATTAAATTGCATCGCAAAGTCATTCCATCATTAAACACGTAAACAAAATGAAAAAGGTTTTAAGTATTTCCAAAATGGGTGTCTGTTTATTTTCAGCTATTTTTATAATAAGTAGTTGTAACTCAAACAGTGATACCACCACCGCAACTACAGATTCGTCAACTACAACTGCTCCGGCAATTGATACAGCAACCGCACCTGCAGCACCTCAAAAATTGACTGATCCCGAAATTGCTTCTATCGCAGTTACAGCCGATCAGATTGATATTGACTACGCGAAAATCGCCAAAGAAAAATCCAAAAATGCAGATGTCTTAAAATTTGCCGCAACTATGGCTAAAGACCACCAGTCAGTGAACGACCAGGCAATTGCATTGGCAAAAAAATTGAATGTTACTCCAATGGACAATGCAACTACTCAATCTTTACTGAGCGGTGCAACGACTACAAAAGCAATGCTCAATTCTAAAACAGGAGCAGATTTCGACAAAGCATATATTGATAATGAAGTAGCCTACCATCAAGCAGCTATTGCTTTAGTGGAAGGAACATTAATCCCTGATGCAACAAATGCAGAACTCAAAAGTTTACTTCAATCTGCACTGCCTATTTTCAAGCAACATTTGGAGCATGCCAAAATGGTTCAGGCAGGAATGAACAAATAGCAATGTAAATTTCTTGTAACAATTTTTTCAAGTCGAAGAGGCTGTCCGGTAAAACGGATAGCCTCTTTTTTGTATTAATGCTTTACCCTTGTTTCTAAAATGAATTAAACCCAATGATGGAAATAGTTAATGAAATGAAAAAAAATGCTAAATTGTGCTTTGAGAAATAAAGGGCTAAGGAATTTTTAAACCCTGTACAAACGAAACAATTTTAACTATTAAAATTTAAACTGCACCAACATGAAAAAGAATTACACTTACTTATTACTGTTCGTAACAATACTACTGCTCCGGGCAAATCGTGTTCAAGCACAGGTGGACGTAAATGATTCCCTTGCAATGGTGGCCTTATATAACAGCACTGATGGCCCTAATTGGATTGTTAATACTAATTGGCTAAGCACCAAACCATTAGGAAGTTGGTATGGACTGACTGTTGAAAATAACAGGTTAACGGCTGTGTATCAAAGTGGAAATAATTTAAATGGAAGCCTTCCTAAAGAGTTAAATAATACTAATAATCTCTCTGCTTTAATCCTATCTTTTAATAAATTAAGTGGCAAAATTCCCCCTGAATTTGGAAATTTTAGTAAGCTTTATAG
>JBAQJB010000002.1:0-11050 GCA_049289155.1 Chitinophagaceae bacterium
TTATTAATGCTGTTAAAGCTATAATTTGTGTTAAGACCAATTGCAAAATTTTCCTGTACATAAAATTTTGCATTAAATTTCAAAGGGAAAGAAATTGCATTGTCTTTTTCAATTTGTGAATTAACACGATCCTGATGGAAGTAACCTACGCCTGCAAACCCTTCCAGTTTAATCCAATTATTTAGGCTTAATTCTCTTCCATATTGTATTCTAAATTCATTGAAATTATAACTGGAACCAAAAATTATATTAGTTTTTGGTGCTGCTAAAAAGGAAGTTGAAATGAGATTTTTTCCAATGGAAGTTGTTAGATCAGCAGCAACAGAAAATCCACCAGCTTCGAAATTGTTTTTCTTTACATAAGCACCGCCAAATCCAACTTCTGCGGAATGGATTTTCAAATTATTTTTTTGAGCGTACATGTTTAAAGAAATTAATAAACATAAAATGCCAACAATTAATTTTTTTGCGATGACTACCCTGTTTTTATTTTTATACACCACACGTCCGTCACTTTGAATATATGGCTGAATGGCTAATGATATTGCATCATTTACTTTATCAAAACTATTATTTTCAATAGCTTTTGCTACCGGGCCTGCGGACATTAAACCTTTCAAAGCCGTTGCTTTATCCGCATAATCCCATACTGCCGGAATATCTTTACTTTCAATATCGCGAAAACCAATTTTTTCCAGGATACTTTCTAAAAATCCATTCTCAGATAATGCAAAAGGGCCAGTCGCTCCGGGCGGTGGTGGCGGCAATAAATCACCCACTGCTTTTAGATAACTTGCAGCTTCACAATCTGCTTTGTTACCCCAAATCATTACAACGATTTTTCCATTATCTTTTAGTACTCTTTTTGCCTCTTCAAAAGCATTGCTCGTATTCGCTGCATATTGAAAGGAATTAAAACCGCAAACAATGTCAAATGATTTGTCGGGGAAAGGAAGTTCTTCCATTTCTCCAACTATGAAATGACCATTTGGCAATCGTTTTTTTGCTTCGTCTATAAATTCAGGTGTAGCGTCAAGACCAGTCACAGCAAAGCTTTTGTCGCTTGCCATCTTACAAAAGAAACCTGTCCCACATCCCACGTCGAGTAGTTTTAAATCAACTCCACTTGATATTGACTGCAAAAAAAAGTCATACCCTGCTTTACCTGTTTCCTCTTGAATGTCAGCCCAATTTTTAGGTTGTTGTCCCCAAAGTTTTGCTTGAATTAATTGTGAGCCCATAATGATACATTTAATTTTAAAAAAGTGTCAAAAGAATCACTGCCAACACTCAAATATATATAATAAAAGTTAGATAAATAAAAATATTGGAAAGCCCCGCTATCCGTAGAGTTCTGTAAGGACTCTACGGATGCTTAATAAATACCAGGCTTTGCCTGGACTTCAAAGTTATAATGACCAGGTTAAATTGAATGTTCAATATTCGATAATCTTTTTCTCTTACACCAGGATAAGCCTGGATTTTCTGCATCCTTAGTGCGCTGCGCTAACACTAAGGAGAGCTGGTAAATTGAATGAACTGATGATCATTCTTTTCTCTGATACTTCCAAACGGTTTTACCACCAAAGGCATTATCAAAAGCCAGAACCCAAAGGCCATTTTTATCAAAGGTTAAAGGCAAAGTAGTTTTACGCTGATCAATATAAATCGTATCGCCACCGCATTCTCCACAAGTACCATATATTTTATAGAATAAAGTTACACTGCGGGGATTTTTTTCCAGGTATTTCGCTTTGGATTGCGGCCCAACAAATGCGGATTTAAATTCTGCATTTTCTGCATTCAGAAAATGAAAATGCTCGTCTGGAATGGCATCATAATTATTGCGATGTCCGGTTGAGTCTGTTGAATAATAGACAACATTTTGCCAATAGCCAATCATATTAACCAGCGTATCTGAGAATAATTCTTCAGTTCCCTCTTGTACGATCAAATCAGGTTTTGGGGCATCTACAGCTTTATTACATGCCATACATATAATCTCAGATAATACAAGAACGCAAATGATTTTATTAATATTCATAACTAAGCTTTTAATAGTGCATACGATTTTTTTTAACAAGGGTTGCAAAAATTCTAATTAATAAATCGAATTGTAATAATAATAACAAGGTAGTTTAAATTTTTTAAAAACCCCCGCTATCCGTAGAGTTCTGCAAGGACTCTACGGATGCTTAATAAATTCCAGGCTTTCTCTGGATTTCAAAGCTATAAACACCAGGTTTGATTAATTGCTGAATATTTATTAAACTTTTTCACTTAAACCTGGCTTAGCCTGGTTTTTTCTGCCTCCTTAGTACCCTTCGCTAACACTAATCAGAGCATGGCCATCGCAAAAAATTTAAAATTAAAACGAACAAAAAATTTCCCATCCTGCTTTCTTTATTAACTTTTCAAACCCGGTTATGCCCTTTATATTTTTTATCTTTGAAAGACATAAAAATCTTTACTTAAATTAAAATATACACTATGGCAAAAAATGTGGCAGTTAAATCAGATGCCCTGAATACAGGCATCAGCCAGGCAAATACAAAAAAAGTTGCTTCGGAATTAAATAAGATCCTTTCAGATGAATTTGTATTGTATGTAAAAACTTTAAATTTTCACTGGAATATTGAAGGCAGGGACTTTCATGCATTGCATTTATTCCTGGATGAACAATACAACCAGTTGCAAACCATCATCGATTCCGTAGCTGAACGCGTGAGAAAACTGGGCCATTTTGCCCACGGCAGCATGAAAGAATTCCTGGCGGAATCAACCATTAAAGAACAACCTGGCGATAAAATGGTTTCAGAAAAAATGCTTGCCTCACTGGCCGATGACCATGAAGGCCTGATACGTGAAATGCGTAAAATGATCGACGATTTTGATGAAAAATATAAAGATGCCGGCAGCGCTGATTTTATTACAGGCATCATGAAAGAACATGAAAAAATGGCCTGGATGCTGCGCTCAAGTATCAGGTAAATACTACATCTTATTTTTTATGAGAAGGATGTTTCTGAAAAGAAATGTCCTTTTTTTATATCTCTTTTCCGCAATGCGGGCAAACGTTTTTTACCTTTTTAAACTTTTTAAATTCTGTTGTAAAACCGGAAGCTAATATACCCGCAGGCAAGGCAAACATGCCAATGCCAAGCAATGAAATACAATCGGTCAAAATTTTACCAACAACAGTTACCGGGTATGTATCACCATAACCCACGGTCATAAAAGTAATGACATCAGAGATCGTTTCAGGGATGCTGGAAAATTTCCCGGGTTGTGCATCATGCTCTACATAATACATCAGGCATGATGCCACAATGATCAGGAACATGGTCATCAGAAAACTCAAAATTAACTCTTCTCTTTTTGAACGGATCACATTTACGATCACACCTTTCGCATTCATATATCTGCCCAGTTTAAAGAACCGGAAAAATCTTAATAAACGCAATAGCCGCAGGAATCGTAAATCGAATTCACCAAAAAGTGGCAGGTAGAAAGGAAGAATGGCTAAGAGGTCTATAATGCCACCAACAGAAAGTATATATTTTATCCTTCCATAAAAAGGGTGTTTATATTTTTCGTTACAGGTACTCGTCCAAACACGCAGTACATATTCAATGGTAAAAATGACAACTGAAAATATATCTATCAGCCGAAAGATTTCTTTATAAGGCGTATAAATTTGCTCAACTGTTTCCAGGATCACTGCTACAGTATTGAGCAGGATAAGGCCAATGATAAAACTGTTTACAAAACGGTCTGCAGCTGTCCCTCCCTTTTCAGGGTCCAGCAATAAAAATACCTTATGTTTAGTTTTGGCAAACATGGACTAGCCGGTTAAAATTTACCAAATATAAGGGTTCATTTTCCCATGTAAATATTAAACATATTCCATCCAGCCAAATTTATCCTCCACCACGCCTTCTTTAATTTCTATGAGTTGTTTTTTTATAGCAGGCGCTATTTTCCAATTGTCCACATCAAAATGCATATTGGTATCCCGGTATTTCATATCACTGATCATAGCAATTGTCGCTGCGGTTCCGGTGCCAAATACTTCCTGCAAAGTGCCATTTTTATATGCCCCCATAATTTCATCAATATTGATTCTTTTTTCCTCCACGGGAATATTCATTTCCTGGAGCAGGTCGATCACGCTGTCACGGGTGATTCCTGCCAATATAGTTTCCTGTTCGAGGGAAGGCGTAATGGCTTTGCCATCGATCACAAAAAAGACATTCATCATACCCACTTCCTGCAACCATTTATGTTCAAATGCGTCAGTCCATAAAACCTGGTCGTACCCTTCTTCTCTTGCTTTTGTAGCAGCCAGCATACTTCCGCCATAGTTACCAGCATTTTTAGAAAATCCAACGCCACCGGGTGCTGCGCGTGTATACCTTTCTTCCACTGCAATTTTCATTGGCCTGGAATAATAAGGTCCGGAAGGACTGAGAATAATAAGGAATTTATAAGACAATGAAGGTTTTACACCTAATACGGTATCGGTTGCAATCATAAACGGGCGAATATATAATGCATGGTCTTTCCCTTCCGGTACCCATTTTTCATCCAGTTTAACCAGTTGCTTAATCCCTTGTATGAAAATTTCTTCGGGAATTTCCGGCATATTCATTCTGAGTGCTGAAATATTAAACCGATGAAAATTATCATAAGGCCTGAATATGGCCACTTTACCATCTTTTCCACGAAAAGCTTTTATGCCTTCAAATATCGCCTGGCCATAATGAAAGACAGCCAATGAAGGTTGAAGCAACAGCGGTTGATAAGGTTTTATTTCTACATTTTTCCATTCCCCGTTTTCATAATCCGCTTCCAGCATATGATCTGTAAAATACTTGCCAAAAGGAACGTTGTTGAGGTCGAGTTCTTTTAATTTACTCGTTTTTACTTTTGTTATTTGAATGTCTGCTGCTTCTATCATAAATCGTAAATTTGATGCAAAGAAATGAAAAAATTACTGAAAACTAACAGTTGTTAATATATTTACCGCATGCCTTATACTGAAAAATTACCCCCTTTTGTACTTGCCGCTCTTTTTAAAAACACTCTGGTCATAACAGGTAAGGATTCTATTAGCAATGCGCAATTTACTGAAAAAAAATCTTTTGTGGAAATCAAAAATCCGCCTAAAAAAGAAATGAAAATACCGGGAAAAAATTATAAAAAAATCCTTATAATTGTTAAAGAAATAAATGATGA
This sequence comes from Chitinophagaceae bacterium, assembly GCA_049289155.1. Taxonomy (GTDB): domain Bacteria; phylum Bacteroidota; class Bacteroidia; order Chitinophagales; family Chitinophagaceae; genus JAFDXJ01. Next base: position 5,239 of record JBAQJB010000002.1, read on the forward strand.
AATCATGCCCGGAGGGCGGAAAAACGTGCTTTTGAAAATGCTTACTGCATGTAAACTTACACAAGATGAAGTAGCCATTTTGAATATGGGTAAAAAAATAATTCCCTTTGAAGCATTAAAACCCGCTTTTTTGCCCGAAAAAGTTTTATTATTTGATATTACAACCAAAGAGATCGGCCTGCCATTTATCATTCCGCATTACCAGGTACAGCAATTTGATGGATGCATTTATGTATGTGCGCCGGGAATTGTATTAGATGACAATGAAGGAGATGAAAATATCAAAGCGGCGAAAAAGAAATTATGGGCATCATTGAAAAAAATATTTTTAGATAACTAAAAAAAATAAATATGCAGGACATCATTTTTGCGACCAATAATGCGCATAAGGTGCAGGAGATACGAAACCGCGCGGAAGGATTTATTAATATTATCTCACTGCATGAGGCGGGTATTCATCAAACTATTCCTGAACCTTATGATACTTTGAAAGAAAATGCTTCCGCTAAATCGCATTATATTTATAAACGCCTGCAAAAAAATTGTTTCAGCGAGGATACAGGCCTATTTGTGGAAGCCTTAGCTGGAGAGCCCGGCGTGCATAGTGCGCGCTATGCAGGTGATGACGCCAATGATTCCGAAAACGTAGAAAAATTAATCAAAGAAATGTTTGGCAAAGAAAACAGGCGGGCAAGTTTTACCACCATCATTTCTTTGATCCTGGATGGAAAAGAATATTTTTTTGAAGGTACTTGTGCGGGCCGTATCGTAGAGATCGCGAATGGAGATATGGGTTTTGGATATGACCCTCTTTTTATGCCGGAAGGCAGTGAAAAAACTTTTGGCGAAATGAATATGGATGAAAAAAATACATTCAGCCATCGCCGGAAAGCAGTGGACCAGTTACTGGGTTTTTTACAAAAAGAAAAACATGGATAGAGTTAAAATAAAAGTGCCGGAAAAATTTCAGTTCACCACTGAAATAGACATTCGTATTACGGATTTAAATTATGGCGGGCATTTGGGCAATGATACTTTTTTATCCCTCGCGCATGAAGCGCGCTACAGGTATTTAGCTTTTCTGGGTTATACAGAACTTCGCATGGAAAATGTGTCGCTCATCATGTCGGATGCCGCTATTGAATTTAAAAAAGAATTATTCCAGGGAGAGCGCGTAATTATTTCAATTGCTGCCAATGGTTTTGATAAATATGGTTTTGATTTAATCTACCTTTTTGAAAAAACAGGCAATAATGAAAAGCTGGTTGTGGCCAAAATTAAAACTGGCATGCTTTGTTATAATTATACAGAAAAAAAATTAGAATTGTTACCACAAGCTGCTATGGAAAAATTAAAGAATACTATTTAATTTTTTCAAACAACTAACAATAAATTTTTATTGATTCCAAATTCTCCAATTTTCCATTGCCTGTATTTCCAACATCTCATGGCCGTTTTTTATTCGTGCTCCCTGGCTTAATCCATTTTTTAAAAATTGCGTTTCCCCGGGATTATACACCATATCAAAAAGATAATGTTTTTGCGTAATAAAATTATAGGGAATATTTGGTGCAGTATTCACTTGCGGGAATTGGCCGGCAGGTGTGGCGTTGATAATAATTGAATATTGCTGCATCATTTTCTCATCAATCTCTTCATAAAGGATCGTATTTGCTGCTTTTGTTCTTGAAACAAATAAAAAAGATTTTTTATTTTTTTTACAAACAAATGCCGCCGCGGCGGCGGCGCCACCGGTGCCAAGTATTAATGCATCTGTATCTGCGGGTAAAACTGCCGGCATAAAAGATTTTTCAAAACCAATAATATCTGTATTAAAACCGGTGCATTTTCCATCCCGGATTTGAATGCAGTTGCAGGCGCCCGTTGCTTCAACCCCGGGAGAAATTTTTTCTAAAAAAGGAATGATGGATTTTTTATAAGGTATAGTTACAGCAAGCCCTTTCAAGGTTGCATTTTCCCGTAATAATTCCGGGAAAAGATCTATATTTTCAATGGGAAAATTTTTGAAAACAGCAGGCATATTTTCCCGCGTAAAAAAATCAGTAAAATATTTTACCGAATATGAATGGGTTAAAGGAAAACCGATAAGTCCATACATGTTCATTTCGAATCCTTATCTAAATACAAATGAAATGTATCGCCTCTCAAACCAATGCGCATCGTTTCCAATGCGATCAGTTCATTCGATGCGATATTTCCAAAATTGGCATTGCAGCCCAGTAATTCCAGGAAATAAAGTTGTTGTTCTTTTTTAGGCGCTTCCCAAATGATACGATCACCCGGTATTTCTGTGAGAATTTCCTGCACCAACCCTTCCCGCACTTCACCGGTACCCCTGTAAATACCAACGTTTCCGGCCTCTCGTGCCTCCGCAATTACAAATGTAGAACCGGCTTCCAGTTCTGCTTTCATCAATTTTATCCAGATATAAGGCGGTATTATATGCGTGGCATCTTTACTTCCCACTTCACTCAATACCGTTCCAACTTTTGTAAGTTTTTCAATATAACCACATTTTTCCGAATGGGGAATGGTGATGGACCCATCACTCACTTCCATATAATGTATATTATAGTCTTTGCACATTTGCACATAATCATCAAACTGGTTACGAATGAGAAATGCTTCGAATAAAGTACCCCCAAAATATACAGGGATATCATAAGCCTGGTAGGCTTCAATTTTTTCCCGGAGATTGGGTGTAACAACAGAAGTTCCAAAACCCAGTTTGACTATATCAACATACGGATGCGCGATGGTCAGGAAATTATTCACTTCATTAATGCTAAGGCCTTTATCCATGATCATGGTCAAACCATTTGTCCTGGGCTTTTCACTTCTCAGTGGTAATTGAGATAAATTAAAATTATTCATCTTTCGTTTTTGTGCGTGCAAAAGTAAATGAATCGGGGGAAAAACTATATGATACTAATCATTTTCGTTTCCCTGGCTTTTTTGTTTTTTGTTTTTTCATTTGCGCCAGCAGGGCAACCACCTGTGCATTCTGCAGGATCACAGGATTCATATCAATAAATTTGCGCAGGCCTTTGGGTGAAAGGGAGATGGCTGTTTCCAATTGTTGCAAGGCTGATTTGGATTTTCCGGCTGCAAACAATACCGCGCTGTATAAATAATAAATGGATGATTTATGGCCTGTGGCAATAAGTGCGACCAGGCATTGCTCCGCGGCTTCATCATAAAATCCGGACACATACAGGCAATTGATCAAAGATTCCCAGCCTGAAACTTTGCGCGGGCTTTTATTTACTACAATACTGAAATAATGAAGTGCTTCTTTATTTTTTTTCAATGCCATACAACATTCACCTGCAGCCATATTATACACGGTCGAAGAAGGCAACATGCGCAGTGCTGTCTCAAGCGGCTTCATGGCCTGCTGCCAGTTTTTTTCATGAATATAAGTAAGCGCAATTTTATAATACAGCCTGTTATTTTCCGGGTTGATATGAGAGGCTTTCCGGTAATTAAACCGGGCTTGAGCGAAATTTTTCAGTTTATGTTTACAATGTCCTATCGCTTCATAAATCACTTCTTCGGGCCTGGTTAATTCCAGCATTTTTTCCAAACATTGAATAGCTTCCTTAAAATTCCGGATCCGCATATACGCATCCCCAAGGTTTCGGTAGGCACTATCAAATTTTTCATCAATCGCAATGGCATATAAGTAAGCATCAATCGCTTTTTCATACAATTTCAAACCCTGGTAAGCCGTACCAAGATTGAACCAGGCCAGTTCATTGTATGGAAGCTCCTCTATAATTTCCCTGTGAATCCGAATGCTCTCTTCATTCCTGCCTGTAAAATCTGTCCAGAAACAAATTTTATATAAAGCCTCTTCATTGGCCGGTTCCTGCTCCAGGATCAGTTGAAGACAATCAAAAACTTTATCGAACAATTCATAATCATCATACACATCGGCCAGTTCAAAAAGTAATTCAATTTTTTCTTCCCCTTCAAATACATTGATAGCTTCCACCAGGACTTCGATCGCATTTTCCTGTTCATCAAGTGCAAGAAAAGCATCTGTCTTTAAAATATACACATTGATATCATAAGCGCTGAATAATGCTTCGTGATTTAAAACTTCCAGTGCTTCATTATATTCATGCATGGCAATGAGTAAATCGGCTTTTTTGATCAGCAATAAAATTGAATAAGGAAAATAAAGCAGGCCATTTTCGGCAGCTTCCAGGGCTTTTGGGAATTCATCATTCTCATCAAAATAATTGATGATTTTTTCAAAAGATTCTTCTTCGAGAAATGCGTGTTGGCGCCCTGAAAGCAATGAATCGTATTGCTTTAATAATTCTGCAAGCTCCTGGTCTTCCTTCCTGGATGAGTGTTCATACATAATTATTCCAAACAGTTTTGGAAAATTATTACATTTTTTATTAATATCTCGATTTTATGTAACATTTATATAAATAAACCGTTTATCAATAAAGTTTTGTTAAGAAAGAATTAATACTATATCTTTGTACGAGTGAAAAGAACCAATACATATAAAATTTTCTTCAGTGCCTTCCTCGTGGGATTGGCCTGTGTGACTTTTGGCGCATTCTCAGGCAAAATTGGTGATGATGGCAGTAAATTTAACCTGAAAGATCTTGGCCGCTACTCACCAAAAAACTACTACGGCGGAACTTTTAGTTCATCCAGCCTAAAACAATTTTCATTTAAAGGTTCTGAAGAAATATCTGCACAGTTCAATGGAACTTCAGCACAGTTTGAAAGTATGATACGTTTGCAAAAAGGAAATACGACTTATGTATATCCTTATAAATACAAAGTGCAGGCACCGAAATTCAAAACGCCTGCTCCACTTCCTTTCCGTTAATATAAAAAATTATTTTCCTGTATAAGGCAAAAGCCTGTATCCCGATGAAGGAATATCAAAAAGGCTTGCAGGTACCGGGTCAAAATTTATTTTGGTGGCATTAAACGTGATCTTATTTCCTCCCGGCCCTTTGGCTTCATATGCGAGTATAAAGCCACCGGCATCTTTGAATTGATATGGATTTTCGCTCGCTGTTGGAATGATATCTTTGGTAAAAAAATACGAAAAACTACTGCCATCTTTTAATGTTACCACAGCCTTGATACAATTATACCCCAGGATGATTTTTCTTTCAGTAGTTTCTTTCAGAGACATTCCGAGGTACATTTCATTTTCCTTTTTCCACTGATCAGCATTTAATGGTGTAATATATTTTTCATTACCAACTTCTTTCAAAATGGTGGCATTGCCTGTTGCGTTATTATAAATTATTGCCTGCGAAAAATTCGTACTGCGAATATCCGTACGGGATAATTTTCCTTTTACATAAAAGATTTTCGTGGCACCAGCCAGGCTGTTGTTCCCATTCACAGAAGATATAGAATATTCTACGGTACAATCACCAATGGTCGTTTGTGCGAATAAAGTGCCCGCACAAAACATGAAAGCCAGGAAAGTGTAGAAAATTTTTTTCATGGAGGATATTCTTTCTGTAAATATACTGGATATTTAATCATGAAAATGTAGAATGAATTGAAAACAACTCCGGGATTATTTCATGTTTTCCATTTCCAGTCCCTGAACCTCGCGCATCATATCTAAAAATTGAGATAGGTGGATACATGGTATCATTAATTGCATGCTGCAAAAAAGCATGCTTTCCTGTTGAATGATCCGGCCATTACAGGATTTTATGACTTGCATAATTTCATTTAATTTTTCATAGGGAAAATGTAACTGGTAAGCCTTTTCAATATCTTTTGTGATCACCGG
>JBAQJB010000003.1:0-36089 GCA_049289155.1 Chitinophagaceae bacterium
GTATAAGATGCTGTGTCATGCGGGTAAATTTTCAATACCTGGTAGGCGATTGACGGGGGAGGAGGATTGTTATTATCCACGATAGGTGGCAGATTATTATTGTCCTTATTATTACATGCCAGGAAGGCAAGAAAACATAATGTGGGTAACAGTTTTTTCATAAAAAATTAATGCGCAAATGTATTGATCATTTATTGAAGGAAATGATAAAAAGTGAAACGAACAGGCTGCCGGGAATGAAGAAAACTCAACTTGTGCAGATGGGATTTCTCTAAAAAATATTTCATTTTAGATGAATGCTAACGCTAAGTAAAAAAATAAAAGTCAGGTTTGTCTATAATGGCGGTAATTTATCCGGGTCTGGTTTTTTCTTAATATAGATGACTATTTCATTTGTGATAGCCGGATTTTCACGAAGTGTAGCTTTTATTTTTATGGCTTCTCCCATAAATTCCCGGTCAATCACCAGGTCATTGCCTTCCCAGGTGCCGGCATCGCTCCAAAAAATAATTTGCCTGTTGTCCAGCGGCATAAAACGTCCGGTTTCCATTTTCCCATCAACATTTATATAATTATGCACGCCTTTTTTCAGGCTGTCGGTATATAAGTGAAAATAAATACTGTCAATTTTTTGGGCAAATATCCGTGCGGCGGGAAACGAGATGATGCAAAGTAGAATGATGATCTTTTTCATAATTAATTGTAAAGTGTTCCTATTACCAAAATAGTACCAGTTTTGTGGCAGAATAAAAAATAAGGCAAGCTGTGTTTTATAGCAGAAAAAAACTAAATTTGTAAAGAGGCAACCGGCCTGCTTTTTCTACGTATATTTTTATCATCCTTCATAAAAAAGGCTTGAACAAACTCCATGAAATAATCGAGGATTGTAAAAGAAATGATCATAATAGCCAAAAACTGCTTTATGAAAAGTTTTATGGCTATGCTTTAAAAGTGGCTTTCAGGTATGTTTTCGATTATGAATTGGCTACTGATATTACAAATGATGGATTTGTAAAGGTTTTTAAAAACATTCATGGCTTTAAATCCTCCAATGAAAGCCAGGAAGAACATATGTTACTTGGTTGGATAAAAAGGATCATTGCCAATACAGCCATAGATGAATTGAGGAAAAGAAAAAACAAACAGGTTCCGCTGGATATCCCGGATTATGTTTGGGAAGCCAAAGAAACCGGGGAAACGTCAGACATGCGGGTTTTATATAAAGAGTTGATTTGTTATATTAAAATGTTGCCCCCATCATACCGCTCAGTTTTTAACCTGTACGTAATTGATGGATTTTCACACCAGGAAATTGCGGATACATTGGGTATCTCAGTTGGCACATCCAAATCAAGTTTATCTAAGGCCAGGCACTCATTGCAAAAATTTTTGCAAAAAGATTTTAGTGAAATTGAAAAATAAAAATGGACGATAATAAACAATATAGTGACGATGTATTCAAAAATGCCGGTGAGAATTATCCGCTGAATACAGGTAATGCCAATTGGCAGGAAGTTTTAGGGAGAATACAATCGCCGGAAAATGTACCGCAACCAGTCTTTGCGAAATCCTCTCAAAATAAGAACTGGCGCTACGCCTGGCTTTTATTGCTGCTGTTGATACCTGCTGGAATTTGGATGGCAAATCATTATAATAACACCGGAAGTGGTAGTGCTGAACATACAAATAATGCTTTACAAGCGCCGCAAAAAGCAATGGAAAAACCTGTTAGCCCTGGATTACCACCTGTTCAAAATAACGAAGCAGTCATTTCAAAAGAATTACGCGAAAATATTGATACTAAAAAAAGCAATCCCGCCAATCAACAAAATTTCACTACGGCCCGTGAATCTTTACAGGAAAATGAAGTCATGGTTTTACATGATGTTGATCAGGTGAACCAATACCTGCCTTTTGTTGCAGGTAATATAATGGCGCTTAATAATGCGAATATGCTTCGTGCAAATAGGAGCACACTTAAAATTGTAGATTCCGGAACACCAATAAATGTAATACCAACAGACAATAAAGAAAATGATTTAATGACTACTGAAAATGATAATGCGATCATTGAAAATAATAGTCCTGACCGATCTGTTATTAAATCTAAAACAAAGGAACGTTTTTACCTGGCAATTGCTGCAGGCCCTTCTTTTTCTTCTGTCAAACAACAATCTATTCCAAAATCTGGTTATTCATTGGGTATGTTATTAGGATATACTGTCAATAAAAATATTGAAATCGAAACAGGTGTTTTATTTGTCAAAAAATATTTTAAAGCGAACGGCAGTGAATTTAATTCCAATATCGTCAAACTGCCGGAAGGCACAAGCATTATTAGCCTGGACGGCGCTGCTAATATTACCCAGGTTCCATTAAATGTGATCTATCATTTTAATTCAACAAAATCTTCAAACTTCTTTGTATCTGCAAATCTTATAACCAATGTGATTCACAGCGAATCGTATAATTATAAATTGACTGGCAATGAAAACTTCGATGTACTTGCAAGATCTTATAAAAGAGGATCTGATAATTTATTTTCCAATTTATCCATAGGAGTTGGTTTTAGAGAAAATTTGGGAAAGGATTGGAAAATGAGTGTAGAACCTTATTACCAATTACCCTTAAGTGGGATTGGCCTGGGAGATTTGCGCATACAAACATTTGGCATCAATCTTAAAATTTCAAAAACAGTGCAAAAAAAATAGTTGTGTTCCCGGTTTTTTTGTTTGACGACAAATCTTTTTTGAGGGGGATAGATGAGTTGTCAATGCCAGGCAGAAATGCCTGGCTTTTTTTTGAAAAAACATATTTTACCAAAAAAAAATTATCTTTCATTTTCAATCACATGTATGTTCCGGAAAGAAATAGGAAAAAAACTGGAAACTAAAAACCCTTCTTTTCGCCTGAGGGGTAAGGAAGTAATGCGTGTAGAAGCTTTTAGTGACGCGGTTTTTGCATTTGCTGTAACATTGCTGATCGTATCACTTGAAGTACCAAAAAGTTTCGAAGAACTGCTTGTGACCATGCGGGGATTTTTTGCTTTTGGAATCAGTTTTCTTATCCTGATGATCATCTGGTATGAACAAAATGTTTTTTTCAGGCAATATGGTATGCACGACACAACAACGATCGCTCTCAACTGCACACTGATTTTCCTGGTTTTATTTTATGTGTATCCACTCAAATTTCTGTTCACCCTTTTATTCAGCGACCAGATATATGGAGTTGGGAAATCCCCCTTCATAATGGAAAGCGGTGATATCGGGAAATTAATGACGATCTATGGAATAGGTTTTATATTTATTTACCTGCTCTTCTTTTTCATGTATTTACATGCTTATAAAAAGAGGAAATTATTAGATTTAAATGCGCTGGAACTATACGATACTAAATCCAGGTTGTATAAAAATGTGGTCATGATAGGGATAGGCTTAATATCTATTATATTATCACTTGTCCTTGCGGATGACCGTGCCGGCTTGTCCGGTTTGTCTTATTTTTTAATTGGTCCGGCAATGTCCATTTTTTATAGTTACCGGGGAAAAAAGAAAAGGCTTTTGGGCTATGAGTAAAATTGAAATGATCTGTTTTCGCATAACCTTTTTTTTCCGTACTTTTAAGCATGCCATTTCATCCTTTAGTAAACGAGCGCACAAAGCGTTTCCTGGAAAATAAAATACCAGGAATACATAAATCATTAACTGGTAAGATCCGGCTGCAAGCCAATGAAAATGGCATTGGCTCACCCACATTGAAATGGTATAATCGTTTCACAAATGATGATGATGTAATGCATTTAAAGTCTGCCATAGCAGCTATAAAAAAAACGTCACTTCAAAATTTATATATATCCGCAGGACAATTTTCATTTTTCGATACTTTCGTTCGATGCTTTTGCGAGGCGGAAGACAATATTATTTTTTGCTCACCTGTTCCGATAGAATTGTTGGAAGTGGCAACATTTAATGGTATCAATTTTCAAACCATTCCATTAACAGCCAACCAACAATTGGATATGATCCATTTGGAAAATGTGGTTAGCAAAAAAACGAAGATCATCTGGATCGCTTCACCCAATCATTATACTGGCAATAATATGCTGCATGACGATATTGAAACAATTCTAAATAATTTTCCTGCTTTACTGGTGCTGGATGAATGCTTTATTAATTTTTCAAAACACCGTTCATTCCTGCCTGGATTAAATGAATATCCAAACCTGGTTATCTGCCAGGATTTCAATTATGCATGGGGTTTGGCAGGACTCGAGATTGAAATGGCTTTTGCATCACAGGAAATCATATCAGTCCTGGAAGCAATGCCTTTTGGTAACCGAATTCAAAAACCAGCCATAGAAATTGTGCAGGCTGCTTTACCAAAAGTGGATGAAATGAATACAAATATAAAAGCAATTGTTGCCATGCGAAATGCATTGGTAAAAGAATTGCAGCATTTACCTTATATTGAAAATATTTTTCCATCTGATGCGAATTTTTTATTGATCAAATTCCGCGATGCGGAAAAAGTTAATACAATTTTAAAACAACATCACATTGCAGTATATGATTTATCCAAAGAAAAATTTTACGAAAATTGCCTGCGTGTTTCTATCGGTTCGGAGAAAGAAATAAATGCTTTTATAGAAGCTTTGGCAGGATATGAATGAAAATTTTTAAAGAAAAAAAATGAATGTTATAAAATAAACTATTATGAAAAAAAACTTACTGATGCCCTTTGTATTTTTTTTATTAACGCTAATCACAATTTTTTCCTGCGGTTCAGGTATTGACACTTCCACTAAAACAGAAGATACAACTGCAATAAAAGATAGTGTTGTTAAAAATGCATCCGGGCTTATCTTACCAACTGGTTTCACAGCCACAATTATTGCCGATAAAATTGGGAATGCCCGACACATCGCGATAGCACCTAATGGAAATATTTATATAAAATTATTAACCCCTAAAAATGGAAATGGTATTATTTTCCTGCAAAAACTTGGTAGCGAAAATACATATATCCAAAAAGGATTTGGAAATTATGGAGGCACGGGCATTGCTATTAAAGATGGGTATCTCTATGCTTCTTCAGATGAGGAAATTTTCAGGTATGCATTAAATAAAAATTTTGAAGTAATAGCTCCTGATAAACCAGAAAAAATAGTTACCGGTCTTGAAAGCCGTAATCAACATTCTTCGAAGTCTATTACACTGGATGATAGCGGGCATATTTATGTAAACATTGGAGCTTATTCCAATTCCTGCCAGGAAGATGACCGCAGTAAAAATTCAAAAGGCCTCAAACCCTGCCCGATCCTGGAAAGAGCCGGCGGTATATGGCAGTTTAAAACAAGTCAGTTGAACCAATCTTACCCACAGGGAATCAGGTATGCAACGGGTTTAAGAAATGTTGTCGGACTCGACTGGAACAAACAGGCCAATCAATTATATGTGATGCAACATGGCCGCGACCAGCTCCATGATTTGTTTCCAGGTATTTTTACAGAAAAACAAAGTGCTGAATTGCCTGCTGAATGTTTATATGCAATCACGCCCGGTGCGGATTGCGGCTGGCCTTATATATATTATGATGGCTTGGCACATAAAAAAATGATTAGCCCCGAATATGGTGGTGATGGGAAAAAGATAGGTGGTGAGAAAGCCATAGATCCTGCAGCTTCTTATCCGGCACATATGGCGCCCAATGGTTTATTATTTTATAGTGGCAAGCAATTTCCCGAAAAATATATCAACGGAGCTTTTATTGCATTTCATGGATCATGGAACAGGGCACCATTACCTCAAAAGGGTTTCCTGGTTGCATTTCAGCCATTCATAAATGGCAAAGCAACTTCTGAATGGGAAATTTTCGCAGATAATTTTGCCGGGGAAAAAGAAGTGAAAAACCCCGGTGATGCACAACATCGCCCATGCGGATTAGCGCTGGGTCCGGATGGATCACTCTATGTGAGCGATGATGTGCAGGGAACGATTTATAGAATTTCGTATACCGGGAAATAAAAAGATGTATCTAAAAAATAATTGAAAAGTTTTAGAATCTATCCAGTTCGCTAAAGAAAAAATTTCCTTCAATAGCTGCATTGTCATCACTATCGCTGCCATGGACAGCATTTTCTCCCATAGATGCTGCGAAATCTTTACGAATAGTTCCTTCGGCTGCATTTGCCGGATTTGTTGCGCCAATCAAATCCCTGAAAGCTGCGACTGCATTCTCATTTTCCAGAATAGCCGCAACGATGGGGCCACTGCTCATAAAATCAACTAATTCACCATAAAAAGGCCTTTCTTTATGTACTTCATAAAACTTCCCTGCCTGCTCATGTGTAAGCTTAGTCCATTTCATGGCTTTAATGGAAAAACCGTTTTTGATGATCCTGTCTAGTATTGCCCCTGTAAAACCTTTGGATGTTGCATCCGGTTTTATCATTGTGAATGTCCTGTTCGTCATTTTTAAAATTTGGCGCAAAACTAAGTGGATTCATTGCAATTACAAGAAGTTCATGATTAAAGTTTAACAACAAAAAAAGAAATATACCCGTAAATAGTTTTAAAATGATTTGTGCGTATGGGCTGAAAACAGCAATTTTGCGCACATTCAGATTATGCAACCCATTCAAGGCATTTATCCTTTTTTAAAAGAACCTAAAAAAATTGTTATCACGGCACATCAAAAGCCGGATGGCGATGCCATGGGCGCTTCTTTGGGATTGTATCACTTCTTATTAGCATTAGGGCATAAGGCAACTGTGATCTCACCTACCAACTGGGCAGACTTTTTAAACTGGATGCCGGGTGCAGATGACGTCATGGACTTCGAATCTGATAAAGAAAAAGCAAATCATGTTTTACATGAAGCAGAAATTGTATTTTGCCTGGATTTCAATGTCCTGCATCGTACAAAAGACATGGAAAAGCCGCTCACTGATTTGCAGTGTATCAAAGTTTTAATTGATCATCATCAGCAACCACAGGAGTCAGCTTTTACGTTTGGCGAAAGCAATGTATATAAAAGTTCAACCTGTGAAATGATTTACGATTTTATAGTCGCTTCGCCTTTTTCCACAGCATTGGATAAAAATATGGCCACTTGTATTTATACCGGCTTACTCACAGATACAGGGTCATTTCGTTTTCCTTCAGCCACAGCACACGTGCACAGAGTTGTCGCACACCTGATGGACCTGGGAATTAATCATTCAGAAATTTTTGAAAATTTATTTGATAACTTTTCTGAAAACAGGTTACGTTTTATAGGAAACGCATTGCTTAACCGGCTTGAAGTAATGTATGAAATGAATACTGCACTGATGGCCATTCCCGGGTCTGATGTGATCAAGTACAATATAAAGACCGGTGATACTGAAGGGCTTGTAAACTATATGCTGACTATACAGGGTATACGTTTCGGTGCACTGCTGATAGACAGGAAAGAAGAAAGAAAGTGGAGTTTTCGCAGTAAAGGAAATTTTGATGTAAATAAATTTGCCCGCGAACATTTTAATGGTGGTGGGCATATGAATGCTTCCGGCGGCAAAAGCATAAACAGCCTGCAGGAAAATATATCAGTTTTTAAAAAAGTTTTGAGAGAATACCAGGATCAATTACAATAATTTTAAATCAAAAAAAATCAAATGAAAAAAATGATGCTTGCAGTTATGGCTATCGTATTGATGGCTTCCTGCAAAGTAAATTACGACAAAACCGAAACGGGGCTTGCTTATAAAATTTTCCCCTCAAAAGAGGGCGCCAAACTGGAGCCCGGGAAATTTGTAAAAGTGAATATAGAATTCAGTATCCCGGAATACCATGATACCGTATTAAATACAACATGGGGTAAAATTCCAGGGTTCATGAAAATTGATACATCCAAAGGCGCTGAATATTCTTTTATGGAAATATTGCCAATGTGTAAAGTAGGGGATAGTGTTATTGTAGTACTCAGTATTGATACCCTTGTAAAAAGGAAAGCGATTGAGAAATATGATAGCGTATTTGCCAGCAACAGGAATATCATTTGCAAAATGAAAGTACTCGCTTCTTATAATACGGAAGCTGAAATTAAAGCTGCTTACGACCAGGAATTAGAAACCGAAAGACAAAGAGAAATAAAAAGTGCGGAAGATTATGTAGTAAAACAAGGCTGGAAAAATGTACAAAAAACAAAAAGCGGCGCTTTCGTTTACATTGAAAACCCGGGCGATATGAATAATAAAGCAGATTCCGGAAAAACTGCCAGTGTGAAATATAAAGGCTCCCTGCAGAGCAATGGATTTGAATTTGATTCAAATACGGATCCTTCCAAGGGTGATACTACGTTACTGGAGGTGAGTGTACCAGCCGGTCCAAGGCCAATGGTAGAAGGCATACAGGAGGGAATTACTTATTTTGGAAAAGGCGGTAAAGGTAAAATCATCATACCCGCATTTTTGGGTTATGGCGAACAGCCATCAGGCCCAATACCTGCGTTTTCAAATTTGGTTTTTGATGTAGTGGTTGTAGATGTAAAACCTACTGTATTATCTATGCCACCGGTTCTACCAATGCCCGGCAAATAAAATAAATACATAAACCAGGATAATTTTTAATCCCGCTTATGCGGGATTTTTTTTATTTTTATTTTTATTTCAGTCTGCACAATAGTTCTGTATGATTTAAACAGCAATAAGGAAAACCTCTAATGAAAGTCTACTATATTTCCGGCCTGGGTGCTGATGAAACAGTTTTCCAGTTTTTAAAAATAAAAAATGCAACAACGGTTTTTTTAAACTGGATCGAACCTTTAAAAAATGAATCATTAGAAGCTTATGCAATTCGATTTAAAAATGAATATATACCAGGTGACGGAATAATTATCGGTATGTCTTTCGGCGGTATGTTAGCTACAGAGATCGCTAAAAAATTTCCCGGTATATTAGCCATCCTGGTTTCTTCTGTGAAAGTAAAAAGTGAATTTCCGGTCACCTTTGGCTGGGGAAAATATTTTCCGGTTTATAAATGGGCCCCGGAAAAATTGCAAAAATGGGTCATGCAGCATTTGTCGGCATTGTTTGGTGCTGATACACCTGCAACAAAAAAGATTTACAAAAAGATCATAGAAAAAAGTGATATGGCATTTAACAACTGGGCTCTCGGTTCGATGATAGATTGGAAGAATAAAATTTCACCTCAGAACAGTATTAATATTCACGGCACTTCCGATAAAATTATCCCGCACAAAAATGTGCATTGGGATTATGAAATAAAAGGAGGTTCTCATTTAATGATCATCAACCAGGCAGAAGAAATTTCCAATTTGATCAATAAGATCATAAAAGAAAAATATCGTGGTGATGAAAGGTAAAGATTATTTTACTTCATCATAAATAATGATACGTTGCCGGTTTGCAAAAGCCTGGATGGAGTCAAATAAAATTTTATTTTCATCAGGATGCTGGCCATAATAATCAAAGCTGTTGAAAAATGTATTTTTATCAAGGCCATGGCTGGCCAGTATTTTTTCAAACAATTGCATTGATTTTTTATTGAAACTATCTTTATAACCGGGATATTGAATTGAAGCTAATTCACCGCCCTGCATCAAATCCCATACGATTACTTTCATGCTATCCACGGGCAAAACATTTGCTTTTCCTGGTTGATCAGAATGGCAGGAGCTTAGAAAACCAATGAATAAAATAAAGATTAAAAATTTCATTATTTCAGGGCTGCATTATATTTATCACTGTTTCCAATATCCAGTTGCAACAAGAGTTGCAGCGCTTTTGCTTTTGTCAGCGGATCCGCTTTTGCAAAAATACCTACCAATTCATCAGACCTGTTTTGTATAAAAAATGAAGGGATCATGGTGCCGGGATTTTCCCTGGTGAAGCTTTGCAATTTTGTGAGCGCATCTAATATCTTATCCCTTGCAGTAATTTCATCTGAATATAAATAGT
This sequence comes from Chitinophagaceae bacterium, assembly GCA_049289155.1. GTDB lineage: Bacteria > Bacteroidota > Bacteroidia > Chitinophagales > Chitinophagaceae > JAFDXJ01. Next base: position 9,962 of record JBAQJB010000003.1, read on the forward strand.
CTAACCCAGAACGGTAATATGTATACAATATATCATGAATGATATTGTATTTGACATCATTTAAATTCGAGGAAAGCCAATACCTGTTCCTGCTTCCATCAAAAGATTTCCAGCCGCTGATATTTCTTGAGTCGGGTGCATTTGTTACAATATTCTGTGCGGATTGATAAAATGCCTGTCCACCTTTTGGAGAAAATGAATCAAAGTCGAGGCCCAGGATCGTATAGATGTAAAAGGCAATGGTAGCTGTAAGGTTTCCGCTTAAAGGATCCGTTCCCTGCACCCGGTTCTCATTGAATTCTACCGGTTGGTATTCTATATATTTAAAAGTAAGATCGGCATCCTGGTAATTCATTAATGCAGATTGATAAGAAGCATTATAAACAGGCCTTGCAGCTTGTATAGTGAGCGTGGCTTTAAATACATTATCCTCTACGATACTTGTTATGTTGAGCAAAAAACTGCATTGAATTTTTTCCTGTGGCTGAAATGTGAATTTACTCCAGCGCCTGTTATTGATCAGGTCGTTCAATTGTGTTTGCAACGTTGTAAAAATCTTTGGGTTCACGGATGTTCCAACCTGTTGTGCCAGTACACTCACTCTTGCCTGTAACTCCTGTGACTGAGCCGTATGGAAAGTAAATGAAATAAATAAAAATGCAATAATTTTCTTAAGCATGTATTTTTTGTATAATGATTTGTGTAATTTTCTCTGCTACTTCTTTTTTTGATGCAAGCGGAATTAAAATTTCTTCGCCAAATGTATCAATTACTGTTACAACATTCGTATCTGTTCCAAAACCCGCACCTGCATCACGCAGGGAATTCAATATAACCAGGTCTGCATTTTTTACAGATAACTTTTTAAATGCATTTGCTTTTTCATGTTCGGTTTCAAGTGCAAATCCAATGAGGAACTGGCCGGGCTTTTTAATTTTTCCCAGTGATTTTAAAATATCTTCTGTAGGAGTTAACTGCAATTGCATATCCTCATTTTTTTTCTTTATTTTTTCCTTGCTTACAGATGCCGGTTTAAAATCGGCTACAGCCGCACACATCACAGCAATGTCCATATTTTCAAAAAGATCAGTACATGCATTATACATTTCAGCAGCGGTTTGAAGGGAAATCACATTAATGCCCTTATAGGTTGTATGAATTTGCACAGGCCCTGAAACAAGCGTCACTTCCGCCCCATTTTCATATAATGTATCTGCCAGTGCATAACCCATTTTCCCGGATGAATGATTACCTATAAAACGCACAGGATCTATTGCCTCGTATGTAGGGCCGGCAGTTATGAGCACTTTTTTCCCATCCAGTTTTTTTTTCCTAAAAAAATTTTCCTTCAGGTATGAAAGAATATTTTCCGGCTCGGCCATCCGGCCTTCCCCTTGCAGGCCACTGGCAAGAAAACCTTTTTCTACCGGTATAAGGAAATTTCCATAGGATAATATTGTCTCAATATTTTTACGGGTTGCCGGGTGAAGCCACATATCTTCATCCATGCCAGGTGCAACAACAACAGGGCATGTAGCCGATAAATACACAGCCAATAATAAATTATCACATTGGCCATTCGCCATTTTGGAAAGTGTATTTACACTAAGCGGGGCAATCAAAAATACATCCGCCCAACGGCCCAGCATTACATGGTTTGCCCATGTATTTTCACTGAAAAAATCAATGGCTACTTTATCCTGAATAAGTGTGGATAAAACAAGAGGTGAAACAAAATTTTCCGAAGCTGGCGTCATTACTATTTTTATTGTTGCGCCTTCTTTCATCAGCATACGGACCAATAAAATAATTTTATAAGCCGCAATGCTTCCCGTTATACCTATTAAAACTTTTTTACCTTTCAGCATTTCAATCAATGTCTTTAATAAATTGATTAAAAGTAATAAAAAAACGACAGTAGAACTGCCGTTTGAATATTTTTAAAAATTAAAGCATATCCAATTAACGGAAAAGGTCATCATCATTTTTCCGGTAATATATTTTGTCTTCCATGAATTCCTGTGTCGCTAAAATCGCCGGGTTGGGCATTTTTTCATACGCTTTGGAAATTTCGATTTGCTCTTTATTTTCATGGATTTCTTCCAGGGTATCTGTATGGCTGGCAAATTCTTCCAGTTTATTATGCAATTCTTCCTTAACAGAAATATTGATCTGGTTGGAACGCTTCGCTATGATATTTATAGATTCATATAAGTTCCCGGTTTTATCCTTTATATCAGCCAGGTTCTTCGCTTCAATAACACTCGAAGTATTACTGCTTGATTGCCGTCTTAGTTTGTTCATTTTGTAATTGATTTATTTTATTTTGTGATTGGACTTTAAAATCTTCCGCCTGGGCAGCTAATTGGCTTCCCGGGAATCTGTCTTTAAATTCCGAAGCTTCTGAAATAACTTTTTCAAATCGTTCTACCTGCCTGATTGGATAACTGTTTTCGGCATATTTAAAATAGGACCTGATAACATCAATCTCGTACTGGTCTCCAACTTTTGAATCCGGGTAATTGCTGAGTAAGGTAGTAAAAGAAATGGCAGCGGCTTTAAAATAACCCAGGTCATAATATAAAGTAGCGCTTTTATAATCTTTCAATTCAAGCTTTTCGCGACAAAGGTCAATAATATCCGCTGCATCTTTAGTACGGGGGGACTGCTGGTGCGTATTTATAAATGCCTGCATGAGTGACATGGCTTTATACGTATTTGTCTGGTCAAGTTCTACTTTGGGCGATAATTTATAAAATGCGTAAGCCCGCATATATTCCAGTTCTTCCAACCGGTTACTGTTTGGAAAATTTTCTGTATAGGTTTTAAAAAGATCACTGGCATTTAAATAAAATCCCTGGTTGTAAATACTGTATGCATATTTATAAAACATGTCTTCATAGCGTGTATCACCTTTATACAAAGGAAGAATATCTTCATATACAGTTTGCGCCTGGTAATATTTCTTTTGAGCATAAAACTGCTCAGCCATTTTCAATTTATATTCTTTATCCTTATTCTTTAAAACTTTTCCCAGTTTTACAGAATTTGAACAGGATGCAAGAAAAAAGACAGCCACAAAAATTTGAAGGAAAATTTTCATAAAGTGTGCAAAATTAAGATATTTGGGCAAATTAGTCTGCATTAATTTCTAATCTTATGAAAATCAGTTAATAATATTATAAAAACAGTCACTTTATTCATAAAACAAGGTTTTGGGCAACAAAATTGAATAAACCAATATGATTAATAATGTTCAAAAAATAAAACAATAGAAAATGAAGAAAATTATTACAAGTATATTGGTCATTTCTGCGATCAGTCTCTCTTACACCAGTTTTGGGCAAAATGATCCAAATGCCAAAAAAGTTCTGGACAAGGTAAGCACTACAATAAAATCAATCCCTGCATTAAGCGCATCCTTTACGTATACAACCACAGACAGGAATAAAAATAAAAAAGGAACTGTCAATGGAACGCTGTATGTAAAAGGGAACAAGTTTTATATCAAACAAGCAGGCAATGAAATTTTTTCAAATGGTTCAAAAACCTGGAATTATAACGGTGATGATGAAGTAACCGTTCAGGATGTGGATGCAAGCGATGACAATTCATTAACTCCACAAAAATTCCTTTCCGATTTTTACGATAAGGATTTTACCTATAAACTTATGTCATCTGCTGGCGATTCCTATGAGATACAATTAATACCTGTTGATAAAAGAAAGAATTTTAAGCAGGTAAATATCTTTGTAAACAAATCCAAAAACCTCATCACGAAGGCGCGTATTTTAGATAAATCTGATAATACCATTGAGTTTGCGCTTTCAAACATCAATACAAATGCTTCTCTACCGGACAGTAAATTTGTTTTCGATGTATCAAAGCATCCGGGTGTTGAAGTTGTTGCACAATAATCAGAAATACACAACAGGAACTGTCTTCAAATGAAGGCAGTTTTTTTTTGAGTATTTTTGTTTTTTTTATAAATGAAAGAGAAAAAAATTATCATCACAATTGATGGCTATTCCTCCTGTGGAAAAAGTACATTAGCCCTGGAACTGGCACAGGCATTGAATTATATTTTTATTGACAGTGGAGCCATGTACAGGGCCATCACACTTTATTTTATTCGTAAAAATACGGATATTCAAAAAGCACATGAAGTAGAAATAGCTTTACATGAAATTGATCTAACCTTTTTAAAAACGCCTGGCACCAAAAAAAGTGATATGCTTTTAAATGGTGAAAATGTAGAAATACTGATCAGGCAAATGCGCGTAAGTGAACAGGTAAGTGAAGTCGCAGCCATCGGTGCCGTACGTGAGTTTGCTGTAAATCAGCAAAGAAAAATGGGCACGCAAAAAGGAATAGTGATGGACGGCCGGGATATTGGTACAACTGTTTTTCCCAATGCCGAACTAAAAATTTTTCTTACAGCCGATATGGATACCAGGGTGCATCGTCGCTTCGCAGAATTGAAAGACAAATCGCCGGAAATTACTTTTGAAGAAGTCAGGAGAAATATTGAACAAAGAGATTTCATGGATAGCCATCGGGAAGTCAGTCCATTGCGCAAAGCTGAAGATGCACGCGAATTGGATAATTCAAACCTCAGCCTTGAGGAAGAATTAAAAATAGTACTGGAATGGGCCAGGCAAATTATAGCTTCATAAAATCATCTTTATTCCTTCGCCAGGGAAAGAATGGCTTCTGTTATGGACTCTACATTTGGTTTACTGAAATAATCTCCATCACTTCCATAAGCCGGCCTGTGTGCCTGCCCGGAAAGCGTTTTAGGAGCGGCATCCAGCAATTTATAACCACCCTGAATTTCCATTACCTGTTGAAACATATATGCTGTTGCGCCACCCGGCACATCTTCATCAATAAATATGATCCGGCTTGTCTTTTTTAAAGATTGCACAATTGAATGATGAATGTCGAAAGGCAATAAGGTTTGAACATCGATCAATTCACAACTGGTATTTTTCAATGCAGGCTGGTTCAATGCTTCTTCGATAATGCGCAGGGTAGAACCATAAGAAACGATCGTAACATCTTCCCCTTCGCGTAAAATTTCCGGTATACCTAAAGGTGTAGAAAATTCCAATAAATTGGAAGGCAATTTTTCCTTCAGGCGATATCCATTCAGGCATTCAATAACTAAACCCGGATCATTACTGGACAGTAACGTATTATACATGCCGGCTGCCTGAACCATATTCCTGGGTACACAAATCCGCATTCCGCGCAGCGCATTAATGATCATTCCCATGGGTGAACCACTATGCCAGATACCTTCCAACCGGTGGCCACGTGTACGCACGATCAATGGGCAAGCCTGTTTCCCATTCGTACGGAATTGCAAAGTAGATACGTCATCTGATAAAGGTTGCAAGCCATATAATAAATAATCCAGGTACTGTATTTCTGCGATTGGCCGTAAACCACGAAGAGCAAGGCCAATACCTTGTCCCATGATAGTGAGTTCCCGGATGCCACTATCGAAAATTCTTTCTTCTCCAAATTTTTGCTGTAAACCTGCAAAGCCCTGGTTGACATCCCCTATAAATCCAACATCTTCTCCAAATGCAACAACCCTGGGATTTTGAATAAATAATTCTTCAAAATATTTATTCAGCACTTCAAAACCATTGATCATTATATCATCTGTAAAAACAGGTGGAACCGCAGTTTTTTTCAAAGCACTTTTCTGACTTTCATCAAACAAATTTGAATTAAATAATTCCTTATTCTTACTGCGCAAAGAATCGTAATAATTTTTAAGTGCTGTATTTTGGCCACTGTTTTCAGTCAGTTGAATAGCGGTTGATAAAGCATGTAAAACATCTCTTCGCAAAGCTTCTTTATTTGTTGAAAGTTCTTTTGCGATATTTTGAAGGCTGTTATACAGGTCCATATCATTAACCGTCATGGCCTGGATCAAGCCGGATGCTTTTTCAACTTCTTCTCGTATTGGCGCGAGATAATTTGTCCAGGCAATATTCTTTTCTTCCCGAACAAAAGTTTTTGCATTGGTTTCTATAGTTTGTAAATCTTCTTTCCCGGCTATATTATTGGAAAGGATCCATTCTTTCATTTTCACCAAACAATCCCATCCTTTCTCCCATTCCAGCCGCTCCTCATCTTTATAACGCTCATGGCTGCCCGAAGTGGAATGGCCCTGTGGTTGCGTGAGTTCCTCTATATGAAATACAGCCGGTGTATGGGTTTCGCGCACTTTTCGTAATCCATGTTCAAATACCTGGCAAAGGCTATCATAATCCCAGCCTTTTGCTTTATAAATATCTAACCCATTAGTGCCTTCTTTTTTTTGAAATCCTTTCAGGGCTTCAGAAATAGAGCCCTTGGTTGTCTGGTATTTTTTGGGGACAGAAATCCCATAGCCATCATCCCAAACAAAAATCGCCAGGGGAACCTGTAAAACGCCGGCAGCATTGATGGTTTCCCAGAAATGCCCTTCACTGGTTGAAGCATCTCCAATGGTTGTAAAACAAATTTCGTTGCCCCTATCTGATAAGGTGGAAAAATTTTGCAAAACAGGGGATTTCCGGAATAATTTTGAAGCTAAGGCAAGTCCAATGCTCCTGGGCATCTGGCCGGCAGTTGGCGCCATATCCGCTGCAATATTTTTTAAAGAAGCCAGGTTTCTCCATTCCCCATTTTTATTATAATTAGAGGTGGCAAAATGGCTAACCATTTGCCGGCCTGAACTATTGGGTTCATTTTCAATATTCGGATCAGCATATAATTGTGCAAAAAATTCTCTTACTGAAAGCAGGCCGGAAGCAAACATAAAAGTTTGATCGCGGTAATACCCGGAGCGCCAGTCGCCTGGCTGAAAAAATTTTGCCATTGCAATTTGTGCCAGTTCTTTGCCATCACCGAAAATGCCGAATTTTGCTTTCCCGGTAAGCACTTCTTTACGGCCAAGTAAACTTACTTCCCGGCTTTTGCATGCTATTTCATAATCGTAGAGCACTTCTTCACGAAAACCATCAAATGATATCATTTCTCTTTTTTCCTGTGCGGGAGCTATTTCATTTTCCATAAAGCGAAAATAACAATTGTTTTTTAATGAATTTTGAAATGCGAAGGGTATTTAAAATTTTCCTATTTATTAAAAATGGAATGATTTATGACAGTAAAGAAAAAATATTTACTTTAGCTTTGGCTAAATTGTAATCGTCTTTAAAATTAATAAAAATCAAACGTATGAAAAAGTGGTTTTTTGTATTGCCTGCTCTGTTTCTTTTTTCTACCAGCGAGGCACAACCTGTTTCACAGGATACAACTTCAACTGATGTAACCAAAGTAGTAAGTTTTTCTGAATTGGATCATGACTTCGGAAAAATCCCATACGGTAAACCGGTAGAATATTCTGTAAATATGAAAAACATTTCAGCAAAAGCAATTGGTATCAAAGATGTGGTAAAATCCTGTGGTTGCACTACGCCGGTTTGGTCCGCAGGCCCCTACGCAGCAGGAGATACTTTTGCGGTTAAATTGGGTTTCAGTGGTTATGCAGACGGAAGTTTCAGTAAACTTGTTACTATATATTTTGATAATGGCATGACACAGGTTATTAAATTTCATGGAGAGACTTTTAAAGCACCGGATAATGCGGCTCCTGCGAATAGTGCTGTTTCTAAAATGAAGGAAGGACTTAAATAAGTTTGTTATGAAAAAAATGTTGAGCATTATTGTTTTTGCATTGGCCTTGCCTGCATTGGCACAAACAACACAGAAAGATGTTGTTTTCAAGTCGGTTACTTATTCGTTTGGAAAAATAAAATTGAATAAGCCTGTAACAACAGAATTTATTTACACCAATAATACAGGCAAACCATTGCTCATTGAAACGGCTACTGCTGAATGTGGCTGCACTGATCCTGAATACGATAAGAAACCCATTTTAAATGGTAAAGATGGAATTTTAAAAATCACCTATAAAGCAGATACACCGGGCGCATTCTCTAAAAAAGTTACCGTAAAATTTTTTAATATCTCACTTCCTGTTGTATTAACGATAGAGGGGGAAGTTTTAAAAAATTAATTCATTTATGTACTAAAAAAAGCCGCTCAATTTTTTAATATTCAGCGGCTTTTTTTATGCGTTTTAATTTTCTATTCTTTTATAAAACTTACTTTATATAATTTATCGCCGATTTTTATGGTGCATAAATGAATGCCTTTTTCAAGGCTTTGGACATTGATATCAAAAGCATCATTTGGAAAATTTGCATTCAATACACCTTCCTTGCTTACTGATGCATCTAAATTATATATTTTATAAACAAGGTTGCCGGTTACCTGTTTATCTAATTTAATATGGAGCATATTCTGTACAGGATTTGGAAATACAGTTAAACGATTCTCTGCAGTCTCCTCTTTCTCTAAAGATGTTTTATTGGGTCCATATTTAACTGTGCAAACTCCTCCGCCGGCTCCACCTGTGACGTATACATTTCCACTAATATCCAGTGAAATAGAATTAGGAAAATTATTAGAATGCGGTTCAGGATACCGATAGGTTTTCAACCATTGCTGCACCCCAGTTGCACTATATTTTAAAGTTGTATAAATATAATCATATTGGGCATTTGAGCCATACCCGGTGATGTAGACATTACCACCCGCATCTGTTATTAAATCAGCCGGTTTATCATTGCCACCAAATGCATCTGCATATTGATTGCTCCAGGCAAGGTTGCCATTCGATTCATACACACTAGTAATCCAGTTATCTCTTTGTTGGTATGGCGCCAGTGAACCGGTTACATAAGACCTGCCTTGTGCATCTACAGCGAAACTTCCATAAATATGGGGCAATGTGTTTGTGTGACCTATTTCTTTCCGGGACCAAAGAAAATTTCCGGTATTGCTATATTTTAAAGTAACAATTCTTGGATTATTATAAAAAGTAGATGTATCCGTTTGTCCGTTCACATACACATTACCTTGCGCATCCGCGCCGATAAAATACGCATGCCCATTTTTATTATATTCATCGAAAACCCTTGTCCATAAACTATCTCCACCAGGACTATATTTTGAAATAAGTGGTTTTTGCAATGAATATATATTATAATTGTTTAAAGACCCGGCGATTAATACATTCCCATTTGCGTCTGAAGAAATGCCATGGCCGATTGCATTTTTTATTTTCTTCATCCATTCCCGCTTACCATTTTTCCTGATCTTTTGAACGATCATTTTTGTTTTGTAATCAAATGTTTTTGAAGAATACACACTTTCATTTCCTACAACGATCAATTGCCCATTCATATCGATAGCAATTTCTTCCGGTTCCTGGTACGTATTATCCGGGCCATCATACCTGTTAAGCCAGATTATATTACCGGTCGGGCCATATTTTATAATAAACTGGTCCTTATGCTTTGTTTGTATCGTACAAATATTGCACACTGTATCATACCGCAATCCAGCGACATATACATTTCCTTGTTTATCAAGTGCGAGAGATTTTCCGATATCGTATTTTGTAGAATCATTGATTTCATTTACAACCGGGTAATAATTTACCCACTGTTGCTCTCCCGAAGCATTTAACTTCAAAAGAAAGAAATGCTTATTATAAAAATCCGGGTAAGTTTCCTGGAAATAACCTGTTATATATGTATTACCATCTTTATCAGTAATCATATCATTCGGAATTGGCTGTCCCAAAGTATTGTCATTAAAACAATTACTCCAATTTTGATAAACCGTTTGTGCCTGGAGAATATTAAATAGAAATAAGGTAAAAAAAGTAACAGCTAGTTTCATGTTATAATATTTTAGAAAAATAAATATAATAGAAATACCAATTATCTCCAATTAATTCCTAAAAAAATGCTTATTTTCAAGTAGAAATATTAAAAAAATTTGTCATTGTTCTGTCATGAATTCAATACCATTCAGACATAACTACCTAATGTTTACAATGTTTCATTTAATTCAGTCATTATAACGATATTTTTTAATTAAAAATTAATTTAGGTATGGCTTTTGCCTAATAGTATTCAATTAAAAATTTTCAACAAAAAAACAATTATGAAAAAGACAATCATTTTAGCTTCAGCCTTATTTGTTTTTATGGGCGTTAAAGCACAGGATGGTGTACATTTTGGACTAAAAGGAGGCTTAAATGCCTCGAATATTAATGTATCTGATAACCTAGGTAACAACTTCGATACAAAAATCGGTTTCAATGCGGGTTTGCTTGCCCATATTCATGCTGGTAAAAGTTTTGCTATACAGCCGGAAGTTTATTATTCACAAGAGGGTACTAAAATAACAAGTACAAATCCTAAAACCAACCTAAACTTAGGTTTTATTAATGTTCCTGTTCTTGCCCAATATATGTTTGGAAATGGTTTTCGCGTAGAAGCCGGTCCACAAGTTGGTTTCCTAATTAATGCCAATTCTAAAATGAAAGGATCTCCATCTGTAGATGTGAAGGATAGTTATAAAACTACATCATTTTCTATTCCGGTTGGAGCTGGATATTTAACTTCATTTGGTTTAGGTTTTGATGCAAGGTATAATTTCGGAATTTCTGATATTGCAAAAGACAATTCAGGAAATACTATTAGGAGCAATGTATTTCAGTTTGGTTTATTTTACCAGTTTTCTGATACGAAAATGAAAAAAGAAACGAAATAAATTATTTAAATGTAATTAAAAACCGGTGTACAGAACACTGGTTTTTTTATGCCTGTTAGTGATAAATTTTGACATTATATAAACTTACATTTCAACTTAAAGGCAGTAATTTTATTCTTTACATAATCAATGCATAATTTAGAACCATATTTTAATTGGCGTGATCAGTACATTTCAGAAGAAGACGAACTTTCGCCCTTCTACAAAAGGGATTATAATAATTTTGAATTTACGCAAAGTATTTACAATTATCTTATTCACCCATACTGGGATGATTTTGGAAGCCGTACCCTTTATTTAAAAATGTTATTTGCAGATTATGATCAGCATTTTGTAATTATTGAAATGATCGGGGAATGGAATGATGCCATTGAAGATGATATCATGACTTTGAAACGTGATGTGGTAGATCTTTTGATTTTAAAAGGGGTCACCAAGTATATATTAATCATGGAAAACGTATTGAATTTTCATAGCGGCGATAAAGATTATTATGAAGAATGGTTTGAAGAAGTGACCGATGAAAATGGCTGGATCGTTTTTATAAATATGTCAGCCGCTGCGCAACAGGATTTTAAAAAAAGAAAACTCCAATATTTAATCGAACTCATGACGATCCCTGCCTGGCGTACCTACAAACCGGAATTCCTGTATTCTATGATCAATGATGAGATCATGAAAAGGTTGCCGGAATAGGTTTCCTCCATCCGCAGGGAATGCTTACTTTTGCGCCCGATTATGAAATTTGAAAAAGAAATAAACAGGCGAAAAACATTTGCCATCATCTCACACCCGGATGCAGGAAAGACAACGCTTACAGAAAAGTTTCTTCTATTCGGTGGTGCTATTCAAACAGCCGGTGCGGTAAAAAGTAACAAGATCAAAAAATTTGCTACAAGTGATTTCATGGAAATTGAAAGGCAACGTGGAATTTCTGTGGCCACTAGTGTGATGACTTTTGAGTATAAAAATTTTCTGATAAACCTGCTGGATACGCCCGGCCACAAAGACTTTGCAGAAGATACATTCCGCACACTCACAGCCGTGGATAGTGTGGTACTTGTGATTGACAGCGTAAACGGGGTAGAAGAACAAACCCGCAGGCTCGTAGAAGTCTGCCGCATGCGTAATACACCCATTATTGTATTTATCAATAAAATGGACCGCGATGGAAAAAACCGTTTTGATTTGCTGGAAGAAATTGAATTAGAATTAAAAATTGAATTGCATCCGATGACCTGGCCGATTAATAGCGGTAAAGAGTTTAAGGGTGTATATAATCTTCATACAAAAAGTTTATTACTTTTTTCGGCAAACACAAAAGCTTCAGCTGAAAATAGTATTGAATTAAAAGATTTGCAGGACAAATTGCTGGATGAAAAAATCGGGGAAAAAGATGCAGTCCTTCTTCGTGAAGACGTTGAACTGATTGATGGCGTTTATGGCAAATTAAAAGTGCCTGATTATTTGGATGCAAAAGTGGCCCCTGTATTTTTTGGCAGCGCCATTAATAATTTTGGCGTAAAAGAATTACTGGATACGTTTATTTCCATTGCACCTGTGCCACAGGAAAGAGAAGCTTCCACCCGGATCGTTGAACCGGGAGAGGAAAAATTCAGTGGCTTCATTTTTAAAATTCATGCCAACCTGGATCCACGCCACCGGGACAGGATCGCGTTTGTACGTGTATGCAGCGGGCAATTTTTGCGCAGCAAATATTATCATCATGTACGGCTTCAAAAAGAGATCCGGTTCAATAATCCTTATTCATTTTTAGCACGCAGCAAGGACATCATTGAAGATGCTTATCCCGGCGATGTTGTAGGCCTTTTTGATACATGTAATTTTAAAATAGGAGATACATTAACTGAAGGTGAAGATTATTTTTTTCTTGGCATACCTTCCTTTTCACCTGAAATTTTTAAAGAACTTGTCAATAAAGATCCTTTAAAAACAAAGCAACTGGAAAAAGGGATCAGCCAACTTATGGATGAAGGTGTAGCGCAATTATTCACCCAATTTGGTGGTAATAAAAAGATCATTGGATGTGTGGGCGAACTGCAATTTGAAGTAATACAATACCGCCTGCTGGAAGAATATGGCGCGGCCTGCGAATTCAGGGCGTTGCCATTTTTTAAAGCCTGCTGGCTCACCAGTAACGACTCCAAAAAACTGGAAGATTTTTTGCGCTATAAACAACAAAATTCTGCGGAAGATAAAGATGGCAATCCCGTATACCTCGCGCAAAGTGAATGGTTTTTAAAAACTGAAATAGATAATAATCCGGATATTGAATTTCATTTCACCAGTGAGATCAATAAATAATCAGGAATAATTTTTTTTTACAGGAATAATTTTTTTTTAATATTTTTTATTCCACTGTTACGCTTTTAGCCAGGTTCCTGGGTTTGTCCACATCATGTCCATTTTCAACGCCAATAAAATAAGCCAGGAGTTGCAATGGTATTACATTCAATATGGGCGCAAATATCTCATCCATCCAGGGCATAGCAATTACATCATCTGATAATTCAGCAGCCACTTCATCGCCATCTGTAATGATTGAAATAATTTTTCCTTTACGCGCTTTTATCTCCTGCATATTGCTTATAATTTTTGCATGAAATGTATCATTTGTAGCAATAAACACAATTGGCAAATGTTCATCGACCAAGGCAATAGGGCCGTGTTTCATTTCTGCAGCAGGGTAGCCTTCTGCATGTATATAAGATATTTCTTTTAGTTTCAAAGCACCTTCCAGTGCAATAGGAAAATTGTAACCGCGGCCCAGGTATAAAAAATCTTTAGCTGATTTATATTTTAATGCAATTGCCTTGATACTATTTTCCTGCAATAAAATCTCTGCTGCTTTATCCGGCACTTTTGCCAGTTCCTTACAAAGCAAGATATATTTTTCTTCTTCAATTGTATTTTTTGCACGCCCTATTTTTAATGCCATGAGCATTAATACAGCCAGCTGGCCGGTAAAGGCTTTTGTACTTGCCACACCGATTTCAGGCCCTGCATGCGTGTAAGCGCCTGCGTGGGAAATGCGTGCTATCGTGGAGCCCACAACATTTACAATGCCCAAAATAATAGCTCCCTGGTCTTTGGCTTTTTCAATAGCAACGATGGTATCTGCTGTTTCCCCGCTTTGTGAAATAGCAATAATTACATCTCCTTTATAAATAATCGGATTGCGGTACCGGAACTCGGAAGCATATTCTACTTCAACGGGAATGCGACATAATTCTTCAATAATATATTCTGCCACTAAACCCGCATGCCAGCTTGTGCCGCAGGCAATAATGATAATCCTGGGTGCATGAATGATCTCATCCAAATATTCCTGGATACCTGAAAGTGTGATCTGGCCTGTATCTGCGTCCAACCTGCCACGAAGGCAATCATGAATTGTTTGTGGCTGATCAAAAATTTCTTTCAGCATAAAATGGCTATAGCCACCTTTTTCAATAGCAGCCATGTCTAAATCCAATTGCGTGATGAAGGGTGTTTGTTTTTCATTCCCCAAATTTTTCAAAACCAGTTCATCTTTTTTTACGATGGCTATTTCATAATCATTTACATACACTACTTCTTTGGTATATTCAATAATGGGGGATGCATCGCTGGCGAGAAAATGTTCATCCTTACCAATACCGATCACTAATGGGCTGCCCTTTCGCGCAGCAATGATTGTTTCGGGATCATCCTGGTCGATGAGTAAAATACAATAAGCGCCGACAATCCTGCGAAGCGCTATGCGCAGGGCTTCTTCCAAACTACATTGGTTATGGGATTTAATATCTTCAATAAATGCCAAGAGTACTTCAGTGTCCGTTTCACTTTTAAAAGCATACCCTTTTGCAATCAGTTCTTTTTTTATCGGCAAATAATTTTCTATGATCCCATTGTGTATAATGGCAATTTTCCCGGATGGTGAAGTATGTGGATGAGCATTGATGTCACTTGGCTCACCATGTGTGGCCCAGCGTGTATGTCCAATAGCAATGTAGGCATGCATATTAATGCCAACCAGCGTTTCTTCCAGGTCAGCTACTTTACCCTGTTTTTTAAAAACTTCAAGCTGATGATCCCTGATCAGTGCCAGGCCAGCGCTGTCATAGCCACGATATTCCAATCTTTTCAAACCTTTCAAAACGACAGGATATGCTTCCCGGTTGCCGATATAGCCAATGATGCCACACATGTTTAATATTTTATTTGCAATATCCTTCTTTTATTTCTGGCAATAAAATAATCTCCCATATTTGCATAAACTTTCAGTATAAATGGTTGCTTTTTCCACGACAGTCGATTTTGTTTTAGAAGATGATCGTGTTTTATTACGACCACTTTCGGAAAATGACTTCCTGCATTTGCTCCCTTTTGCCAAAGAAGAAAAGGAACTCTGGAAATATTCTATGGTATCAGCAGCGGGAGAGGAGGGTTTACAAAAATATTTGCAAAAAGCTTTAGCAGCAAGGATTTCAGGAGATGAATATCCTTTTATAGTTTTTGATAAAAAATTTCAAAACTATGCCGGCAGTACGCGTTTTTATGATATTCAAACAGCAAACCATAGTATGCAACTTGGTTATACATGGTATGGAAAAAAATTCCAGGGTAGTGGTTTAAATGTACATTGTAAATACCTGTTACTTTCATTTGCTTTTGAAAATGCCGGCATGTTGCGTGTTGAATTTCGTGCAGATGCGCGTAATCAAAGAAGTATTGCAGCTATGAAAAAGATTGGTTGCACAGTGGAAGGTATCATACGACAACATATGCAGCTGGAAGATAATACCCGGAGGGATTCTATCATCTTAAGTATTTTAAAAACTGAATGGGAAAATGGTGGAAAGGAAAATTTGAAAGCGTTATTAAAATAATTCCCGCTTTCAATGAATCAAAGAATTGTC
Organism: Chitinophagaceae bacterium; assembly: GCA_049289155.1. Lineage (GTDB taxonomy): Bacteria > Bacteroidota > Bacteroidia > Chitinophagales > Chitinophagaceae > JAFDXJ01. The sequence goes on from JBAQJB010000003.1 coordinate 25,576, forward strand.
CGGGCTTAATTTTTTCACAATGCCCGCTTCGTAGGCAAGCCATTCCTGCCATCGTTTTTTTGTTTGTTGTTTACCACAATAATGATTGCCCAGATCTATAAATAATGTGTAATGGCCGGCTTCACTTTCCATAAAACGTTTATAGAATTTTTTCAGGAATGGGTCTTTCATTTTTTCACTTAACAATTTAAACCGGTCGCAACTGCGGGCTTCAATCAATGCCATGAAAAGTAACTGATCCAGGAATCTTCCATCTGCATGCCCGCCTTTTTGTTTGAATGCCATTAATTCATTTACATACCTGTCTTTACGTTGTTTACCCAATTGCAAATTTCTTTTATTTAATTCCTGGACAACCAGGCGAAAATGGCCCCATTCTTCAGTAATAACAGGCATTAAACTTTCGACTAACTTTGATTTATCAGGATATAATTGTATTAAAGAAATGCAGGAAACGGCTGCTTTCATTTCACAATAAGCGTGATCGGTGAGAATTTCTTCCAGGTTTATATCAGTTTCATTTTTCCATTGATCAGGGTTGGAGGGAAAAAGTAATCCTAATATTTTATGTTCTGTAGACATACATGTATTGATTAAGGTTAATGACCATTTTTATAAGAAAACAAAAAAGCTGCGCAAATATTTTTGCGCAGCTTTTTAATTTATTTAAAGTTTTATTTCTTCTCTTCTCTTTTTCCCAACGGCCTTTTTCTTCCAAAGTCTATCAGGATTGGCGCTGCCACAAAGATGGATGAGTATGTACCGGTAATTACTCCAATCAACATGGCGAATGAAAATCCTTTGGTCACTTCACCACCGAAAATAAATAGTATCAGCAATGTCAGGAATACTGTAACTGAAGTCATGATTGTACGGCTCAATGTTTGGTTGATCGCTGTATTTATAATAACGGCCTTGTCTTCATTTTTCAATAAGCGGGAATCTTCCCTGATCCGGTCATATACAATGATGGTATCATTCATGGAGAAACCGATAACAGTAAGGATTGCAGCAATAAAATATTGGTCGATTTCTAATGGAAAATTTACAAAACTACGTGCAAAACTAAACACGATCAAGGTAACGAATACATCATGGAGAAGAGAGAAAATTGTTCCCAAAGAATATCTCCAGTCACGGAACCTTATAAAGATATACAGGCAAATAATGATGATGGAAAATATGGTCGCCTTGGTAGCGCCACTTTTCAAATCAGCAGAAATTGTTGGTAACACTTTCTGAGAACTTTGTTTGAATTTTTTATCAAAATCCTGGTAAGTAGTACCTGCAGGTAAATATTTATTTAAACCAGTAAATAATTTTGCTTCAACGATAGAATCCAGGTCTGGTGCATTCTCTGTAATTCGATAAGAGGTTGTAATATTTAACTGATCCGTAGAACCAACCGTTTTGATTGTTGGAAATTCATCAAAAACACCTTTGAGGTCGTTCCGAACATTTTCAATATTTGGAGGTGTGCTGAATTTGATGGTATAACTTCTACCTCCATTAAATTCCACACCTTTATCAAAGCCATGAAAATAGGAAGCAATTCCAAGAATTAACACCACCACGGAAATGCCATAAGCAACTTTCCTGTATTCAATGAATTTGAAATTGGCATGTTTAAATATTTTTTTGGATACAGAAGTAAAATATTTAAAGTGTCTTTTTTTATTGGTATAAAAATCTGTAACCTGCCTTGAAATAAGGATACCGCAAAATAAGGACAACGTAATACCGAGCATTTGCGTAGTTGCAAAACCGAGTACTGGTCCCAGGCCAAAATAAAATAATATAGCAGCTGTCAGGAAAGTAGTTACGTGTGCATCCAATACCGGCGCATAAGATCTTTTATAACCATCTGCAACAGCAGTAGGGTAGCCTTTTCCACGAGCCAGTTCCTCTTTGATCCTTTCAAAAATAATTACGTTGGTATCTACGGCCATACCGATGGTGAGTACAAGGCCTGCAATACCTGGCGCTGTAAGTGTAAAACCCAAAGCCGCTAATATACCAATCGTAAACAACAGGTTTAATATCAATGCAATGTTGGCAACCCAGCCTGCTGTATTATAATAAACAAGCATTAAAATGAAAATCACAATAAAAGCAATTCCAAATGACATCATACCGCCATTTACCGCAGCCTGTCCCAATGTAGGGCCTACAACCTGCTCTGCCACGATCTTTGCGGGGGCCGGCAATTTACCGGATTGTAAAATATCTGAAAGATCCTGTGCTTCTGTTACTGAATAGCTACCGGAAATTTCAGAGGAACCATTGGGAATTTCACCATTTACAAAAGGTGCACTGTATACCGTATTATCTAATACAATCGCAATAGGCTTTCCAATGTTATTTTTGGTCATTGTGGCCCAAATACGTGTACCTGTTGCATCCATATTCATTTTAATAGCCACCTTTCCTTTTTCATCATAATCCTGTCTTGCATCTGTAACATGTTCTCCTTCCAGTGGTGCTGCTCCATTGTCCAGCGTCTTGATCGCATACACAGGGAGTACATCTTTCATTTTAGGATCTTCACCGCCAACTTTTCCAAACACAAAAGCAAGGTTAGAAGGGAATTTGCTTTTAACCATATCCATGTTCAGGTAATCATTTAAAGCACCTGTATCCCGAATCAGAACGTAACCAATATAGGAAGGATATTGTGTGCCCCCGTTTTGAGTCTGCTGCGGTTGCGCAAATGCAACAAAAAGACTACGGATTGGCGCATCCAATTTTAAATTTTTTGTAGTATCAGTAGCACTTGCATTTCCTGATTTGGAATCTATTCCTGAAAGCTTTGCAGTTTGAGTAGTATCAATTTGTTTGTTAGAAATTTTTGTGGTATCAGGAGATACTTTTAAACCGGTGGTATCTTTTGTTTTCACTCCTTTCAGGTAATTAGAAACCGACTTATCGGCAGCAAGCAAGCCTTCACCAATATCATTCAGATTATACATTTCAAAAAACTGGAGATTCGCAGTTGATTGAAGATAATGCCGCACACGTTCTTCATCATTGATACCAGCCAGTTCAATATTAATAATACCTTTCTCAGGATCCGGGTTAATATTTGGAGAAGAAACGCCAAACCTGTCAATACGCGTATTTAAAATCCTGAAAGTATTTTGGAATGCATTGGTTGCCTGTTCGTGCAAATAATTCAATACAGCATCATTGGATGCATCATATTTTATTTTCTCATTACTTTTGATTACAAAAAGAGGAGCAAGGGGAGCTCCGTTTGTTCTCTTTGCATACTCATCTGCAAAAAGTTTGATCAGGTCACCATTACTATTGGCTTTGATGGCAACAGCTGATTGAAGTGCTTTATTAAAAGCAGTATCTTTTGTATTATTAGCAAGTGAATGGAGTAAACCATCCATGCTTACTTCCATTGTCACACTCATACCACCCTGCAAATCCAGGCCAAGGAGCAGTTCCTTTTCTTTCGCATTTTGATAGGTCGTAAGACCAAAAGGCCCAATGTCCGTATTTTTAGTACTGTCAAGAATCCGGTTCAAATGCGCGGATTCGATATTTTTAAGTGTATCTGCATAAAGGGCCTGCAAATCCTTATTCCCCGGATATTTTTGTTCAGGAGATACGGGATAATTGGCTTTCATCCATAAAGCAGTACGGGCCTTCATCTCGCTTTCGTGATTGTGAACAATCCAGGTAAAAGATAATTGATAAAAGCAGATCAGAATGAGTGCTACAGTAAAAAAGCGCACTAAACCTTTTAGTTGCATAATATATGATGGGTTTACTTTTTTTTTGAGAGCGGCAAAGATAGGGTTTGAGTTTTAAATATGTACAAAAAAAAAAGGGAGTGTTTGCTCCCTGTTTTCATGCGAAAAAAAATCATTTATTGTACGTCAATAAGTGTAATATCAAAATATAAAACAGAGTTTGATGGTACAGAACCCAAATAACCTCCGCAACCATAGGCCAGGGATGAAGGAATGATTAATAAAATGTGCCCTCCTTTCTTAATTTTTTGCAGCCCTATTTGCCAGCCTGTTATATATTGATTTAAAACTCCCGTAATTGGACTGGTTGTGTTTTGTAATGTTGTACCATCCAAAAAAGTGGATTTATACGTTACTGTAATTGTTGAAGTTAGTGAAGGTGATGCGCCGGTTCCCGGATCAAGTACCTGGTAATATAATCCACTTGGATCTTTGGTATAATCAATACTGTGATCGGTACAAAAAGATATAATAGACGGCTCTTCTGATGCAACTGTGGCATTCGTACATGGTTCAACTCCTTTCACACATCCCGCCAATAAGATCGGCAACAGGAGTATTGGAAATAATTTTTTCATAGATATATGTTTTAAATAAAATTTTATAAGACTATAACGTGCGTTGTTCTGCTGCATTGCCTGTTGCATTTTTTTCTTTCTTAATTTTCAGTTCCTGGTACTTCTGCTCGTTTTGTTCCCATTTACTTCGTTTATAAAACAGCGCAGTAAAGCAACTGATGGCAAGGATCGCAAACAAAAAAACATAAGGATTCATTTCTGAATTAGCAACCATATCAGCCCGGGTATACCAACCTGAAATCAATGAAAACACAATGGCAGCGCCAATTAATAAACCAAGTGGGAGGCCAACGATGAGCTGGCGCAACCATTTTTTTTCTCTGTCGCGGTTTGATTCCCAAAAAATCAAAAAGTTTTCTTCCTCGGTTGAAAGCATTTGCAAAATTAACTCCAACAAAATTATTTTTGATTATTCAATCCTTTACTTTTGTTAAGAAATTTTTCAAAATAGAACTACTGTGAATAAATACGATGACTTTTTAGCTCAATACCTGGAAACCCAAAAAGAACTTTCATTAAACAAGATTGGAACATTATTTTTAAAAGGAAGTTCTTTTTATAATGAATCCACACGTGAAATACAGGACGGCGATGCAAATTTTATAATGGATAAAAAAGCATCTACTACTGCCGGGCTTATTGAATATATAGCTACCCAATCGGGCAAAAACAGTACCCTTATTTCTTCTGATGTTGAGTCTTACCTGGAGCAGGGAAGGCAGTTTATTAATATTGGAGATACTTTTTCAATTACAGGGATAGGTTCCTTTAGTAAAAATAATTCCGGAAATTATATTTTCACACCAGGGCCTCCCATCTTATTAAAGATGAAACAGGAAAAAGATAAAAACTTACAGGAAAATGAGCATAGCAGTTATTATGCTGCTCAAAAGAAAAAAAATTCAAACAGGGGTATAGTGATGTTTTTCGCTTTTTTTATAATTCTTTTAGTATTGGCCGGAATGGGATGGGGGGTATATAAATTATACTTTGAAAAAAGCAGTTCAGCTATTTCCAAAAATGTAATTACACCCATAATGGATACACCTTCAGCAACCATTCAATTGCCCGTGGATACAATAAAATCCAGCATTCCAATTTCTGATACAACAACCTATAAATTTATTTTCGAAAAAACGCCTTCCCGTGATAGGGCTATTTCCCGAACGGGAAAGTTGCATGAATTTGGAAATAATGCAAAATATGATAGTATAAAAGAAAACGGGACGATCATTTACCGGCTTTACCTGCTTCAAAAAACCAGGAAAATTTCAGATACAGCGCGGATTAGAGATTCACTCTTCAAATATTTCCAAAAGGAAATCTTTCTTGAACCTGTTCATTAATTTTTAAAACCAATCCAGTATGAAACCGGCCCAGCTCACTTTTTATTTCCTCTTTTTATTTGTAGTAATTGCAGATATCATGCTGATGCTTACGCATGCTGATCAATATCGCTATTTCACAAAACCATTGCTGATACCCATGTTATTTATGTCTATGATTGTGGCAACTCCACATACAAGGCATGTAAGGTCCAAGACATTAATTATCCTGGCCTTAATTTTTTGTTTGGCCGGTGATACGCTTTTATTATTTGAAAAATTGGATATATTATATTTTCAATACGGATTAGCAGCTTTCCTGGTGGGACATGTTTTTTACATTTTGTTTTTTACAAGAATAAAACCCTTTGCCAAAGAAACAGCTCTTTATACTTTTATCTGCGGGCTGGGAATCCTGGCATATATTATTTTTTTGCTGATTATACTTTGGCGAAACCTGGCGAAAAATGAATTGGAAATCCCGGTCGCATTATATGCATTTACAATTGGATTTTTATTACTCAGCACACTCAACCTCCTTACCAACAGGCGTATGCGCAGGATAACATGGAGTTATTTTATTCCAGGTGCTGCATTTTTTGTCTTATCTGATTCTATCCTTGCTTTAAATAAATTTTATGCTGAAATTTCTCATGCGAATTTATTGATCATGATCACTTATGCCATTGCACAATTTTTATTGGTGGCAGGGGCTACCAAGTTTTTGAAGAAAGTATAAAAAAACCCGGAAATAAATTCCGGGCTTTTGAAGTAAACTCCTTATTCATATTCTAATAATCCATTCCCATTCCACCTCCACCTGGCATAGCCGGCATTGCGGAAGATTTAGGCTCTGGTTTATCAGCTATTACACATTCTGTAGTGAGTAACATACCTGCAATGGAAGCTGCATTTTCAAGGGCAATACGGGTAACTTTTGTCGGGTCAATAACACCGGCTTTGTATAAATTTTCATATACTTCAGTGCGGGCATTAAAACCAAAATCACCTTTTCCTTCTTTTACTTTCTGCACCACAATTGAACCTTCAATTCCGCTGTTCACCACAATTTGTCGTAAAGGCTCCTCAATGGCTCTGCGTACAATGGCGATACCTGTGTTTTCATCTTCATTGATGCCTTTTAATTTATCCAGTGCTTCAGTAGCACGGATATAAGCGACACCACCACCCGGAACAATTCCTTCTTCCACGGCAGCACGTGTAGCATGCAAAGCATCATCCACGCGGTCTTTCTTTTCTTTCATTTCCAATTCAGTTGCTGCACCTACATAGAGAACAGCTACACCGCCACTCAGTTTTGCAAGGCGCTCCTGTAATTTTTCTTTATCATAATCAGAAGTCGTGGTTTCAATTTGAGCTTTGATCTGATTCACACGTGCAGTAATATCTTCTTTCTTGCCTTTGCCGCCAACAATAATTGTATGGTCTTTATCGATGGTTACAGCAGAGGCTTGTCCAAGGTATGTAAGGTCAGCATTTTCCAATTTATAACCTTGCTCTTCGCTTACCACCATACCTTTTGTAAGTACAGCTATATCCTGTAACATTTCCTTACGACGGTCACCAAAACCTGGTGCTTTAACAGCAGAAACTTTTAAAGTTCCGCGTAATTTATTTACTACTAAAGTGGCCAAAGCTTCACCTTCCAGGTCTTCAGCTATAATTAAGAGGGGCCTTCCACCTTGTGCGATTTTTTCAAGTATGGGTAAAATATCTTTCATGGCAGATATTTTCTTATCATAAATAAGAATATATGGATTCTGCAATTCGGCTTCCATTTTTTCGCTGTTTGTAACGAAGTATGGAGAAATATACCCGCGGTCAAATTGCATTCCTTCTACAACATCAACTGTTGTATCAGTACCTTTTGCTTCTTCCACGGTTATTACACCTTCTTTACCCACTTTACCAAATGCCTGTGCAATCAGTTTCCCAATCTCGTTGTCATTGTTAGCTGAAATTGTTGCCACCTGCTCAATTTTTTTACCATCACTACCCACTGTTTGTGATTGTTTTTTAAGGTTAGCGACAATCGCATTCACAGCTTTATCAATACCTCTTTTTAAATCCATCGGGTTTGCACCGGCAGCTACATTTTTCAGGCCTTCACCAATTATTGCCTGGGCAAGAACAGTTGCAGTAGTTGTACCATCACCCGCGATATCAGCGGTTTTGGAAGCAACTTCTTTTACCATTTGAGCGCCCATATTTTCAATGGCGTCTTCCAGTTCGATTTCTTTTGCTACGGTTACACCGTCTTTAGTTACCGTGGGAGCGCCAAATTTTTTCTCCAGTACTACGTTGCGGCCTTTCGGTCCGAGTGTTACGCGAACTGCGTTAGATAAAGTATCAACGCCTTTCTTCATTTTATTCCTGGCGTCAATATCAAAGAAAATTTGTTTAGACATAATATTCGTTTTTTTTAAGTTGATTTTGCCGGTTTTAATGTAGACCGGCTGAATGTGTTTTGAATAAATTATACAATAGCCAGGATATCACTTTCCCGCATGATAAGGTATTCGCCTCCATCAACCTGGATTTCAGTGCCTGCATATTTTCCGTATAAAACCTTATCGCCGGCTTTCACTGTAACGGGTTCATCTTTTTTGCCGGGACCAGCCGCAATGACGGTTCCGCGTTGAGGTTTTTCTTTAGCGGTATCAGGAATGATAATTCCACCAGAAGTTTTTTCTTCTGCGGCAGCGGCCTGCACAATCACCCGGTCATGCAATGGTTTTACATTGAGTTTTTTAGCCATAATTGATTTAATTTAAAATTTATTTTACGTAATGCAGCATAGTTCTCCATTTTTATGCCATACCCGGAAATAAGCCAAAATTTCATTTTACTGCCTATAATGCCTTTAAGAAATACATTCCTGACAGAAAATTATTCTTTTATGGGGAAAAAATATGCAAGTTTGGCAATATCAAAGTTCCAAAATACTAAAGAGCAGGTCGTTCTTTAATTCATAAAAATAGTCATGGTATATTTTGCCGGGTTTTACTTTTTTATAAACAGATAAGATGAATTCGTATTGCCTGATTGAACCTTCAGGTAATATACACCCGTTTTCAAACCGCTCAAATTAAAGTCATACGTTGAAGCATTTTCAACAGAAGATTCTTTAAATACATTTCCCAGATTATTCATGATCCTCAATTGGTATTTTTCTTCTGCTTTTAAATTTTGAACATGCAGGATATTTTCAACCGGGTTTGGATAGATAGAAATGTTGGATAATTTTTCTTGTGTGAAGGTGCCTGGTTTAAATTGTGGTGGCACATCGCCGGTACAAAAGGTTTGTACAAAATCAGTCGTAGAATCATACGCATTCAATTCGGAAACAGTAACAATATCATTAATGGGAATAACTTCTAAATGCTTTATTTTAAATATTTTGGTAGATAAGTTTTCAACATAGGTACTTGGAATATAATCCGGGCAAACACGAAAAAGCGAGTCATGTTTACTTACGGATATTCCTCCTCCCTGAATATCTAAACCAGCACCAACCTGCACAATACTACCATCTTTTGGATAAAGATTACCTCCATATTGCTGTGGCCGTAATTGTGGATATTTCCTTTTTAATAAATAACGAAAACTCATTTTGGTAGCAGTAATGGCGCGTGAAGAATCTAAACTTAAATCAAATGAATAGGTTCCATAAACAGCCATTCCACCCTTCACTTCAAAAAGCCGGAAAAGTTGAAAATCAGCTTCTCCACCACTGGAAAAGTAAAATGATTTTTCTAAATGACCATTTTCTCCTAATTGCAATATGGTACTTCGAAAACCCAGTGAAGGATCTTCTATTTGCAAATATCCTCCTATATAAATTTTACCATTTGACCCCTCAAGAATAGAGTTTCCAAAATATTCCCAGTACCACAGTGAATATTGTTTCAGCGATGTTTGCCAAATAATATTCCCAGTATTTGAAATTTTAATAATACCCATATTATTCGTTATATATTCATCATTTCCCAAACTATATTGAACTATAAAATCTCCAGACCTGGATTCTATAATCACATCCGTATTAATATGCCGAAACAATGTTGAATTATAATATTTCGACCACTCCACTTCACCCTTACTATTTAATTTTATTATTGCCGCACCCCAAAGCCTTTTACCTGATTCATTTGCAGGTTGTTGCTCAGCCACGAAAAGTGCATATCCGCCATCTTTGGTTGCAATACCTTTCGGATCACCCGATGAATAATCTGTTGAAATCTTTTTTTGTATAAGCACATTACCGCTTAAATCAAATTTTACAAAATCAATGTCCCATTTATGCGAATTTTTATTAAACGTCGAATTTCCTAAAGCCACAAAAGCTTTATTTGAAACTGATATTATATTATATGCTGGTAAGTTGTAGTATGCAGTATTAAAATATTTTATAAAGGTATTTTGCGCAAAACTGAATGTTGCTATAAATAATAAACACAATAAAGTCGAAAGCTTTTTCATAAAAAATATTTTAAATGGTTGTGATGAATATTTTTAATATCAATTATTTTTTGATAAACATATAAGAACTACTTTTTTCACCTGACTGCACCTTTAGATAATATACGCCAGCTTTTAAACCATTTAAATTGAAATAAAATGAAGTATTATGTTCAACAGAATATTGTTTAAAAACATTTCCCAAATTATTCATGATCCTCAATTGGTATTTCCCATTCGCATCCAGGTTTTGTATATGTAATACATTTTCAACTGGGTTTGGATAAATGGAAATTTTGGAAATATTTCCTGGCTTAAATGCATTCATTTTTAATTGTGGTGGCACATCTCCTTCGCAAATAGTTTGT
>JBAQJB010000004.1:0-1670 GCA_049289155.1 Chitinophagaceae bacterium
ATATGCAACTGGTCCGCAAGATGGAAGTGGATTTGCATTTGCAAAGAATATTACTTAAAGTGGACCGTGCAAGTATGTACCATAGTTTGGAAGTGCGTGTGCCGTTGTTAAGCAATGCCATGCTGGAGAAAAGTTTGCAATATAACTATGACGATTGCATACAAAACAAAATGGGCAAGATGAACCTGCGGAAAATCCTAATGGAAAAAGCAGGAAAAGATTTGGTGATGCAACCTAAAAAAGGCTTCACCGTTCCCATGGATAAATGGCTGCGAAATGATTTGAAAAAAGAAGTAACTGAAAAGATCATGGACATGCCTTCGAGGCTCGCTGTTTTTTTTGAACGGGAAAAAATTCAGCGCATGCTGGCCTTGCACGCAGCCGGAAAGCAGCACTGTGGCTGGTTTATATGGGCATTGTATGTATTGGTTAGATGGGACGATACACATCATAAAAATTATACAATTAATTGAGAATAGCAATTGTTGTGGTGGTATTTCCTTCATTTAGTGAAACATTTATTTCCAATAAAGTGCGTATGTTATGTAGCCGGGGACATTCGGTTACGGTTTTTTGTTCGGAAAAAAATCAGCAGTTGCTGGATGCATTATTTCCCGGCGTTGCAAACCTGGAATTGAAATTATTGAACAAAGCGACGATATTAAAAAACTGGATACTTTTTCCTTTTAGTGGTATCAATAAACTAAACTTCCACCGTTCATTGATACCGCAAGTTTATTATGCAGCCCGTGCTTATACCATTAATAAAGCAAAAGCGGATATCATTCATTTTGAATTTTCCGGTATCGGCATTGACTACCAGGATGCCATCGAAAATATTCATGCAAAAAAAGTGGTGAGTTGCAGAGGCTCAGCAGAAAAAGTAAAGTTGCTGATCTATGAGGAACGAAAAAATCTGTTCAGGCAGCTCTTAAAAAAAGTGGACCGCGTGCATTGTGTATCGCAGGATATGGTGCAGACAATATTACCTTATTGCGACGAGCCCAATAAAATATTTATCAATTATCCAAGCATAGATACCGGTTATTTTACGCGTCAAAAAAAGAAGCTGAGGGAGAATCATCTAACCATATTGAGCGTTGGCAGGGTTACCTTTCAAAAAGGATATCCAAACGCTTTATTTACCATGCAATATTTAAAAAAGCATAGCCTTCCATTCACCTGGATCATAGCAGGAAGTGGCGATGCAGCGGAAGAATTTAGTTTTAAGATCCATGAATTTGGCTTAACAGAGAATATTCTTTTAGCAGGCACAAAGCCACGTAGTGAGGTAAAAGAATTAATGGAGAATGCGGATGTTTTTTACCTGCCAAGTTTATATGAAGGCGTTGCGAATGTAGTGCTTGAAGCAATGAGTATGGAACTGCCGGTGGTCGTTACCAAAAGTGGCGGCATGGCCGAAGTGATTACACATGGAGAAGACGGATTGCTGGCAGATGTGTTTGATTTCCGTGCACAGGCAGATCATATTTTGAACATTGCAAATAACAGGGAGCTTGCAGAAAAATTGGGAAAGAATGCACGGGAAAAAGTGATAGAAAAATTTAACCTGGAAAAACAAACAACTATTTTTGAAGAAAAATATACTGAATTATTAAAGCTGGATGTTTTGGCGAATTCTTAATATATTTTTTTAATGAGTGCAAGTA
>JBAQJB010000005.1:0-8999 GCA_049289155.1 Chitinophagaceae bacterium
CCGCTAATGATGGATATTCCATTGCCAGGTATTTCAATGACAATGTCCTCGCCGCCAACTTCAAAGATGTAAAGGCAACTCAAAATAATGAAGCCATCACAATCACCTGGCAAACACTCAATGAAACTGGTACAAAATCTTTCACCGTTGAAAGAAGCAGTAATGCAAATGATTACGCAGGCATCAATACTGTTCCCGCAAAAGGTGTCGCAAGCAATTATAGTTATACCGATAAAAATCCTTTAAGTGGAACCAGCTATTACCGAATCCGCGAAAATGCGGCCAATGGTACCAATACGTTCAGCCCGGTTGTAAAAGTAGTGTTCAATGATAATGGCGTTATTTCATTGTTTCCAAATCCCGCAAAAAATACAGTCACTATAAAAGGGATAAATAAATCCATCACTGCTACAATTCGCATCACGGATATGAATGGAAGAGAAATCACTAAACAAAATTTTACGCAAAGCAACACAGCCACGCTTAACATTCGCGCGCTTGCACAAGGCAGTTATTTTGTGCTGGTAGAGCAAAATGGGAAGGTTACGAAATTGAGAATAGTGAAGGAATAATTGTTAATGGTTAATTGTGAATTGTGAATTTTTTTGAAACCGGAAGTATAGGACATTTCCGGTTTCTTTTTTTGAAATGTTTCATCATTCTTTTCGAAGTATTTTTTTTATAATAAAATTATTTCAAAGAGCCCTGTAAGGGCGGCAGTTTGGTAGAAAAAATTATATCAAAAGATGCAGAGGCCTGTAGGGCCGGCAGTTTGAATGGTTAATTATTAATGGTGAATGGTGAATTGAGTGAAAAATTAAAAGTCGGAATTACACAAAGAAGGCACAGAGTTACACAGAGAGAATTCGGAAAACTGTAAACAGGTGAACAAAAATCTCCGTGGTTCTCTGTGGCCCTCTGTGTAACAAAAAAAAACAGCGCTTATCAGGACTATACTTTTCTATCAAGAGAAAAGTAAGAGGTAAAATTATCTATTTCTTCAAATTCCAATTCATCATAAATTATCATTTATAAAAATATTTGTATGCGTTTTTTCGTAAAATGAAATCATTTTTATGCCCCGAACCTACGGATCTCTATTTCATTTCATATTTTTATCACAACGGGTTAAAACCCGTTGCTACAAAATGGACCGAGCCTAAGGCTCTGCAAAAATCCTACAAAAAAAATCCCTGTAAAGTGATCTTACCGATATTTGCATAGAACATTTAATCTTTCCATTATTAGTTTTTCACAATCCATATCAGACACACCCATTGAGTACCTGAAAGGAGTTGGGCCGGTACGCGCCGCGCTTCTGCAAAAAGAATTGGGCATCTATACTTTCCGGGATATGCTCAATCATTTTCCCTTACGCCATATTGATAAAACATCTGTTCAAAGCATACATGCTATAACTCCGGAAACGGATTATATACAGGTGGCAGGCTTCATTTCACAATTTGAAATCATTGGTGAAAAAACTGGCCGCCGGCTGGTCGCTTATATTACTGATGGCAGCGGATATCTTGAACTGGTTTGGTTTCGGGGCATTCAATGGGTTCAGAAAAATTTATTTATTGGAAAAAAATACCTGGTCTATGGAAAGATTTCTTATTTCAACAGCCAGCCACAGATCTCGCATCCTGATCTTGAAATGATGGATGATCAAATTGTAAAAGATAAATTTATTTATGAGCCTGTTTATCCTTCTACCGAAAAACTGAAAACACGGAATTTGAATGGAAGGCAACTGGCTAAATTAACTGCAACAATTTTTACCCAAATTAATGAAAAGGAAATTCCGGAAAACCTGCCGCCAAAAGTGCTGGAAGAATTGAAGTTAACCGGGCGCTACAAAGCATATCAAGATATTCATTTTCCAAAAACAATGGATGACTTCAATGCCGCAGTGAGGCGGCTCAAATTCGAAGAATTATTTTTAGCACAGGTGCGTTTTAAAATGATCCGCAACCGCAGGCATCATAAAAGCCAGGGTGTACTATTTGAAAAAGTGGGCGACCTGTTCAATACTTTTTATACAACCCTTTTACCTTTTGAATTGACGAATGCACAAAAAAAAGTTTTTAAAGAAATCAGGCAGGACACAGTTTCCGGCAGGCAAATGAACCGTTTATTACAAGGCGATGTGGGAAGTGGAAAAACCATTGTGGCACTGCTGGCGCTATTACTCGCCGTGGATAACGGTTTCCAGGGATGTATGATGGCACCCACGGAAATTTTGTCCAGGCAACATTTTTACAGCATTCAAAAATTAATAAAAGATTTACCGGTCAATGTACATTTGCTTACCGGGAGTACAAAAGCTTCAGAAAGAAAAAAAATTTTTAAAGAATTAAAAGAAGGCGACTGTCATATCCTCATTGGTACGCATGCAATTATTGAAGATAAAGTTGAATTTAAAAATTTGGGTATAGCCATCGTGGATGAACAACATCGTTTTGGCGTGGCGCAAAGAGCTAAATTGTGGAAAAAATCTGCTGTGCCTCCGCATATTCTCGTAATGACGGCTACACCCATTCCGCGCACACTGGCCATGAGCGTTTATGGCGACCTGGATTACAGCATCATGGATGAACTTCCACCGGGGAGGCTGGAAATAAAAACCATTCAGCGAAATGAAATGAAACGCATGGAAATCATGGAATTTATAAAAGGTGAAATCCAAAATGGCCGGCAAGCGTATATAATATATCCATTGATAGAAGAAAGTGAAAAACTGAGTTATGAAGATTTAATGCAGGGCTATGAACAGGTGAAAGTGTATTTTCCGGAACATTTATACAATATCAGTATGGTACATGGAAGAATGCCTGCTTTGCAAAAAGAAGTGAATATGCAACGGTTTAAAAACGGAGAATCACAAATCCTTGTTGCTACAACGGTGATTGAAGTAGGCGTGGATGTACCTAATGCAAGCGTGATGGTGATTGAAAGTGCGGAGAAATTTGGTTTGTCGCAATTGCACCAGTTACGGGGCAGGGTTGGACGAGGTGCGGAAAAAAGTTATTGTATCTTGCTTACCGGGAGTAAAGTGTCCAATGAAGCAAGGCAAAGGCTAAAAATATTGTGCGATACAAATAATGGTTTTAAAATCGCTGAAAAAGATTTAGCATTGCGTGGGCCGGGAAATATTGAAGGCACAAAACAAAGTGGTGCGCTTGATTTTAAACTTGCAGACATCATTTTGGATCAAAGCATCCTGGAAGCAGCAAAAAGGTATGCGGATACTGTCCTTGATAATGACCCAGGCCTCGTGAAAATGGAGAATTCCGGTTTAAAAAATTACATTTTATCCCAAAAAGGAAAAACAGCCTGGAGTAAGATTTCATGATACAACATTTATATAGACAAAACGTTTAGAAAAGAACCGCTTAATAATTAAAAAACTTGAAAAAAATCCTACCCTTATTCTTCATTAGCTTTTTTGTTTTAGGCATACAGCAGTGCTTTTCCCAAAGTCTTGAATTTGTTGAAAATAAAGGGCAATGGGATTCAAAAGTCAGGTATTCAGGAAAGATCGCGAATGGTTCCTTTTATTTGCAACCACAGGGTTACAAGGTATTATTAAATAACAGTGATGATTTAAAAGCTGTTGCTGAATTATATGGCGGCCATAAAACAATTCAGCTTGATTCGACTCAGCCAAATAAGTTTAGTAATCCAAATAAAGAATACCCGGCAGTTGATACATTTAAACAAGTTGTTCTGCATTCACATGCTTACGAGGTTAATTTTATTGGATCTTCAGAAAATGCAGAGATCGTTCCGGATAAAATGATGACTACGTATTCCAATTATTTTACAGGAAATGACCCGTCAAAATGGAAAACGGATTGTAAAATTTTCCAGGCAGTGACCTATAAAAATATTTATCCAAATATTGATATTCGTTATTTTGAAAACAATGGAAAATTGAAATATGAATTTATTGTAAGGCCGGGTGGCGATATCAGCAAAATTGCACTTGCATTTTCAGGTGTTGATGGGTTGAAAATTTCAAAAGGGAATCTCATTATTAAAACCTCTGTTGGTGAAGCGTCTGAATTAAAACCAATCTCCTGGCAAATCGGAAATGCAGGTAAAAAAGAGATCGGCTCCGCATTTATTTTAGATGGAAATACAGTTCGTTTCAAATTAGATAAATATGAGAAAACGGAAACTTTAATTATTGACCCTACGCTCATTTTTGCAAGTTTTACAAATAGTATTTCTGATAACTGGGGATATACCGCAACTTTTGATGGAGCCGGAAATTTCTATGCCGGTGGAATTGCTTTCAGCGATGGTTATCCTGTAAGTGTCGGCGCTATACAAACAGTATTTGGCGGTGGAACACAGCAGGGCGGATTACCTGGCTTTGATATAGCAATTATCAAACTGAGTTCCAATGGCAGTTCCAGGCTTTACGCAACTTATTTAGGCGGAACCGGAAATGAACAACCGCATAGCATGATCGTTGACAATGCAGGCAATCTTGTTGTTGCAGGAAGGACAACTTCAGCTAACTTTCCGTCCACAACCGCCATATTTGGCTCCGGTGGTGGATTCGATATTTTTCTAACAAAAATCAGTGGGGATGGTAAAACATTACTTGCATCCCGCAAGTTTGGTGGCAGTGCTAATGATGGTGTGAACATAGTAGACAAAGAAATGAGCGGTGGCGCTTTGAGCATTTCGCGGAATTATGGAGATGATGCGAGAAGCGAAGTAATCGTTGATCCGAATAATGATATTTTATTGGCTTCGTGTACACAATCTTCTAATTTTCCCACAACCGCAAATGCTTTTCAGCAAAATTTTGGTGGTAGCCAGGATGGTGTTGTTTTGAAAGTAAGCCCTGACATGACGAACGTTTTATTTAGTTCATTCCTGGGTGGTTCCGGTGATGAAGCTGCGTTTGTTATTTCTCTCAACCCAATCAATGGAAATATTTATATCGGCGGCGCTACTACAAGTTCGAATTTAAAAGGAACAGGAAACAATAACGGCCCTTTACTATTTAATACTTTCCAGGGTGGCATTTGCGATGGCTTTGCTTCTATAATCAGCAGTGATGGCGCAACACAAATCCGAACCGTTTATATTGGTTCAGGCGGAAACGATTTGGTGTATGGTTTAAAGTTTGACAAGGCTGGATTCCCTTATGTCAATGGGAACACGACAGGAACTTTACCCGTAGTCAATGCTGCCTTTCAAAGTCAAAAATCAGGGAAGCAATTCATTACTAAAATAAAACCTGATTTTAGTGGCATTATTTATTCCACTAATTTTGGGAAAGGACAATCAACCCCGGATATTTCCCCAATTGCATTTTTAGTGGACCGTTGTGAAAATGTTTATGTTTCTGGTTGGGGTGGTGGGCTTGATATAGTGGGCAATTATCCCAATGCAAACACATTCGGCTTAGTGACCACACCGAATGCGATCCGCCAGACTTCTGATGGAAGTGACTTTTATTTTTTCGTATTGGAAAAAGATGCAAAGAGCCAGTTGTATGGAACATTCTTTGGCAATATAGATAATGGCCCTTCGGTTGGCGACCATGTAGATGGCGGTACCAGCCGGTTTGATGTGAATGGAACAATTTACCAGGCCATCTGTGCCAACTGTGCAAAGACAGGAATTTTTCCTACAACACCCGGGGTTTGGGGACCGAGTAATGGTGCCCAAAATGGTTCCTTATGTAATGAAGCAGCCGTAAAAATTGCATTTGAATTAGCTGGTGTTGGTGCGGCTGTTCAATCTTCCATAAATGGCATACCGAGAGATACGGTAGGTTGTGTACCATTAACAGTTGACTTTAGAGATACTATTGCAAATGGGGTAAAATATATCTGGAATTTTGGGGATGGCAGCGGAAATGTGACAACAGCAACGGCGAACATCAGCCATACGTATAATTCTGTAGGTTATTTCCTGGTAACACTGGTTGCCATTGATTCATCAACGTGTAATATTGCAGACACATCGTATACCCATATTCGTGTAAAAGATAACGAGGCAAAACTGGATTTTGATTATTTAAAATTAAATCCCTGCGATTCCCTGAAATATCAATTTACTAATTTATCAGTACCACCACCAACTTTTCCGTTTAGTGCTCTAAGTTTCGAGTGGGATTTTGGTGATGGCACAAAAATCATTACAGATACTTCCACTATCATTCACAACTTTCCTGCTATTGGAACGTATACAATCCGGATGACTTTACTGGATACAGGCTATTGCAATTCGAATGACTATGTAGAAAAAATAATTAATATTACAGACCTGGTAAAGGCAAATTTCATTCAACCACCTTTTGCCTGTGTAAATCAGCCTTTGATTTTTACGAATACATCAACCGGTGGTGAAACGTATTTATGGGATTTTGGTGATGGCACTACATCAACTGATGAAAGCCCTGTTCATATTTATACAACACAGGGAAAATACAGGATCGTATTAACTGCAACCAATTTGAATTCCTGTAATTTAACGGACAGTCTTGTCTATGATATTTTTGTGTATGATCCACCCGTAGCATCATTTACTTATTCGCCGGTTGTTCCACCTGAAAACTCACCGGTTACTTTTATCAATACATCAACCGGGGGTGTTTTTTATAAATGGATCTTTGGTGACGGTGATTCGATTCTTACTTCCAAAAGAGATACACTCATAAGCCATTTTTATAATCGTTCCGGAGTTAATACAACTTGCCTGATTGTATATAATCTCGCGGGTTGTACAGATACAACCTGTGTAGATATACTGGCTACTGTTATACCTTTACTGGATGTTCCAAATGCATTCACACCAAATGGAGATGGGATAAATGATTTGGTAAAAGTGCGGGGATTTGGCATTGATAAAATGGATTGGAAAATCTATAACCGCTGGGGTCAATTGGTATTTCAAACCGGGTCCGTGAATGAAGGCTGGGATGGAAAATATAAAGGAGTATTACAACCCCAGGAAGTTTACGTATATATTTTGGATGTAACTTTTACGGATGGTACAACTTACCGTAAAAAAGGTGATATCACATTATTACGCTGATAAAAATGAAACAACAGGCTACATATAAACCCATTTTCTTTTTGCTATTTTCCATATTGTTATTGGTAAATAAAAAATCCTTTGCCCAGGACCTCCATTTTTCCCAATATTTTAATACACCATTGCTTATAAACCCCGCCAATACAGGATTTGAGCCCGATGCAGACTGGCGCCTCGGAGGCAATTACCGTGATCAATGGGCCAGTATTACAACGAATCCATACAAGACTTTTAATATTTGGGGGGACATGCAATTATTTGCTTCCCGTTTTGAAAATGGGTGGATGGGTATTGGTGGCTCTTTAATGCGTGATGTAGCTGGCAGCGGTGGACTTACTTCAACCAAAGGATATGCTTCAATCGCTTATCACCAGTTGATCGGGTATAAAAGTTTATTGAGCGGCGGATTTAATATTGGATTTGTAAACAAATCAATTGATGTCAATAAACTGACTTTTGACAATCAATGGAATGGAAAATTTTTTGATATTAAATTTGCCAGCGGAGAAACATTTGCAACCAATTCTGTGGTGTATCCCGACCTGCAGGCGGGTTTGAATTATTCTTATTTCCCTTCTGATAATGTGTACCTGAATGCGGGCATTAGTATGGCGCACATCAATCAACCGAAAGAATCATTTTTTTCCAATTCGATAAATGATACCCGGGTAGCACCGCGATATACATTTTTTCTAAACGGGAGTTTTAAATTGAATGACCAATGGATTTTAAACCCGAATACATATGTGAGCAAAATGAATAATGTAACTGAAACTGTTGTAGGCATGAATGCACATTATAATATCAGCGGAGATGGAAATATGCAAGTCATTGGCGGCTTATATTACAGGCTCAATGATGCGATCATTCCTATGGCGGGTTATGAATGGAATAATCTTTCAATCACCATTAATTATGACGCAACCACTTCAGATCTGTCAGGTTTTAATCAATCCCGCGGAGCATATGAAATCTCAATTGTCAAACGCGGCATCTCCCTGGGCAGTGGCGGGAAAGCTTTGAAATGCCCGGTAGTAAGATTTTAACGCAGTTATTTTTACATCTCTTCCCTGTTTCAAATTTATTGTATAATATTGGCTGCCTAAAATAAAATTCTTCATTATACAATCCATGGCGTTAAACAATTTTTACGGAAAAATTTCTCCAACTTTATTCCAGCATTTTAAAGAAATTGTTGGCAGCAATTATGTATTTGATGACAATGATTCTTTGGAAAAATATAGCCATGATGAAACTGAAAATTTATTCTATCGCCCGGAAATTGTTATTCAACCACGCACAACAGAAGAGATCAGTGCAATACTTAAAATTTGTAATCAACATAAAATTCCTGTAACGCCGCGCGGTGCCGGCACTGGCTTAAGCGGTGGTGCACTTCCCCATTTTGGTGGAATACTTTTATCAATGGAAAGAATGAACAGCATCCTAAAAATTGATGAGAAAAATTTCCAGGTGATGACTGAACCTGGCGTGATCACTGAAGTTTTGCAAAATGCAGTAAAAGAAAAAGGGCTATTTTATCCACCCGATCCCAGCAGCCGTGGTTCCTGTTTTATTGGTGGAAATATTGCTGAAAATAGCGGTGGCCCGAAAGCGGTGAAATATGGCGTAGTAAAGGATTATGTGCTGAACCTCGAAATAGTTTTGCCCAATGGAGATATTGTTTGGACTGGAGCAAATGTTTTAAAAAACGCAACAGGTTATAACCTTACGCAATTAATTGTGGGCAGCGAAGGCACATTAGCCATTGTCACTAAAATTGTTTTAAAATTATTACCCTTTCCAAAATATGACCTGCTCCTGCTCGCACCGTTTTCTTCACTTGAAAAAGCAGGAGAAGCGGTGAATGCAATTTTCCTTGCCGGTCATACGCCCAGTGCAATGGAGCTGGTAGAAATAGATGCTTTACAGAT
>JBAQJB010000006.1:0-9083 GCA_049289155.1 Chitinophagaceae bacterium
TTGATTTAAGAGTACAAAATGATATTGACCGTTTTCATTTAGTGATTGATGTGATAGACCGTTTGCCGCATTTAGGAAGCAAAGGAGATTACCTCAAGCAACAGTTGAAGGACAAGTTGATTGAACACAAACATTATGTGCATCAATATGGCAAAGACTTACCTGAAATTCTTAATTGGAAATGGAAAGTCAATAGTTGATTTCTTAATAAAAAAACAGAGTGTAACAACATAAAAAAATATTAATGACAACGACACAAATCGTTTTGGCATCGAGGCCGAAAGGCTTGCCAACGCTGGAGAATTTTAAAACAGAAGAAGTTGAATTGCCTTCTTTAAACGACAATGAAATATTATTGGAAGGCATGTATTATTCCGTTGACCCTTATATGCGCGGACGAATGAATGATGCAAAATCCTATGTGCCTCCTTTTGAAACAGGAAAGCCAATAAATGGCGGAGTAGTAGCTAAAGTGGTTGAAAGCAAATCAGCTAATTTTAAAAGCGGCGATATAATAACCGGGATGCTTCCGTGGCGAAAAAAAATGATTGTTGCCGAAAAGATATCCGGAGGATTGATACAACTATTGCTCCTTCCAGTTACTATCTCGGCATTTTAGGGATGACCGGCCTTACTGCATATTTTGGATTAATGCATATTGGAAAACCAAAAGCGGGTGAAACTGTGGTGGTATCAGCTGCCGCAGGAGCAGTAGGAATGGTAGTGGGACAGATTGCAAAAATACAAGGCTGCTATGTTGTGGGCATTGCGGGGACTGATGAAAAAATAAAAATGCTAAAAGAAGAATTTGGTTTTGATGATGCCATCAATTATAAAACAACTGCTGACATGAAAAAGGCAATTGCCAATGCGTGTCCTAAAGGAGTAGATATTTATTTTGATAATGTAGGTGGAGAAATTTCTGATGCAGTTATCAGTAACATCAACTTTCATGCAAGAATACCATTGTGCGGACAGATTTCTTTATACAATAGTAGTGAAACACCCATGGGGCCAAGGTTGCAGCCTATGTTATTAACCCGGAGTGTTTTAATGCAGGGATTTATCGTAAGCAATTTTCAGGAACATTTTCCGGAAGGTATTAAGCATTTGTCGAAATGGTTGAAAGAAGGAAAATTAAAATTTACAGAAACAATAGAACATGGTTTCGAAAATTTACCACAAGCGCTACTTGGATTATTCAAAGGTGAAAATACTGGAAAGATGATTGTAGAGGTATAATAAAATAGTATTTAAAAAGTAAATCGATCATAAATAAAAAACGTAAAATGACAACTACAAAAAAATTAGGCATCTGGATGGATCATGCAAGCGCACATGTAATGGAAGTTGCTGATCCTATAGTAACAAATATTGTACTATCCGAATCCACACATGAAGAAAAAGAAAAAACCTTGCAGAAAGGCGAAAGCATGATGCAAAACAAAAATCAGCAACAACTCGGAGCGTATTACAAATC
Organism: Chitinophagaceae bacterium; assembly: GCA_049289155.1. Taxonomy (GTDB): domain Bacteria; phylum Bacteroidota; class Bacteroidia; order Chitinophagales; family Chitinophagaceae; genus JAFDXJ01. The sequence continues at coordinate 1,481 of JBAQJB010000006.1, forward strand.
ATTAGGTGAAATAATAAAAAGTTATGATGAAGTATTGTTGTTTGGCCCTACAGATGCAAAAACAGAATTATTAAATATTTTGAAAGCAGACCTCAGTTTTTCTAAAATTAAAATAGAAACAAGGCAAACTGATAAGATGACGGAAAACCAGGAAGAGGCTTTTGTAAGAGAATATTTTTCAAAAAATTGATTTGTATTTGCAGGTGACTTTAAAATATAAGCAATGAATAATAAGATTTTAATTGATACAATTAGTGGCTTATTTGCAGACGATAAAGGCTTACTGGCAATGGATGAAAGTATCCCCACTTGTAATAAACGTTTTGCTAAAACAGACATTCCCCAAAATACAGAAACCCGCCGTGACTGGCGTGAATTATTAGTAACTACACCTGGCTTAAATGATCCCATTGGTGGCGCTATTTTATGTGATGAAACAATTCATCAAAATAAAAGAGATGGAACGCCTATTATTAAAACACTTATCGATGAAGGAATTATTCCGGGAATTAAAGTTGATAAAGGTGCAAAATTTATGTCGGCCCATCCGGGAGAAAAAGTGACTGAAGGTTTGGATGGTTTGCGTGGAAGGCTGAAAGAATATTTTCAAATGGGTGCAAGGTTTGCCAAGTGGCGTGCAGTAATTTCAATTGGTGAAAGTATTCCCAGTCGCAGTTGTATAGAAGCAAATGCAAATATACTGGCGCTTTATGCAAGTCTCTGCCAGGAAGCAGGATTAGTGCCGATTGTAGAGCCTGAAGTACTCATGGATGGAGCACATGATTTACATGTATGCTTTACCATTACTGAAGAAGTAATGAGATCAGTTTTTGCACATCTTTATTTACAGAAAGTGATGTTGGAAGGGATTATTTTAAAACCAAATATGGTGATTCCAGGATTGAGTTGCCCCAAACAGGCAAGCATAGATGAAGTTGCTGATGCTACTGTAAAATGTTTGTTACAATCAGTTCCGGCAGCGGTTGGCGCCATTGCATTTTTATCTGGCGGTCAATCACCGCAAGATGCATCAGCGCATCTGAATGCAATGCACACAAATTTCAATAACCATTTGCCATGGATCCTAAGTTTTTCATTTGCAAGAGCCATTCAACAACCGGCTTTAGAAATTTGGAAAGGGAAAGATGAAAATATAGAAGCCGCGCAGTCCGCTTTATTACATCGTGCAAAATGCGATAAGGCAGCCCGCCAGGGGTTGTATAATGCTGCTATGGAGAATCCTGTGCTTCCATAAACTTAATTAGCGCTTTATTTATATTAACTTTAAGCCTTCGCCTCCAATACATAATCCAATTTATTAAAATAATAAAAATGGAATTTCAATGATTCCTCATTTCACCCCTGCTGAAAAAGCAATGCATTATCCTGAAGACAGGCGCTTTTTTGTAAGATTAAAACCATACATGTTATTTATCATTGGTATGGTACTTTTAGGATCCATCGCAATTGCATGGATACAATATTTATTTTTTGGTTTGCCTCCGGATCCTTCTTTATCTTTTTCTGCCGTGGCTGCGCCTGATCAACCTTCCGGGTTTCCTATGTGGCTCAATGTAAGCCATTGGGTAAATTTCTTTTTTTTGATTTTAATTATAAGAAGCGGGCTTTCTATTTTGGTGGATCATCCAAGATTGTACTGGAATGATGGATGCGGCCCCGATACCCAATGGATTCGGTTCACGCCAAAAAAAATCCCAATAGACAAAGTGTGGACAGCTAAGCAGGATTCCCGTTATATCAGTCCTGTAGTGGGTTTGCCGGGTTATCGCCATACGGTAGGTATCGCAAGATCATGGCATTTTCTCACCGTTCCGTTTTTTATTTTAAACGGAATTATTTTTATTTTTCTGTTGTTGTATACTGATCAGTGGCAACGTTTGGTTCCTACTTCTTTTCAGATAATTCCGGATAGCTGGAATGTTTTTGTACATTATTCCACCTTCAACATGCCAATTGAACCAAACGGCTTTTATAATTTTAATGCCTTGCAGCAACTTTCTTATTTCGCGGTTATATTTATAATGGCGCCATTGGCAATGCTTACAGGATTAGCAATGTCACCGGCTATTGACAGCCGCTTTCCATGGTATCCGAAATTATTTTTCAATCGCCAGTCAGCAAGATCTTTTCATTTCCTGATCATGTTCGCTTATGTAATTTTTATCATCGTTCATGTATCACTCGTAGCCTTAACGGGGCTTAGTAAAAACATGAATCATATCATACTCAATAAACCCAATGATACTTCATCAACCGGATTGTGGATTGGAATTGCCATCATTGTATTCGTGATAGCATTTAATATGCTGGCTCATTGGATTTCATGGCGGAGGCCAAGGTCGCTTCAATTTTTGGAGAACAAAATAAATGTATCGCTATGGCGTAAAACTATCGACAAATTCAAGCCGGGAAAATATTACACCAAAAAAGATATCTCTCCTTATTTCTGGCCCAATGGACAAATACCAGTCTCCAAGGAATGGAAAGATCTGGCGGCGAACGATTTTAAAGATTATAAACTTAAAATAAGTGGCCTGGTGGAAAACCCTATTGAACTCTCATTAGATGATTTAAAAAAATTTGAAAAAGAAGAAGATATTAATATGCATAGCTGCATACAAGGCTGGACAGGAATTGCAGAATGGGGCGGTGTGCCTATGAGTAAAATAATAGATTTGGTAAAACCGAAGGCTGAAGCGACTACCGTAGTATTTTATTCTTTTGGCGAAGGTTTATATGGTGGACAGTATTATGATACAGAATCAATGGATAATTGCCTGAAACCTAAATCTATGTTAGCCTGGGAAATGAATTATCAAACTTTGCCATTAGAGCATGGAGCGCCACTCAGATTGCGTGTTGAAAATCAATTGGGCTATAAAATGGTGAAATGGATCAGCGCCATTGAGTTTGTTGAAACGTATAAGACGGTTGGCAAAGGATTTGGTGGCAATAATGAAGATGATGAATATTTTGGTTTGCTCGCAAATACCTAAATGCTTTTTACTTATCCGTTGGAAAAATTGCTCTTAATATATCGTTTAGCTAAAACAAGGCCCGGCCGATGAAGCATTTTTGTATGCTGTTTATTCACCTGAATTCAACATGAAATAAATGCAAATACGGTTACTCCTCTTCGAATAGTTTTTTCCCTTTTGTATAAAAATCATCCATTTCATTTTTCGGAACCAGTGATCCACCTGTAGCCCATGCTATGTGCGTTACCAGGTAAGGATCTATTTCAGATTGTTGCATATAACCTGTAGCGGATATTCTTTGTGGCCCCATCAACCCTGCAGTAGCAGAAGGTTCCAGGAAGATATGTTCACTTTTCCCAAGCATAAAAAGCAGTCGAAATAATTCATCATCTTCTATCGTATAAATTCCACTAATAAGCAGGTTACTTATGGGACTGGCAAATGAAGAAGCTCTTCCTACTGCCAAGCCATCTGCTTCCGTTTTATTATCAATGCCAAAGTCATGTACACTTACTTTTTCCATCTTGCCTGTCAATAACCCAATCAATACAGAAGGGGAATGTGTAGGTTCTACAAAAAAGCAATGTGCATTATCACCGAATACCTGTCTCAACCCAAAAGCAACACCACCTGGTGAACCGCCTACTCCACAGGGAGAATACACAAATAAAGGATGAGCAGCATCTACAGGTATTTCCATTTTTTCTAATTGTTTTTTTAACCTGATTGCCGCCACACTATATCCTAAAAATAAATATTTCGAATTCTCATCATCTACAAAATATCCTTTCGGGTCAGCAATGGTGGCGCGTCTTCCTTCATTAATAGCTTCACCAAAATCACCTTCAAATTCTATCACTGTTGCACCTTTGGAACGCAAAAGTTTTTTCTTCCATTCTTTGGCATCAGCAGACATATATACAGAAACCTGGAAGCCAAGCCTGGCACTTATAATTCCAATACTCAAACCCAGGTTGCCGGTAGATCCGACGCCTATTGAATATTGATGAAAAAATTTTTTAAAATTTTCAGTGTCGAATATTTCGTAATTACTTTCGTCTTCTATCAAACCGTTTTGCAGCGCTAATTGCTCAGCATAATGCAATACTTCAAATATTCCTCCACGGGCTTTAATGGATCCTGCAACAGGTAATTCATTATCACATTTTAAAAATAACCTGCCTTTTATTTCATCATTATATTTATCACTGAGCGCTTTTCTCATTCCCGGAATTTCTTTTAAGGGAGATTCGATTATTCCACCTGTCCCTGATGTTTCCGGGAATGCTTTTGCCAGGTATGGAGCAAATCTTTCCCAAAGAGTTTCAGCATCGTACATGTCATGTTTATTGACTGGTAATGAAAAAATTGCTGACATTTCTTTCTTCGAAGAATTAATCCAAGTCACCGGCTTTAGTTTGATAATTTCTTCTAGGAGTGGATAATCAAGAATCCATTTATTTAAATCTGAGAATGGCATAGCGGTTCAATTTTATTATAAAATAGTTCAGTGCATTCCGGGCGTTATTAGAGTACGTACAAAGATATTGATATTACATTCGACTATGGATGTATTTAACTCCGTTGAATGCTGAGTTTTACATGTTGAATTAAAACGTGGAAAGATTTCCGCAATTCCTGGTTTCTTTTATATATTTCAGGAACAATACAACTGGTAATTTATCGGCATGTACTTTGAATGCTTCTATTTAAGGCAGTTTTGAATAAATTTCATAAATTGCTATAGCACCTTTTTAAAATTTCCCTGGCTAATGTTGTTTGAAGAAAATCAAATAACCAGGATGTAAAAAAATAAATTATGGAAGAAAAATATAATGAGTCCACGGAGCAACGGCCCGGTGGAGAACGTTTGATGGATGCAAAAATGGTTACTATTAACCTGCCGTTTTTTATAGATCAAATTAAACATGAATCTACCTGGAAGGAAAGTGACCGCAATGCCATAACTGTTTTCAAAACCAATGGACTGCGGATTGTATTGATTGCCTTACATGAAGGTGCAGAAATGGCGAAGCATACGGCTAACGGGCATATTAGCGTACAGGTGCTGGAAGGCAAAATTCAGTTTAAAACAGAACATCAAACCGCGGAATTAAATAATGGACAAATGCTTGCCTTGCATGAACAAATTCCACACAGTGTATTTGCAATAAAAGAATCAGTTTACCTGCTAACACTTACTACCACATTAGCAATAAAATGATTTAAAAATTTTCCTGTTTTTCCATCTTACCCGATGAATTGATAAAATCGAAAGTTGAAATTACTTTTTCAACACGGCATATTTGGTAATTAATGTACCCTGTTCATTTACTTTTTCACAGTGTATTAAATTTAAACTGATATCCAGTTTTTCATCCGTTACAAAACTGCCTCCATTTCCAAAAATTTTCGGCTCGAGCGTTAACCATAATTCATCAATTAATTGTTCTTTTAAAAATGAAGTGGCGACATGAGCACCACCAATTACCGCCATTTGCTGATAGCCTTTATTTTTAAAACGTTCAGTTAATGCAACAGGAGATTCGTCCGTAAATTCAACCTGTCCCGGAACTTCTACATTATTATATTTACCAGGGTGCCGGGTCATAACCATCACCAAACGATTTGGTAATGGCTTAAATGTGTCCGCATTAAAAGTGTTACTGCCCATAACAACCAGTTTCGATTCTGTCAATATATTTTTATAATAATCCTGGTCCTGGTGAGAAGACCATAACTTAATATCAGAACTTCCCCATTTTGTGACTTTACCGTCCAGCGTTGAAACAAATATCAGTATGGTTTTCATCTTATATGTTTAATGCAATTTTTTACTTTTTGAAAGTGCGCCGGTTTTATGCACAGCAATGTGTTCTGTTTTGTCGCTCTTGATTTCATATTGCGGATCTTCTTTGGCTGCATGATGTGTATAGCCTTTATAATCAAAATCACTTTTGTGAATTTCGATTATCGTGCCCGACACATGGCCTGCTTCTGAGTTCCAGGTTACGTGATCACCGATTTTAAATTTTTGTTTCAATATTGTAATTTGTAAGATGCAAGTTAGAGCAATATTCAAATAAGCAAATTATACATGATATTATTATTTCGGAATAGAATTGAACAATTAACGGATTACAACTAATTTCTGACGCCCAATTACCTGGCCATTTTGTAACAGCTCAACCTGGTAAATACCTGATGTAAAATTTTGAATATTTATTTTTTCTGAATACCTGCCTTTGTTTAAATTTCCTTTATCGAAAAGTTGAACATTTTTTCCAAGATAATCACGTATAATTATTTGTACGTTTCCATTAAAAATTAAATCATATTGTATCGTAGCGTTTCCTGCAGAAACCGGGTTTGGTGCGATTTGTAAATTATTGGCAGCATCTTCTGCAGGAATATTTTTTAATGCACCGAATCCCTGAAACGTGCCACCATTTATGCGCACTGTATAATCTTCTGTCTCACCATTAGTTGCATTACCACAGGGAGAATTATAGGATAAAAATGTTTCATCAAAAACAATGCGCAACCGCGTATCACCATTCTTCGCGTCTGCAGGTACTTTAAAATTAATATTTACACCGTCTTCAGATGTGACCGGCACGGTTCCTACGAATTCATTGGGTTCAAAATTTCTATTTTGATTATAATCAATGTACACGCGGAATTGAAATATGTTATTGGGAAAAAATAAATGCGCCTGCAAATACAACTTAAAGGTATTGTTTGCAGTCAAAGGAATAATGGTTGAAGTATAGTCTCCGTAGCCGTCATCCTCGCCACTTCTATAGGTAATACCTCCCAACCTGATTGCTTCAATATAATCAAGACCATTTCCAACAGACCAGCAATAATTTCCTTTTGCATTCGTATAAAACTTCCAACTATAGTTAGGCACATACTTGCTCACTTCCCCATTTTTGCAAACAGAAGCAACGCGTACAGAATAATTTGTACTCGGCTTCAAATTTTTCATTTCATAAAATGAATCTGTAATATTAAAAACTGTATCCGGCTTACCTCTCCTGTTGGTTTCCTTATACAACAGATTATAACTTTCGGGCATGGATCCATTATAATTCTCCCAGGTAATCAATGCCCGATATGGCCAGACAATACTGTCCTGTACTAAAATCGGCGCGGGGCAATCAGCCTGTTGAACTTGTACTTCCTGTGCATTTAAGGCAGCCAGGCAAAAGAATGCGGGAATTAATAAAGCTTTTTTCATGAGGTTTTAATTTTAAATTAAAATATTGTTTAAAACTATCATATGATACACTTCAAATTTAAAAAAAATCCGGCAAACCAAATCCCCGAGTAATTTTTTTTTGAAAAAAAAATTTGGAGAATGCGTTCTTAATCGTAATATTGCAATATATCTTTAATCATGGGCGCTACAAAAACAACGCATTTTACTGCCAGGCAAAACCAAATGGCCATCCTCCTCAAAGCATTGGGGCACCCCGCCCGCATTGCTATTATGGAATACCTGGTCAAAGTAAATACCTGTATTTGCGGGGATATTGTAAATGAATTACCACTGGCACAACCTACTATTTCCCAGCATCTCCGGGAATTAAAAAATGCGG
>JBAQJB010000007.1:0-8123 GCA_049289155.1 Chitinophagaceae bacterium
GAGCCATTTAAATTTTTAGACGGCGGGTAAAAGAAATTGTTCTGTAAGATGGGTGCAAGCGCCAATCCCATAACAGAAAGAAAATAAATTTTTTTCATGGATTAGCTTTTTAAAAGTGATGTTTACAAAATTGCTCTTCAAAAATATGGAATTTATTTTATTTTTTTTAACAAATAATTTTTTGTTTAAAATGAAATTTACTAGTGAATTTAAAACCCTTGCTGCCCTGCGTTACAGGCGTACAAGAGTGCGACGCAAAGGACGATGCCATGAAAAATCAATGCCGGTACACCAAAAACAAAAACGCCATAGGCTCTCCACGCATCATGGAAGTATGGCTGCTGCTTCAATATTTATTTGATTATTTCTAATTCACAAAATTCCACCATATACCCACACGGATCCAAAGGCCGCGCTCTGCATAATGAGGCGCAGTGAAATTTACATTTGTAAAACTGAAATTATTTTGGATATTCAGTGTGTTCAGGTTTTCCAGCCGGATAAAACCTTTGAAACTTTTTATCCGCATTCCCAGGTATAAATTGATCTCCGGCCGGTTATGAATGGTCAATGTATCCTGTACAAAAAAATGGCCGTTCAACGGTGAATAATTATCCGCATGATAGGGCGTATTATACATGACTTCAATGCCGGTGGATAAGAAAAGATTTGTAAAAAAATTCCCTTCAAATGCAAAACGGTTGCGTGTAAAAATGAGCGGGATTTCTATGGGCGCATTCGCGGTCGTTTTTTGAAAATGAACTTCTGAATATAGATTCCAGTGCCGCGCTATTTTAAATTGTTTTTCCGCCGATGCATGTAAAACATTCACCAAAGCAGCGGATTGTTTTGCTTCATAAAAATTATCGAAATAAATATAATTGCCGAGTATAAAATATTCCCCGCTAAGATCTAAATGCAATTTATTGAAATGCAGGTTGGCAAATACGCGTGTATTATTTTCTTTATTAAAACCGGGCGCAACTACCGGGAATGAACTGAGCTGGTTATTAAAAACAGAAGCCGGCGACTTGTTTACATTTTGCAAACCCAATTGAAAAAATGCAGTGGAATGCGCCACCATTTTTTGCAAAGAAATAAATGCATCATAATCTCCGGCATAACTTCCGGCCGCATATAATTTTCCCCGCGCCACCAAATCCCATTGCTGGTTTTTAGTGCGGTTTCGGTACTCAACATTCGCAATAATATTTGTGTATTGAACAGCAGGCAGGTTTTCTCCCCCGCCCTTTATCCATTCATGCGTAGCGCCTATTTTAAAAAACTGGTTGAAGTTATTTTTTTGCGGGTAGGTAATGATACTAAAATCATTTACCAGGTTTTGCCAGTTATCCTGGAAGTGAATCGTGGGGCTGTTTACCAGGTAATTAAAATATTTCGTGTAATTGGAATCAACCGGGTTGATGTCTGAGAAAATAAATTTTTGTGACTGGTAACTGATCGTATGCTGGAAACGAAGCCGCGGATAAAATAACTGGTAGGTAGTGGAGTCAACAACGAGTGAATCTTTTTGACCTATATCATAATACTGGCGAAAAAGAAAAATATTTTCATTGTAAGAAGTACCGGTGGAAATATTGGTAGAAAAAAAGTTACGGCTTGATTGCGCATTATTTCCCATCCTTGTAAATAATTCAAAAGGGTCATTTAGTGAAAGGCTGTCCAGTTTCCCTTCATCCTGCAGGCCGCCATTATCCGAAGAGCGGAGTTTATTATTGATAAAAATAAAATAATTTCCATAGCGTTTATTCCTGCTGGTGAAATAGGTATTGATGCGAATATTATTATGGCTGCTGTTTTGATTTTTATAGGAACCCGGGGAATTAATAAAACGATATTGAAAAGTAAGATTAAAATTGCGTTTGCTGTTTTTTGTAAATAATACATTGATCATTTGTTCCCCTTTACCACCAAGCAGGTAACCCAGTTCCGCATAGGGCCGGGAAGTATTGAAAAAGCGCGTGTCTTTTACCGTAAAGCGGTACAAATCATACGCATGAAAACCTGCATCCCAGCCGGGCTGTATATTTGGCGAAAAAATAATGGGCTCTGATGCGTTGCCCATATTTCCCAGGTCCACATTTTTATAAGAAAAAGGAAACCATTTATAAAAATCAGTGATAGATGAATCGAGGTGCTCACTTCGTGTAGAATCAAAATACCTGTAACTGATGGAAATGGAATCTTCCAGCGGGTTGCGATGAATGAGTGAATCTTTTTGAGTGGGTTTACGAATTGGCCTGCCCTGGCTGTCATACGTAATTTGCGATGCAGGGTTTTGTGTATTGGGAATCGTTTCACGCGTATCCTGTGCATATACAATAACTGGTAATGCTACTGCCAGCAACAGGAATAAGCATGCGAAACGTTTTAATTTCATGTAAACTTTAAGGTGTGCAAAATAACCGCATTCAGTGGAATGAAAAGATAAAATATAGAGTGCAGGGAAATTTTACCAAATTATTCCAACGCATCTTTTGAAGCAAATAACTTCCTGAAAACATAATGGTAAACAGTGTTGTCCGTACCGTTTGAAATGGGAAATGCATTGACAAGTTTCCAGCCATCTTTGCCGAGGTAATTGAGTGCATCGATCACGGTATTAAATTTCTTTGCTTTACCGCTATCATCTTTTACTCTGTTTGTTTGAAATAAACTACGCGCCTCACCATAATCAATGTCAATGGTTACTTTATTACTCAGGAGCCTTTGGCTCGCTACCACTTCGCAATATTGCTCGACCATAGAAGTATCTGTTTGGGCATAGATTCCGGTAGCGGAAAAAATGGCTAATACGACAATCAACTTTTTCATTCGATTTACATTTTCAGGTTAAAGGATATATTTTAGTAAAGGAAAATTATACATTTTAAAACTAAAATAAAACTTTTCGTTAAATGAATCATTAAATTTTAATGTTTAAAATATATTTCAATATAAAAAACTCCCGCGGCATTGTATGCTATTGCATCATATCTGCTTAAAATGTACCTTTGCGCAAATTGTATAATATGCCAGAAACGATCGCATCTAAAATTGATTTTAAACTTCCTTATAAAGTAAAAGATATCAGCCTTGCCGCCTGGGGCCGCAAAGAAATCATGCTCGCTGAAGCCGAAATGCCCGGACTCATGGCCATTCGCCAGGAATATGGAAATGCAAAACCTTTACAGGGAGCGCGTATTGCAGGTTGCCTGCACATGACCATTCAAACAGCTGTATTAATTGAGACTTTAATTGCACTCGGCGCAGAAGTAAGATGGAGTAGCTGTAATATTTTCTCTACACAAGACCACGCTGCTGCTGCCATTGCTGAAGAAGGCATCGGGGTATTTGCCTGGAAAGGCCAGTCACAAGCTGAGGCCGACTGGTGCATAGAACAAACATTATTTTTTGGCAGTGCCGATAAGCCATTGAATCTGATCCTGGATGATGGCGGTGATTTAACCAATATGGTTTTTGACCAATATCCTGAACTGATAAAAAGTATTCGAGGCTTAAGTGAAGAAACCACAACCGGCGTGCATCGTTTGTATGAGCGTATGGAAAAAGGCACATTACCCATTCCCGCGATCAATGTGAATGACAGTGTAACCAAATCAAAATTTGATAATAAATACGGTTGCCAGGAAAGCCTGGTGGATGCGATCCGCCGTGCAACGGATGTGATGATGGCGGGTAAAGTTGCTGTCGTTGGCGGTTATGGTGATGTGGGAAAAGGTTCTGCAAAAAGTTTACGTGGCGCAGGTGCCCGCGTGATCGTTACTGAAATCGACCCGATTTGCGCACTGCAGGCTGCAATGGATGGATATGAAGTAAAGAAAATGATTGACGCGGTGAAAGAAGCAGACATCATTGTTACGGCATCCGGTTGCCGCGACCTGATCACAGAAGAACATTTTCGTGCTATGAAAGACAAAGCCATCGTTTGTAATATTGGCCATTTTGATATTGAAATTGATATTTCCTGGCTCAATAAAAATTATGGCAATACAAAAAATACGATCAAGCCACAGGTTGATTTATATACCATCGAAGGAAAAGATATTATTGTGCTTGCTGAAGGCCGCCTGGTGAATTTAGGTTGCGCTACAGGCCATCCATCATTCGTGATGAGTAATTCATTTACCAACCAGGTATTGGCACAAATTGAATTATGGAAAAATCATAGTAAGTATGAAAATAAAGTGTATGTTTTACCTAAACATTTAGATGAAAAAGTAGCCCGATTGCATCTTGAAAAAATTGGAGTGGTTCTCGAAGAATTGACTACTGCACAATCAGATTATTTGGGCATTGCCAAAGGAGGCCCTTACAAAACAGATATGTACCGGTATTAATTTTTTTAAAATTAAATATTTTACCCTGCAATTTTTTGCGGGGTATTTTTTTGGTAGCCAGCTTCATATATCTTTTGAACTTCCGTTGCGCCTGCCCCTACTTTGTAGTGGGTCGCACTCTTGTACGCCTGGAATTTTATTCAAAAAAAATTACCTTGCTTATACCAGCACAGTTGAACCACATAGAATCATAGGCACATAAATAAACACATAGATAAATGCTATTAACTACGAAATATTTAAATGAGCTTAATTATTAGATCCTTGCTTTCCTTAGTCAATATTCTATTTTCAATATTACCTGTCGAATGATAAACACTATGTGAAAACCTATGTATGTATGTGCCTATGTGGTTCAAATATTACCTATTTTCAAATGTCACATTAAGCCTCGAAATATTAATTAACCTAAAAACTGCACATGTAGTCTTGCAAAGACAAGTTGAATTTTTTCAAACCATTTGCTTTCGATGTATTATTTTTGAAAAAGAACATCTTATCATCCAAACTAATTATTATGAAATTATTATTCTTCGCTTTCATGGCTGCTACAATTCTATCCTGCAATAACAATGCGGATCAAACCACTATAATTGATTCAACAAAAACTGAAACAACATCGCCGGATGATGCCGCCATTAAGAAAGCCGTTGATGATGCATATTCCTGGATCAGTTTTAAGAAAGGTACAAAACCGGATTATGAAAAGATCCACGATTATTTTATTCCACAGGCGCAGCTTATTGATTTCCGCAATGACTCACTGGAAATTTTACCTTTGGATCAATTTGTTACTGCTTATAAAGGCATGGTTGAAAGCGGACAAATCCAATCTTTTTATGAAGAAGAATTATATGGAAAAACAGACCAGTTTGGCCGCGTGGCACAAAGGCTCAGCAGTTATAAAACATATATCAATACAATGGATTCCATTTCTGAAAGAGGCGTCAATAGTTTCCAATTGATAAAAACGCCGGCGGGCTGGAAAGTGTCTTCAATTATATGGGACATTGAAAAACCTGGTAAAGCAATACCCGATAAATATTTACCCAAAAAATAAGAAAACTAAATCCCGCTAAACCGGATAAAATTTTACATTTACAAATGGCCTCCTACAATTATACTATTTTATATGTTGAAGATGTGCAAGCTGCCTTGTCTTTTTATGAAAAAGCATTTGGCTTCCACATAAAATTTATTACACCGGATAATTCTTATGGTGAGTTAAGTACGGGAGCAACCACGCTTTCATTTGCATCAAAAACGTTGGCCAAAACAAATTTAAAAAATGGATTTATTGAAAGCAATTTAAAAGATAAGCCTTTTGGTATAGAAATCGGTTTTACCACGGATAATGTAGAAGCCACTGTGAATACGGCTGTTGACGCCGGCGCCACAATTGTTGAATATCCCAAAACAACTTCCTGGGGACAGGTGATCGCGTATGTTCGTGATCCCGATGGATTCTTAATTGAGATATGTACACCTGTGGAAACAGAATAAGTCTACCGGCTTTTATCAAATCATTTCATGATGCAAATCATTTTTTGCAAAATTGAATATAGTACCTTTGTGCTTCTTGAAAAATGAATTGATATATAAACGGTTTACTTCTTTCTTTCTCCTGGCATTATTTTTCACCCAGGCCTTTAGTCAATTATTTATCATTGCGGATTATTATCACAATGAATCGCAATATGCGGCGGTTTGTGAAAACAAGGCAAATCCATCTATGCATTGCGATGGAAAATGCCAGATGTACAAAAAAATAAATGCGGAAGAACATTCAGATCAAACTGCTGCGAATAAAAAATTTACAACCACTGACACATTGATATTGCTGGATTATTTTTATTCTTTGAAAAATATTCCTTTTGCAAATCCAAATACCCAACCTGTTGAGCATGATTTATTTTTCCCGCCCACTCATGCTCATCCTATTTTTCATCCACCCGGACACCTGGTTTTCTCTTAGTTTTTTTTTAAAAAATTTCTTTTAATCAAATCAGACAAATCAGTATGAAAAAATTAATATTGACAGGTATCCTGTTCTTTACATTCACCGGTTTATTCGCCTGTGATATATGCGGCTGTAGTGCGCCCGGCTATTTCTTTGGCCCGTTTCCACAATTCAAAAGTCATTTTTATGGCGTGCGTTATTATTTCCGGAGTTTTAATAGCCAGGTAAAAGATGATGCTTCCCAATTCAGCAAAGATTTTTATCAAACAGCAGAAATCTGGGGTGGACTTAACGTTGGAAAAAAATGGCAGCTAATGGCATTTGTTCCTTATAATTTCAACAAACAGAAATCAGATGATGGCACAAATTCAATGAATGGAATTGGTGACATTACATTACTGGCGAATTATAAAATTATAAACAATAGCAGGCAATTAAAAAATGGTAAAAACATTCGGCAACAATTGATGTTTGGAGCCGGTATAAAAATTCCTACAGGCAAATTTTCTGCAGACCCGGATGAAATTATTGCCGGTGCAAATAACCAGCCTGGAAGCGGAAGCGTAGACGTTTTATTGAATTCAATGTACACTTTACAAATAAATACCTGGGGTGTGAATGGCACAGTGAATTATAAAATCAATAATAGCGCGGATCAGTTTCGTTTTGGAAATACATTGAATGCAAATCTTTTTGCGTTTAAAAATATCACGGCCAAATCTCTTATCGTTAGTCCGAATGTTGGCCTGATGTATGAAAACCTGCAAGCTAATAAATTAGAAAATTTAAAAGTGGCAGATACCGGCGGTAATGCCTTATTGGGTGCGGCCGGCGTGGAGATCAATATGTCAAAAATTACTTTTGGCGTGAATGTTCAATTACCAATAGATCAAAACCTTTCTGATGGCCAGACTAAAATTCTAACACGCGGTGTTGCGAATGTGACATTTGCGTTTTAAAAAAAATTTTGACAGATATGAAAAGCATACGTGATCGTATGCTTTTATTTTAAATTAAGAATCTAACACACATTCTTTACACGCCATTTCTAACTATTTCGACAGCCGAATTTGTGTAATAAATTTCTAAAAAGGACAGCCAGGTAATTAAATTTTTATCTATATTTTATGGGATTCACTGAAATAATTTGAGTAATTTTGCCGCCTTATATTCTAAACATGAATTACAAAGGATTCAAGAAAATTTTTACAAAAAAGTATTTCCTGGCATATTTGGGAGTACCTGCATGTGTTTTTTTTCTATTATTTTCTTTGACATCATGTAATAACAGCGACGCAAATAAAATGACAGGCAATGCGAAAATCGTCAATGATTCCGCAAACTATACCAGTGTAAAATGGGAAGACAGCCTCGTTAATTTTGGTACTGTTAAACAAGGCGATAAGATTCATATTTTGTTTCATTGTACGAATACGGGTACAAAACCTTTATATATCGTTGCTGTGCAACCATCCTGTGGCTGTACGGTTGCTTCTTATACCAAAGAAGCCATTGCACCCGGCGCGCAAGGTAATGTAGATGCGATCTTTGATAGTGGCCACAGCAACACACCTGATGTAAGAAAAGTTATTTCAGTAACAACAAATACCGTTGAGGCATCACCTGCTTTAGTTTTTACAGGTACAGTAATCCTAAAAGAAAAAGAAGATAAGAACGACCTTTAATTTTTTATAAAATTTCAATTCAACAAACAGTAACATAAAAATCAACGCAATGAACGCAACTTTATTAATGGCAAGCCCGGACGGGCAGGGAGGTTCAAGTTTTTCACTGATCATGAT
>JBAQJB010000008.1:0-25991 GCA_049289155.1 Chitinophagaceae bacterium
ACATACCCGCTAAATTCCTGGCCCAATGTAAGCGGCGTAGCATCCATGAAATGCGTGCGGCCAATCTTCACCACATGCATAAATTTTTTACTTTTTTCCGCCAGTGTATCACGTAGTTTTTCAATACCCGGGATCGTTTTTTCTACCAGCATTTTATAAGCGGCAATATGCATAGCGGTAGGAAAAGTATCATTGGAAGACTGTGATTTATTCACGTCATCATTTGGATGCAGTTTTTTTTCTTTATCTCCCAAATCACCGCCGAGTAAAGTGTGTGCACGATAAGCAATTACTTCATTTACATTCATATTACTTTGCGTGCCGGAACCGGTTTGCCAAACCACGAGGGGAAACGCATTATCCAGTTTACCAGCTAAAATTTCATCACAGACTTTACCAATAATATCAGATTTTTCTTTGGATAAAACGCCGGCCTCAAAGTTGGTTATCGCCGCCGCTTTTTTGAGGTAAGCAAATGCATGGATGATCCCGATCGGCATGATATTCGTGTCACGGGCTATTTTGAAATTGTCAATACTGCGTTGTGTTTGTGCGCCAAAATAGGCATCAGCGGGTACTTTTACTTCTCCCATCGTATCTTTTTCTATGCGGTAATTCATTGTGTAATTTTTAGAAATCATAAAATGCAAAAGTACTGAATCGTATCGGGAAAAATTAACTGCGCGAATCTTATTGAACCTGCAATTAAAACATGAATGGTTTCCTGCTTTTAAAACACATTTAAAAAAATGAATTGTTATCTTTAATGAAATCGATCTTCATGCGTGCTATAAAAATTTTACCTGTCCTGGTTTTGCTGGTTTTTTCCGGTTCCTCCATCCAGGCACAGCAGAAACATAGTTTTAGTTTTTCAACAGATAATTTTTTGCTGGATGGGAAACCATTCCAGATCATCAGTGGCGAAATGCATCCTGCACGTATTCCGTATGAATACTGGCGGCAAAGAATTCAAATGGCAAAGGCAATGGGCTGTAATACAATTGCCATGTATGTTTTCTGGAATTACCAGGAGACAGCACCGGGTGTTTGGGATTTCAAAACAGGCAACCACAATATTGCGGAATTCATCAAAATTTGCCAGGAAGAAAACATGTGGGTATTATTCCGGCCCGGCCCTTATGTATGTGCCGAATGGGACTTTGGCGGTTTACCATCCTGGCTTTTAAAAATTCCTGATATAAAAATTCGTTGTATGGACCCGCGGTATATGAGTGAGGTTGAAAAATATATACAGCACATTTCTAAAGAATTAAAACCAATGTTGGTTACAAATGGCGGCCCTGTTTTAATGGTGCAGGTAGAAAATGAATATGGCAGTTATGGCAATGATAAAACGTATTTGGAAACACTAAAAAAATCATGGATCGCTAATGGCATTGACGTTCCTTTTTATACTGCCGATGGCGCTACACCCTATATGCTGGAGGCTGGAAGTGTTGCGGGCGCTGCATTAGGGCTTGACAGTGGTGGTGATGAAAATGATTTTAATGAAGCCAAAAAATTTAATCCGAATATACCTTCATTCAGCAGTGAAACTTACCCTGGCTGGCTTACGCATTGGGGAGAAAAATGGGCGAGGCCGGATACGAATCAACTAAAAAAAGAAATTACTTTTTTGTTGCAACATAAGAAATCATTTAACTTATATGTGATTCATGGCGGAACCAATTTTGGTTTTTGGGCAGGCGCAAATGGTGGTGGAAAAACATACCAGGCAGATATTACGAGTTATGATTATGATGCCCCCATCAATGAACAAGGTAGCGCTACGCCAAAATATTTTATGCTGCGTAATTTGATCAGCGAATACACTGAAAAAAAATTACCTGGAATTCCGGCACCGATTCCAGCTATTGATATTGCTGCATTTACAGTAAAACCATTTACCACTATTTGGAAAGAATTGCCGAAAGCAATTCATTCACCACAACCCAAATCCATGGAATATTTTGACCAGCAAAGTGGTTTGATTTTATACAGAACTACGTTGATTGGCCACAAAAGTGGAACGCTGCAAATCAGCGAACCGCATGACCTGGCTTTTGTTTATTTAAATGGAAAATTAATTGATACCGTCAATAGAGATGGAGGAAGATGGAATTTAACTATTCCTCCATCAGGAAATGAAAACCCGGTTTTGGAAATTTTAGTGGAGGCAATGGGACGTATTAATTATGGCGCGGATATGACAGACCGGAAAGGAATTACGAACAGAGTTACATTAAATGGAATGACTTTAATGAATTGGGATATTTTTCCTATTCCATTGAACGAAAAATTTGTTACCGCCCTGAAACCTACGTATCCTGAAGGTTACAGGAATGGAATTTTTTTCAACGCCGTTTTTATCCTGGATAGTTTGGGTGATACCTATATTGATATGCAACATTTTAAAAAAGGAATTGTATGGGTAAATGGCCACAACCTTGGCCGTTACTGGAATATTGGCCCGCAGCAGCGCTTATATTGCCCGGCACCCTGGTTGAAAAAAGGGAAAAATGAAGTGATCGTGTTTGACTTATTTGCGACTGAAGCCGCAGAAATTTCAGGAAGAAAAACGTTGGAATAATTTCGTTTTTTTATGCAATGAAATAAGAAATTAAAAACATTATTTAATCTATGTTTGTGGTTCAAATTGCCATCATGAAAAACCTGCTTTTATTTTTTTTGAATGCCTGCATAATTTCCTGTACGAATAATGCACCTGTAGTGCAGAATATTGACACGATTGCAAAAGCCCCAATAGATACTGTAATCCAACAACCGGATACAATAGTTTCAAAGCCACCATTGCCGGATACGGCAAGAATAATTTTTCTCACGTTTGATGACGGGCCATTGATCGGTACGGAAAATGTAGTGGATGTGATGAATCAACTGGCTGTGCCGGCAACCATGTTTATGGTGGGAAAGCATACACAGGCAGATAAAGAAATGCAGAATAGTTTTTTGCTGGCCTATAATGATAATTTGTTGCAGGTTTCCAGTCACAGTTACTCGCATGCCAATAACCGGTATCGTTTATTTTATCAAAACCCGGAAGGCGTACTCGAAGATTTTAATAAAAGCGCGGCCTTATTGCACCTGCAAAATAAAGATGCGCGATTACCCGGGAGGAATACCTGGCGCATTGGTGATCGCAAAAAAAATGACCCTGCTGCCAGCTCTCAGCAAGCGGCGGATTTATTGAAGGAAAATGGCTATTCACTTTTTGGCTGGGATATTGAATGGCAGCACTATGATAATGGCGAACCTATTCAATCTGTCGCGCAACTTCTGCGCATGATAACGAATGCAGTAGAAGATTCTACGAAATGTTTTGAACCCTATAAACTTGTTTTATTAAGTCACGATCAGATGTTTGCAAAAAAGGAAAATAAGGAAAAACTGGTGGAATTGGTAAATGGTTTAAAGGCCAGGGGATATCGATTTGAGTTGATCAGGAATTACCCACGGGGTTAATATATTCGGTGCTATATCGCGGATTATATGGGTTGATAAAAAAATATTCCTTTAGTGGTCAAATTCTTCTAACTCATGATCCGGATCATTTATTACCTGGTTTTTTTTGGTTATCTTTGAAACCTTTGAAAAAATTACTGGCCATATCATTTCTATTTATCTATTTGTTCTCAACCACAGAACTATCCCAGTTGTTGAAGATGCCTGTGCTTGTGCAACATTTTATAGAACACCAGGAAGCCAATAGTAATATTACGTTTTGGCAATTTTTAAATATGCATTATGCCAGCGGAGGCGTTAATGATGCGGATCATGCGAAAGATATGCAACTGCCTTTTAAAGCACATGATAATTGCGTGGCATCTTTTTCAAATGTGTATCTTCCAACACAAAAGATCTCTATTGCCAAACCTGTACGGATTTTAACAAATAAGCATTTTAAAACACAGGAACAATTTCTGCATTCCACCTTTCTCTCCAATATCTGGCAACCGCCAAGAATTTGCTGATCATTTTTAATTCATTGTTTTTTTTCAACAAATAAAGTTTGTTGGAACAATTTTATTTTTCATTAAAATGATTACAGATTCATGCTTAATAAAATCATAGAATTTTCTATAAAGAATAAACTCATCATCGGGCTTTTTATTTTGGGCTTAATTGGTTACGGAAGTTATCAATTTACCAAACTCCCTATTGATGCGGTTCCTGATATCACCGACAACCAGGTACAGGTAATTACCATTGCGCCTTCCTTTGGCGCTACAGACATTGAAAGGCTCGTGACTTTCCCCGTAGAACAAGCCAACAATAATATACCAGGCCTCAAACAAATCCGTAGTTTTTCCAGATTTGGCTTGTCCCTGGTGACAATTGTATTTGATGATAAAACTGATGTCTACTGGGCAAGGCAACAGGTTGCGGAACGGCTTCAGCAAGTGCAATCGCAAATTCCAAAAGGCATTGGAAATCCTGAGCTGGGACCGGTTACAACCGGCTTGGGAGAAATTTATCAATATGTAGTCCGTCCAAAAAAAGGGTATGAACAAAAATTTGATGCAACTGAATTACGCACGATCCAGGATTGGATTGTAAGGCGCCAATTGCTGGGTGTAAAAGGCGTTGCAGAAGTGAGCAGCTTTGGCGGAAATTTAAAACAATATTCAATTGAAGTTGATGCGAATAAATTACAATCGTACGGCATTACAATAAATGATCTTTTTGATGCCTTAGAAAATAATAACCAGAATACGGGTGGTACTTATATTGAAAAAGGTCCGACAGTATTATATATCCGCAGTGAAGGATTAATAGGAAATACAGAGGATATTGAAAACATCAGTATAAAAAAAGAGAACAGCGAAATACCCCTGTTTATAAGGGATGTAGCTGATGTAAAAATTGGCAACGCGGTGCGTTATGGCGCAATGACGTATAATGATGAAGGCGAAGTTGCCGGCGCTGTAGTAATGATGCTGAAGGGCGCGAATAGTAATGAAGTGATACAAAATGTAAAAGAACGCATTGAGCAAATACAAAAAACTTTACCGGAAGGCGTAGTGATTGAGCCATTTCTCGACCGTACAAAAATGGTAAGCCATGCCATCAGTACGGTTGGAAAAAATTTAATGGAAGGTGCATTGATCGTTGTGTTTGTACTGGTATTGTTTCTCGGAAATTTCAGAGCCGGATTATTGGTCGCATCCGTAATTCCGCTTGCAATGCTTTTTGCAGTTATTATGATGAATGCATTTGGTGTAAGTGGAAATTTAATGAGCCTGGGTGCACTCGATTTTGGCTTGATCGTTGATGGTGCGGTCATCATCGTAGAAGCAGTGATGCACCAGCTTTCACATAGTAAAAAGTTTGAAGTGGTCAACCGGCTTCAGCAAAAACAAATGGATGAAGAGGTTCAAAAAAGTGCAGGAAAAATGATGAACAGCGCGGTTTTCGGGCAGATCATTATCCTCGTTGTATACCTGCCTATACTGACTTTGCAAGGCATAGAAGGAAAAATGTTTAAGCCCATGGCACAAACGGTAGCCTTTGCTTTATTGGGGGCATTTCTTCTTTCTCTTACTTATATACCCATGATGAGCAGTGTATTTTTAAGTAAAAATATTAAACATAAAAAAAATCTTGCTGACCGGGTAATGCAACGCGTGGAACGGGTGTATCAATTTGCGTTAAATAAGGTGTTACGATTTCCGCGGCTAGTATTAGCGACCGTAATGTCTTTATTTGCCATTGCTGTTTTTACGTTCACCACGTTGGGTGGTGAATTTATCCCGGCTTTGGAAGAAGGCGATTTTGCAGTAGATACGCGGGTACTAAC
This sequence comes from Chitinophagaceae bacterium, assembly GCA_049289155.1. Lineage (GTDB taxonomy): Bacteria > Bacteroidota > Bacteroidia > Chitinophagales > Chitinophagaceae > JAFDXJ01. The sequence continues at coordinate 5,819 of JBAQJB010000008.1, forward strand.
CGGTAGCAATTTAAACACAACCATAGAATACACGACAAAGGCTGCGCATATTTTAAAAACACAATTTCCTGAAGTAGAAAAAGTGGTAAGCAAAATAGGAAGCGGAGAAGTGCCGACAGACCCGATGCCCATGGAAGCCAGTGATATGATGGTGATTTTAAAAGATAAAAAAGACTGGACCTCCGCAAAGACTTTTGATGAATTGGCAGAAAAGATGGGAAAAGCATTGCAGGATATTCCGGGTATTACCGCAGGTTTTCAATACCCCGTGCAAATGCGCTTTAATGAACTGATGACCGGCGCAAGGCAGGATGTGGTGGTAAAAATATTTGGCGAAGACCTCGATACGCTGGCCGTTTATGCGGATAAAATGGGCGCTATCATTAATACAGTGAAAGGTGCACAGGATCTGTATATTGAACCAGTGACCGGTTTACCACAAATTATTATTGATTATAACAGGAGTGAAATTGCAAGATACCATTTGGATATTGCAGGTGTCAACCGAATTATAAACACAGCATTTGCCGGCCAAACTGCCGGGCAGGTATATGAAGGAGAAAAACATTTTGACCTGGTGGTTCGTTTAGCCGGTGATAAAAGAAAGGATCTAAAAGACGTTCAAAATTTATTAGTTCCGGCACCCGGCGGTTTGCAAATCCCTTTGTCGCAACTTGCCCATGTTTCTATACAAGATGGACCTAACCAAATACAGCGCGAAGACGCCAAACGAAGAATCGTTGTTGGGTTTAATGTGCGTGGCCGGGATGTACAGAGTATTGTGCAGGAACTGCAACAAAAAGCAGGTACTCAAATGCATTTTTCTCCCGGCTATTATGAAACATATGGTGGCGCTTTTGAAAACCTGAAGGCAGCTACACAACGCCTGGCGATCGCTGTGCCCATAGCACTTTTTCTCATATTTATTTTACTCTATTTCGCATTCCATTCTGTGAAGCAGGGATTACTGATCTACTCTGCCATTCCACTTTCTGCAATCGGTGGTATTTTCTTTTTGGCTTTGAGGGGATTGCCATTTAGCATCAGTGCCGGCGTAGGTTTCATTGCATTGTTTGGTATTGCCGTATTGAATGGAATTGTGTTGATCGCAGAGTTTAACCGTTTAAAAAAAGAAGGTATGAAAAATAAAAAACGTATTGTTTTAATGGGTACTAAGGTGAGATTGCGCCCCGTACTGATGACAGCTTTTGTTGCATCATTTGGCTTTCTGCCTATGGCATTAAGTACAGGTGCCGGTGCTGAAGTGCAACGCCCGCTGGCAACCGTGGTTATTGGTGGATTGTTGATTGCAACTTTTCTCACCCTTTTTGTTTTACCCGTGTTATATATTTTGTTTGAAAATATGCAACCTAAAAAAATAAAAATAAAGGCAGCCTTGGTTTGTTTTATTGTTGTATGTGTATTCAGTTTGAATAATGTGTGTGCACAAACACCGATCACATTACAGGCTGCGATTGATACCGCGCTTGCTAATAATTTGTCGTTGAAAAATGAAAAATTAAATGTGGAATACCAGGAAAAATTATTGCGGTCTGCGGTTACGATACCCGCTACCACTGTGTTTGGGGAAGTAGGTCAAATCAACAGTTTTTATTCAGATACCAAATTTGGCATCAGCCAATCAATTAGTTTCCCTACTGTTTACAGTAAAAAGAAATTACTGTTGAAAGAAGAATTTTCAGCAAGCAAAATTGCAGTGGTATTAAAAGAAGCGGAATTAAAGAAAACAGTTTCCCATATTTTCAACGCACTTTCTTATTTGGATGAAAAGAAAAAATTGTTGTTACGTACAGACAGTCTCTTTACAACTTTTTTAAGTAAAGCAAATCTTCGTTTTGAAAAAGGGGAGACTAATATTTTAGAAAAAGCAACTGCGGAAAATCAACAGGGCCAGATTGCCATTCAATTAAACGAATTGGAACAGGATATTGCGATTGCACAAATCCAATTTCAACTGGCACTTAAAACAACCAAAGTTTATTTTCCTTCCGTTGAAAATTATAAAATGCAATTTATGAATGAAGGAATTTCTGAATCCACACAAAATCCGCGTATACAATATATGCAACAGCAAAAACAAATTGCGCTGGCAAATACACAATTTGAAAAATCAAAATTATCCCCTGATCTGAATATTGGTTATAATAATACGAGCATTCGGGGTACAGGCGCTGATGATAAATTGTATACATCATCACAACGATTTCAGTCTGTGCAAATTGGTGTAGGCATCCCTATTTTTAATGGCGCTCAAAAGGCAATCATTCATGCAGCTAAAATTAAAGAAACAATTGCCGAAAGTGTTTATGAGATTGAGCTGCAGGCTTTGAATGCTGAAAAAGAAACGGCGTACAAAGAATATCAAAAATTCCTGCAATCAACAAGTTGGTACGAGAAAACCGCATTGAAAAGTGCGGCAATTATTTCAACCGCAGCCACACAACAATTTGTCAATGGAGAAATTAATTACCTGGATTGGGTGATATTGATCAACCAGTCAGTTTCCATACAAAGCCAGTATATAGATGTTGTAAAAAATCTGAATGAAAGCATAAACCAAATTTATTACCTGAATTCAAAATAAAAAAAGTATGCAAACTATTATAAAATTATTCTCACTGATTATACTCTTCGCTTCCTGTAGCAATAAAAATGTAGTTGAAGAAAATGAAAAACTGCCGGGCGGTAATATCATTACACTTACTGAAGCACAAATGAAAAATGCGCAAATAGAAACAGGCAGTATAGTGCAACAGCAAATTACATCTGCACTGAAAGTAAACGGGCATATTGATGTGCCGCCACAAAATATGATCTCCATCAGTGTGCCATTGGGCGGGTATCTTACATCAACCAAACTCTTACCCGGCATGCATGTAAATAAAAATGAAATTATCGCCGTAGTTGAAGATAACCAGTATATTCAATTGCAGGAGGATTACCTGACGGCGAAAACACAGCTTGTTTTATATGAACAGGAATATGCCCGCCAAAAGGAATTGAATGCCGGGAAAGCCAGCAGTGATAAGGTTTTTCAGCAGGCAGCAGCAACATTTGAAACACAAAAAATAGTAATTAAATCACTGGAGGAAAAATTGAAACTGGTTAGAATAAATCCTAAAAATCTTTCTATTAATAATATTTCTAAAAGTATCAATGTGTATTCACCGATTGATGGATTTGTAACAAAAGTGAATGTGAATATTGGAAAATATGTAACACCGGGAGATATACTTTTTGAATTAGTGAATCCTGCAGACATTCATTTAAACCTGAACGTTTTTGAAAAAGATTTGAATAAACTATTTATTGGGCAACACCTGGTTGCCTATACCAATAATGATCCTGCGAAAAAATACCCTGGAGATATTATCCTGATCAGTAAAGACGTATCACCGGATGGTGTTACAGAAGTGCATTGTCATTTTGATAATTATGATAAATTCCTCATCCCGGGCATGTATATGAATGCAGAAATTGAATTGGTAAATCAAATGAGAAATGGGCTTCCGGACGAAGCATTTGTTCGTTTTGAAGGGAAAGAATATATTTTTGAAAACACCGGGAAAAATACATTCGAAATGGTGGAAGTTGAAATGGGTAATAGTGAAAATGGTTTTGCCGAGATTACATCAGTAAAAGATCTGTCGGGAAAAAGTATTGTTACAAAAGGAGCATATGCATTGCTAATGAGTTTGAAAAACCTGGAGGAAGAATAAGCGTCCAATTCTTGTAATTTTACCCGGGCTGAAGCAGTTAATTTTGAATAAAAATGGATTATTTTTTTCCAAACCTAAATTATTTTTTAATTTTTCAATGAGTTCAACCAATCCCTTTTCGTTTTCCGGCCTTTCAGATAGTGAAGTAAATGCTTCCCGTAAAAAATATGGTAAAAATATCATGGCCTCAAAATCCGCGGGGCCTTTCTGGCATGCATTGAAAGCGGCAGTCACAGAGCCAATGTTTATTCTGCTTGTAATTGCTGCATCCATTTATTTCATTTTGGGCGAATCTTCTGATGCCTGGTTCCTGAGTGGTGCTATTATTCTCGTTTCTGCAATTTCAGTGTACCAGGATAACAGGAGCAGCCATGCATTGGATGCACTTAAAGAATTTACTCAATCCCATGCTACAGTCATCAGGAATAATGAACTTAAATTTTTATTGGCCGGTGAAATTGTGGTAGGTGATTTCGTGGTGGTTTCAGAAGGAGAATTGATCCCCGCTGATGGTATCGTTCAACAACTCAATGATTTTTCTGTAAATGAGTCCATCCTCACGGGTGAATCATTCAGTGTAACAAAAGATATACACGATGAAAAAAATAACAAGGTATATAGCGGCACGCTTCCTGAATCCGGCCAGTGTGTATTTGAAGTAAGCGCGATCGGCGATCGCACAAAATTGGGTGAATTGGGAAAATCAGTAAGAGATATTAAGATTGAAAAATCTCCTTTACAAAAACAGATCGCCACTTTCGTAAAATGGATGACATTGGTGGGCGCAGGCATCTTCCTTATTATTTGGGGAATTAATTATTTTCAATCAGGTAAAATTTTGGACAGTTTGCTGAAAGGACTCACGATTGCAATGTCTGTATTACCGGAAGAAATTCCCGTAGCGCTTGCCACTTTTATGGCGCTTGGTGCATGGCGATTAATGAAAGTTGGAGTGATTGTGAAAAATACTTCTATAGTTGAAGCACTCGGTGCTGCAACTGTTTTATGTACGGATAAGACCGGCACAATTACAGAAAATAAGATGGAAATTTTCCAGCTATATGATTTTATTGCAGATAAAGTTTTCACGAAAGAAGAATGGAAAAATGAGAGCACGCAGAACCTCCTCAGTACAGGAATGTGGGCCAGTGAAACGGTTCCTTTCAACACCATGGAAATTGCCATCCATAAAACGTATGAAGAAAATACTTCCGCGGACCGCAGAAGTGAATTCAACATGATTCATGAATATCCTTTAGATGGAAAGCCACCTATGATGACGCACATTTTCGCAAATAAAAATGGGGAAAGGATCATTGCCGTAAAGGGCGCACCGGAAGCGATTCTGCAAGCTTCCAACCTGGATGAAAATCAAAAAGCAAAAGTGAACGGGCAGTTAGAAGCTTTTGCCAAAGCCGGGTTACGCGTTTTGGGTGTGGGGAAAATAGAATTTGAAGGAAATGAATTTCCCGCAAAGCAGCAGGAATTTAAAAATAATTTTTTGGGGCTGATTGGTTTTTATGATCCGCCGAAAAAAAATATCAGCCAGGTGTTCAGGCAATTGTATGATGCAGGTATAAAAATTAAAATTATTACAGGGGATAATATTATTACAACCACTGCCATTGCCCGGCAGGCTGATTTCAGGGGTTGGGAAAATGCCCTGGACGGATCGGCTTTATCGGCACTTGAAAATGATGCATTTGATAAAGCTGTGATGCACTATTCCATTTTTACCCGCATGTTCCCGGAAGTAAAATTAAGGATCGTGCAAAGCCTGAAAAGCCAGGGGGAAATTGTAGGTATGTGTGGTGATGGAGTAAATGACGGGCCAGCGATCAAAGCGGCACATATTGGAATTGCTATGGGTAAAAGAGGATCGGCGATTGCAAAAGAAGCTGCTTCCATTATTTTGACCGATGATGATTTTGGGAAAATGGTAGGCGCTGTAGAAATGGGAAGAAAGATTTATGCCAACCTTAAAAAAGCCATACAATATATTATTTCCATTCATATTCCAATCATACTAACAGTAACAATCCCATTGATCTTAGGCTGGGTTTACCCGGCAATTTTCACACCCGTTCACGTTATATTTTTAGAATTAATTATGGGCCCAACCTGTTCAATCGTATATGAAAATGAACCGCCGGAAACCAATGCCATGCAGCATCCTCCCCGAAAAATAACGAACACGTTTTTTAATATTAAAGAATTGACCACAAGTATTTTCCAGGGATTGGCAATCACTGCCGGCACATTATTTATGTACCAGTTTGCAGTGCAAAATGGCTATACAGAAAACATGACACGTTCAATGGTTTTTACTACGTTGATTTTTGCGAATATTTTTTTAACGCTTGTAAACCGCTCTTTTTATTTTTCCTTATTAACCACTATTCGATACACGAATACACTGCTAAGAATAGTGATCGTTGTCACAATTATTCTACTGGCTATGATCTTATATGTTCCTGCTTTTACATCTTTCTTCAAAATTTATGCATTAGATGGAATGCAGGTTGGGCTTACCGTATTAACTGCATTTATTTCCGTGATTTGGTTTGAAATATTTAAATGGATTAAGAGAAGCCGTACACCTGTTGCCCCTTCATCTTAAATTTTATCGGCAGAAAGGAAGTGGTTTATGTAAGTATTTAACTGAAATATTTTTTATATAAATCCACCTGAAACACGGGGTGATTTGTTTGGGAAAAACTCAATTTACTTTTTTTAAACAGCGGAGAATCATCGCAATTGTTTTATCAATAGTTTCTATTTTGGTCCTGAATGATAAGATCGCGATCCGGATCACGAATCTGTTATTGATCACGGATGAACTTAAAAAAACATCGCCGTCTTTATGTATTTCATCCATTAAGCGTTTATTACTTTCATCACAATTTTTTTCAAACGGGTACCAGAAATAACTAACAGACAAATCTGGTTCCGGGCCGGTTTTAAAACCATGCTCTATTATTCTTTCACGAAAATAACTGACCAGTAATAATTTTTCTTCGAGGCATGCAATGAATGGTTCAATCCCATGCATCTGTAATGGCAACCATAATCGCAGCCCCCGAAAATGCTTGGTTAATTCAGGTGAAACATTCGCAGGGCTCTCGCACAAATCTTCATCTTCTGCATCCTGCATATAGTTAGCGGCATACTGATTTGAATGCAAAACAGATTGTTTATCTTTTATTAAAACAGCTCCAAGGCCATACGGTAAAAACATACTTTTATGCGGATCTGCAATGATGGAATCGGCATTTTCAATTCCTTTAAAAAGTTTCTTTTTAGAAGTGAGAATAAAGAAGCCACCATAGGCTGCGTCCACATGGAACCATAGCTTATATTTTAGGGTTATTGCAGCCATTTCATTCAAAGGGTCTATGGCACCTGTATTGGTAGTTCCTGCAGTACCAACCACGAGAAATGGTTGAAGTCCTTTTGATAGATCTTCTATTATGAATGCTTCTAAAATATCTGTTTTTATTTTATGATTTTCATCCAAAGGAACATACCGGGTAATGACATCTTCCAGGCCGATAATGCGCAATGCTTTCTGCGCAGCATGATGCACCTGTTCACTTAAATAAACGACACTCTTTTTTACTTGTTCATTTTTTATTTGATATTTATCCCTTGCTGCGGTGAATGCAATGATGGTTGAAATTGAACCACCGGAAGCCAGGTTGCCAACGGCGGATTCCGGGAATGAAAATACTTTTTTAAGCCAGTTGATAACTTCATTTTCAATAGTTGCTGCACCGGGTGACGCATAATAAACGCTTGCATACGGATTCGTGACAGCTGCCAAAAAATCTGCAATAGCTGAGGCGAAAATCCCCCCACCGGGTATATAGCCCAAATGTTTGCCGGAAGCGGCATTGATGCCTTTTTGTGTAACTTCTTTTTGATATAAAGTAAGTAATTCTGTGAAGGCGTTTTTTTTATTATCAATGGTTAATACTTTGCTTTTTTGTATTTCTTCTACAAACCCTTTTTCTGTATCCAGGCCGGATAAAAAATGATTGACAAAAGCTTCAGCTTCCAGCATCATAGAATTTCTTTCCGGACCGGAAATATCTAATGAACTGCTTAATTGATGAAGTTCATGAATTTTTTCAACCAGCTTTTGCATGGAATATTATTTTAATGTAAAGGGACGATCCCCGAATTTACTGAATCCTTTTTGAAGAAAGATTTGATTTATGAATTCCTGTCTGCCGGTAATAAATTTCTTTGCGGAAAAATATAAGTTGTGTTTTTATCGGACAGCCATTCGATCATTTTAAGGATACCAAAAATATTTAGAATGATACCTAGTGGAATGCCTATTACAAAATCTTTTGTTGTAATTAAACCAGTTGAATAGGTGATCCTGGAAAAGAAGTAAATGCATGGTACAAAAAATATCCAACAGGTTAGGAGCCCGGCATTATAAAAAGTTTTACCTTTTATATTGAACAAAAAACTATGCGCAATAATATTTCCCAAAGAAATCATGAGGGCTGTAATGCCCAGCCATACTGCCTTCTCAGCAAAGTACGCCGCAAGAAAATAAAGTAACCATCCTTCCCCGGCATTTATGAAAAAGGAAGTATTCGTGTTCAATGGATACCTGTCCGGTTGCGGACTTTTAAAAACTACTTTGTTGATCATCCCGGGAAATGTGCCCGCAATCCTGTATTCTTCCAGCTGATGCAGGAAGAGCGAGGCTAAACTGCACCACATCAGTAATTGATAATTACTAAGTTGATCATGTTCAAATGAAATATAGATCAGTATCACAATGCAAAAAATTGCACCCACATCATACCAATGATTTCTTAAAAATTTCATATTGTGCCGATTAAAAAAATTTAAATTGCTGTAAATTTATTAATTTAATTTTCATAAATTTTTCAAAATGATACCGGTTTTTTTTGCAACACCAAATGATTTCAGGAAATGGCTGGAAAAAAATCATACCATAGAAACGGAATTACTGGTTGGTTTTTACAAAGTAAGCAGTGGAAAAAAAAGCATTACCTGGAGTGAGTCTGTTGACCAGGCTTTATGTTTTGGCTGGATAGATGGTATACGAAAATCTATAGATAGTAAAAGTTATTGCATTCGTTTCACACCACGTAAACCTTTAAGTATATGGAGTTCGGTGAATATTAAAAAAATGGAAGGATTGAAAGACCAGGGATTACTGCATACAAAAGGCCTGGAAATTTTTGAGATGAGAAAGGAAGACAGGTCGGGAATTTACAGTTATGAAAAAGCGCCTGTTTTATTTTCGAAAGATTTCGAAAAAAAATTGAAGGCAAATAAAAAGGCCTGGACATTTTTTAAATCCATGACTCCCACCTATCAAAAAATTGCTACGAATTGGGTGATGGGTGCAAAGCAGGAAGCTACACGTATCAAGCGTTTACAGGACCTGATCAATGACAGTGAAGTGGGAATGAAAATTAAATCGCAACGCTATTAGAAATTTTTTACTATTAATAATTTACCACCTGTTCTTCTATTGCTTCCGGAATATCGCGCCAGCCATATTGCTGGTTTCTCAATTGTGGCTCAAAACCCGCATCACGTATGGATTCCTGGATAGTCTTATACGTAAATCGATGTGGTGCCCCGGCAGCGCTCACTACATTTTCTTCAATCATGATACTTCCAAAATCATTGGCCCCCGCACGCAAACAAATTTGTGCTGTGTCTTTTCCAACAGTTAACCAACTCGCCTGTATATTTTTAATATTCGGCAGCATGATGCGGCTCATCGCAATCATGCGGATATATTCTTCCGCTGTCACTAAATTATGAACACCACGAATACGTGCGAGTAACGTATCCACATCCTGGAAAGTCCATGGAATGAAAGCAAGAAAGCCATTTGCGTTTTCAGGTTTCCTGGACTGCACTTCACGAATGCGTGCCAGGTGAATAAACCGTTCTTCAATTGTTTCTACATGTCCAAACATCATGGTTGCACTCGTAGTGATATTCAGCAGGTGTGCTTCATGCATAATGTCCAGCCATTCATCAGCACCACATTTACCTTTACTGATCAAACGGCGCACGCGGTCAATTAATATTTCCGCACCAGCACCGGGCAATGAATCCAGGCCTGCATTTTTCAGAGCTACCAGTACATCGTGATAGCTCATTTTTTCCAGCTTACAAATATGTGCTACTTCAGGTGGTCCGAGTGCATGTAATTTCAAGGCAGGGTATTCCTCTTTTATTTGTCTGAAAATATTTGTGTAAAAATCCAATCCGAGTTTTGGATGATGGCCGCCCTGCAATAATAACTGGTCGCCTCCGTACCGAAAAGTTTCTTCAATTTTTTCTCTGTATGCGGGCATCTCTGTAATATATGCATCTGCATGGCCGGGAATGCGGTAAAAATTACAAAACTTGCAATTGGCAATACAAACATTCGTCGTGTTTACATTTCGGTCAATCTGCCAGGTCACTTTTCCGTGTGGCACCTGCTTTTGCCGAAGCAGGTCCGCAATATTCATGAGTTCAGAAAGAGGTGCATGTTCAAAAAGATACATCCCTTCTTCCACGCTCAAAAATTCAAAATCCAATGCTTTTTTATATAAAGATGAAATGTCCATTATCAATAAAATAATTTTTTCCCTGCAAAATTACAATTTGCTGCCTTATGAATGTTAAGTAAAAAGTTATTTAAACGGATAAGTGGTTTGTTATTTCAAATACAATCCTGTAATTTTCGAAAATTATCAGGTAATGTAAACCGGAAAAATGGATCATTGTATTTTAAAAACTTACTGCTTTAAAATTGTATGTTTTATAATTTTATGCGGTATCCTGCAACCAAAGATTCTTTCTGCCCAGGAAGAATTTATTGTGCCACAGGCAAAATATATTACTACCATTCCATTTAAAATGCTTACCGGCGGCATCATCATTTTAAACGCCAAATTTGATGATAAGGAAGATACATTGCATTTTGTTTTTGATACCGGCAGTGGTGGTATTTCCCTGGATTCGGCCACTACTGATTTCTTAAAAATCCCACGCGAGAAAAGCGATAAGATCGTGAAAGGGATAGCAGGCAATATTAATGTTGATTTTGCCTACAAACATACGCTCCATTTTCCGGGCCTTGATGTGGAAAACCTGGATTTTCATATTAATAATTATGATATCCTCACTGCATCTTATGGTATTCGTATTGATGGAATAATTGGTTTTAGTTTCCTGCGCCGTTATATCGTGATGGTGAATTATGATAAACATCAAATGGATATTTACACCCCCGGCGCAATTGAATATCCCAAAGGCGGCTATTTGTTGAAACCACAATTTACCACGCTGGCAAAACTGGATGTAAACATTCGCGATGATAACCGCTTTCTTACAAAATATTATTTTGATACCGGTGCTGGCTTATGTATGCTGTTGAGTGAAGACCTGGTAAAAGACAGTGCTTTATTCAAAAAAAGAAGAAAATTTTTTCCTACCCAGGCGGAAGGGCTGGGTGGAAAAAAAGCAATGTCCATAACATATATCAAAGAAGTACGGGTTGGCCCTTACCGCTTTAAAGATGTGCCTATATATATTTTTGATGATACCTATAAGGTAACATCGTACCCGCAAACCGGCGGCCTTATTGGCAATGATTTATTACGCCGCTTCAATATTATTTTAAATTATCCCAAACAGGAAATATATATCAAGCCCAACAAAAGTTACCAGGATTCATTTGATTATTCTTATACCGGGCTGGGTATTTATCTCGTTAATGGGGCGGTCACTATAACGGATATTATGAAAGGCTCGCCGGCAGAAAAAGCAGGCTTTCAAATTGGTGACGTGATATTGGGAATAGGCAGTAATTTTTCCAATAATATACTTGCATTCAAAACATTGCTCCAGTCTGCGCGCACGAGGTTGAATATTGTGATCATGCGGGATGGCGAACTGGTAGAAATCAAATTAAAAGTAAAAAGCATTATTTGACGTTCATGGATATGGCAGAAATTTTTCCACGCCGGGGTTTCTGAATTATGAATAAATTGCTTATCAATTTTTGAGGCCCCTTATATATTCAAAACAATGGCCGGTATTGAAATGGCAACTTACTTTAAGTTTGGAAAAAGTTTGCAAAGAGAAATGTTTTTTCAGTTAATAGAAAAGTCATGCATCAAAAATTTAAAAAAGGAGATCATGTGACATGGAATTCAGAAGCAGGCTATGTTTCCGGGAAGATCATTAAAATACACACAAAAGATTTTTTGTACAAAGGATATACACATCATGCTTCTAAAGATGAACCTCAATATGAAATTAAAAGTGACAGGACCGATCATATCGCAGCACATAAAGGACCGGCGCTAACAAAACTTAAAAATTAGTTTTTTCATGCCTTTACTTTCCTGGGAGAGGTATGACCGGCAAGCTTTCATTTCCATCTTTACTCACAGATTGCACACCAAAAAAATAATTATCTTTTGAATAAGGTAAAGTCATACTTGTACTTTTGGTATAAAATTTCCTTTGCCATACAGCGCTCGTTGTTTCCCGCAACAGCACATAATACCCGGCTGTAATTGTATCCTGTGGCGGCTTCCAGGAAAGTAAGGTACTGTTTGATAAATTTTTTACTTCCATAGTCGCTTCCAGCGGAACGGAAGGCGCTTTGGCAAGATTAGCGAGAACGGATAAATTCATTGCTGTATTTTTCCGTAAATATTCAAAATCAATATTACTGATAAGATCACCATATTGAATGCCATTTTCCATACGCACATCCTGGTGCTGGTGCGTAAAATTTTCGTTCATTTCAGTGATGCGTACCGCAGTAAAACCATTTCTTTGATAAGGTAAATGATCGCCACCACGCAAAAAACGATCCGCACGATAAACAAGTATTACCTGTAAATTATCCACATACCTTTCGCCGGTTTCTTTTACATAACGCGCCAATTGCCTTGACTTACCGTCATTTTCCAGGCCCATATATTTGATGAACTTAATATTTTTTTCTGTTTCAAAAGATGGAATGCCTTCACTAAAAACACGAACCTGTGTGTTGTTGGTAATGTTCGTTTGATTGCTGTTATTGCTGCCAATAATATCATTATTCAACATGGCTTCTATTTGCCAGTTTTCTTTTTTTGCTTTATCCGCCATGAATGTAGAACCTAATAATCCCTGCTCTTCACCACTCACTGCAACAAAAATGACAGTGGCAGGAAATGCATGCATACTCATATTTCTTGCACATTCCAAAACTGCAGAAACGCCACTGGCATCATCATCTGCGCCGGGCGCATCACCTGATCTGTCCATAACATCCGAACGCATATTATCCAAATGACCACTGATAATAAATATTCTTTTATCAGCTGTATCTGTCCCTTTTAAAACAGCTACTACATTTCCCAACAAAACAGGTACATCCACTCTTTTACCATCGGGTAAAATCGTAACCGTATCAATGTATGCATGCAATCTGCCTTGTGATGCTTTGCCGAACTCAATGAATTTTTTTAATACCCAGTTTCTTGCAGCGCCAATGCCGCGCCCCGGATCCGTTTGAATGCTTAATGTATTACGCGTACCAAAATCCACGAGTTGCTGAATGTATGCGTGCAGGGAATCCGCCGAAACAGCAGCCACCATTTCTGTAATTTCCGGGTCACGCTGTATGATTGTTTGGGAAAATGTTTGCTGAAATGCAACTACAGAAAGAAGCAGAAATATTTTTTTCATAATGATACATTAGACATCAAATTTAAAATTTATAATTTTAATCAATTCATCAAACTTCCTGTGAAATGAAAAAGATATATTTTTTGTTGGTGTTATCCCTGGTGTTTTTGCAGGGGTAAAAACAAATGCACAAAAACGAAAGCGCTTTTTTACAAGGCATAAAAAAATGTAATTGTTATTAAACTAATATGTAACCGTACATATATCTTCCCTTACGTTTCAAAAAAAAACCACTTATTTTTGAAAACGAATATTTCAACATCAAAAAACTGTTTATGAAAAAATCAATCATTCTTTTTGCAGGTATGCTTTCTTTAGCAGCATGTTCAAATCCGCCAACGAATGCTATAGTAGAAATACAAGGGATCGATTCTTCTATTAATCCCGGCGATAATTTCTTCATGTATGTCAATAAAAAATGGAATGATACAGCACAGATTCCTCCATCACAACCTGGCGTTGGCGCATATATGTTTATGAATTACCCGCAGCGCCTGCGTTTGCAGGGAATTCTCGACAGTGTGTCAAAAGCCAATAATGCGGAGGGATCCATTGCTCAAAAGATCGGTGATTTTTATGCTTCCGGTATGGATACTGTTACAATCAACAATCGTGGCTATGATCCGGTAAAACCTATACTGGCGCGTATTGACAGCATTAGTAACACAGCATCTCTTTTGCAGTTTATCGCAAGCGAAGCAAAAAATTATAATACTTCTATTGTCGCTTTCGGTGTAAGTCCCGGAAATAAAAACAGCAACCTGAATATTGCACATATTTATCAAACAGGAATTGGTTTACCGGAAAGAGATTATTATTTCAAAACAGATCCATCCAGTATTGGTATTCAAATAGCATACAGGAATTATCTTACTAAATTATTTCAACTCACAGGAACTGATTCCGTAATTGCCCAAAAAGATGCTGCAATCGTTTATAATATTGACAAACAGCTTGCCGCTTCACATAGAACAAATATTGAACTGCGGGATGTGAATGCAAATTTTAATATGATGCCTGTCTCTGAACTTGTAAAACGGCAACCCAATATTGGCTGGACAAATGTGTTGAATGGCCTGGGGGCTGCCACAGATTCAATCGATGTAGCACAGCCTGCCTATTATGATAAATTGAATGACCTGTTGAAAACAATTCCGCTCAGCGATTGGAAAATTTACCTGAAAGCATATACGTTGAATAATTATGCAGATGCACTCAGCAAACCCTTTGTAGATGCAGCTTTTGATTTTAACAGGATCATTTCCGGGCAAGCGGTACAGAAGACCCGCGGTGAGAAAATGGCAAGTGCGGTTGACCAGTCATTAGGGGAAGGTCTTGGAGAAATCTATGTAAAAAAATACTTTTCAGAAGATGCTAAAAAACGCATGCTTGAACTCGTTAATAATTTGCAGAAAGCATTTGCCGTCCGAATAGAAAAACTCGATTGGATGAGTGATAGCACAAAAGTAAAAGCAAAAGAAAAACTCTTTGCGATCACTAAGAAAATCGGTTACCCGGATAAGTGGAAAGATTATAATAATGTTCGCATTGTAAAAGGAAAATATTTTGAAAACCTGGTATCGGCTGCAGCCGGTAATTATCAATATCAACTGGCAAAATTAAATAAGGCCGTTGACAGGAATGAATGGTTTACCACGCCATCCACTGTCACCGCTTATTATAATCCGTCTGCCAATGAAATTGTTTTTCCCGCGGGTATTTTACAATCTCCTTATTTTGATGAAAAAGCAGACGATGCACTGAATTATGGAGGTATCGGCATGGTTATCGGCCATGAAATGACACACGCATTTGATGACCAGGGCGCACAGTTTGATAAATTTGGCAATGTTCAGAACTGGTGGACGAAAGATGATTATGATAAATTTAAAGCGAAGACGCAGCAGGTTGTAAATTTGTATAATTCATTTACGGTGCTGGATACGCTACATGTTAAGGGAGCGATGACGCTGGGAGAGAATACGGCAGATGTAGGCGGAGTGGCCATTGCATACGATGCTTTTAAACTCACAAAAGAAGGGCAGGACTCAACAAAGATCGGTGGCTTCACCCCGGATCAACGCTTCTTTTTTTCCATTGCAAGAATTTGGCGGGTAAAAATGAAAGATGAATTCCTGCGTTTATGGATCAACAACAACCCGCATTCGCCGCCCATGTGGCGCGTAAATGGACCGCTTATGAATTCCCCGCATTTTTATGATGCCTTCAATATTAAACCAGGGGAGAAAATGTATTTAGCAGAAAAGGACAGGATCAATATCTGGTAGAATTTTTAATACATTCCTAAAAAATTGCGGTTATATTTTTGAAAATAAATACCGCAATTTTTTATTTTTCAATTCCTGATTTTAAAAAAAAATTATGGCAAAAACTAAAGCGAATTCCAAAGTTGATTTTTATTTTGTCAAGGAAGAAAAATGGGCGGAAGAGATCGCGCAACTAAGAAAGATTTTATTGGGTTGCAACCTGGATGAAGAATTGAAATGGGGTGTGCCCTGTTACACGCTGGAAGATCATAATATCGTATTGATACACGTATTTAAAAAATACTGCGCGTTGTTATTTTTCAAGGGAGCTTTATTAAAAGACGATCACAGAATTCTTATACAGCAAACTAAAAATGTGCAGGCCGCACGTCATATTCGCTTCACGGATATATCCGAAATTAATCAATTGAAATCTATAATCAAAGAATATGTTGCTGAAGCCATTGAAGTAGAAAAAGCCGGATTGAAAGTGGAATTAAAAAAAACAAATGAATATTTAGTTCCCCGGGAATTAGAACAGGCTTTTGCCAAAAATGCCGCATTTAAAAAAGCCTTTAATGCCTTAACTCCAGGCCGCCAAAGAGGTTACCTGCTTCATTTTGCTGCTGCCAAACAAACAAAGACACGGGAAGCAAGAATTGAAAAACACAGGAAGGATATTATGGAGGGAAGAGGGTTGAATTCGTAAAATGAATTCTTCCTGAATAGAACGATGACAATATATTTGTAAGTAATGAGCGGGGAAGAAAAATTTGTTTATTTCCTCATTTACCCGGCATTTTCTACACTCATTCCTTCATGGCAAATTTCAAGTTCCTCCAAAGCGATACTTTGATTCAGCGCATGCAGTCCTGAATATTGAAGGCGTACCGGGAATGCATTTTTGATTTTCCAAACAAATACGGGCGAATGAGTTTCATCAAGCAATTCTATAATAATGTCGCGCCTTTCAGCTTTATTACCTTGTATGGTGTTGAACCATTTATAAAATTCATTATCGCCCTTCATAATGCCGCGTTTAAGGATGATATTGGCATATTCGATCTTGCCCGGCATTTTAGTAACGCTGCTTTCAGGAGATGAGCCTTCTCTGTATTCCAGCACTTCTGTGGATGCAGATAAACCGGTAACTTCTAAAAAGCCTATACGTGTGCCGCCCCACTGCACTAAAAAATGATAACCGGCCAAAGGATAGCTCATAAAATTATTCTTAAAGTGAAAAATAGTTTTAAATGCAGCCTGGTAAAAAGAAATTTTTACCCATTCATACTCGCTAAAAATTCTTCATTGCTTTTGGTGCCACGCATACGTTTCAATAATTCATTCATGGACTCTTCCGTATTCATATCATTAATATATAAACGAAGAATATTCATACGCTGCAACACTTCTTTATCCAGTAATAAATCATCTCTTCTTGTAGAGGATGCAACGAGGTCAATGGCAGGGAAGATCCGTTTATTGGCCAGTCGCCTGTCCAGTTGCAATTCCATATTGCCGGTACCTTTGAATTCTTCAAAAATCACTTCATCCATCTTGCTGCCGGTTTCAATCAGGGCAGTGGCAAGTATCGTCAGTGAGCCGCCAAATTCTATTTTCCTGGCTGCGCCAAAAAATTGTTTTGGTTTTTGCATGGCATTTGCTTCCACACCACCACTTAGAACCTTACCGCTGGCGGGTGCTACCGTATTATGTGCGCGGGCAAGACGGGTAATGGAATCCAGCAGGATTACTACATCCTGGCCACATTCCACGAGTCGTTTTGCTTTTTGTAAAGCGATCTGCGATACGCGAACGTGCTTCTCTGCAGGCTCGTCAAAAGTAGAAGCGATCACTTCCGCTTTTACGCTGCGTTCCATATCGGTTACCTCTTCCGGGCGTTCATCAATCAACACCACCATCAAATAACACTCGGGGTGATTTTTCGCAATGGCATTGGCTACTTCTTTCAACAACATTGTTTTACCCACTTTTGGCTGGGCAACAATTAACCCGCGCTGGCCTTTACCGATTGGGGTAAAAAGATCAATGATGCGTGTGCTGAAATTAGAAGAAGTTGTAAAAAGATTTAATTTTTCAAATGGGAAAAGAGGAGTAAGATAATCAAATGGCACACGGTCACGTACTTCATCCGGGCTCTTGCCATTAATGCTTTCCACTTTTAATAAAGCAAAATATTTTTCACCTTCTTTTGGCGGACGTACCGAACCAAAAACGGTGTCACCTGTTTTTAAACCAAATAATTTTATTTGTGAAGGAGACACATAAATATCATCGGGAGAAGATAAATAATTATAATCCGAGGAACGGAGAAAACCATAGCCATCCGGCATCATTTCCAATACACCTTCGCCCTGGATAATACCATCAAATTCAATATTAAATGCAGGTTCTTTTTTCTGTGGGTAAGTCTTATGGGGTTGCGATTGCCTGTTATTCACAGGATTGGCGCGCCTTTCCTGTTGTACAGATTCTGAATTTTCAATTTTTTCCCCTTCCTCATCATCATCCTCTTCATCCAGGTTTACGGGTTCATCATCATTCAGCAGGCTCAATAATTTGCTGCCCAATTCCGGTAAATCTGTGTCCTCAGAATTATTATTTTTATCTTGAGATACATCTTCTTCCTCTCCATTATTTTTTTTCCGCGCGATTTTTTTTGCCGGTTTTGGTTGTTTTACTGCTGCCGGTTTTTCTTTTGCATTATTTTCTTCCGGTTCCGCATCTGTCATCACCTCCGCTTCTTCAATTGAATTGGCTGTAGTCGCTTTTACGATGCGTTTTCTTTTAGGCTTTTCGGAATTACCCGTTGTGTTTTCTTTCATATTTACGGCTTGGGAATCCAGGATCCTGTAGATAAGGTCCTGCTTGTTTAATTTTTTTACATCTGCGAGTTTTTGCTGTTCTGCTATGTCGTGTAACTCGGGCAGCAGCATATCGTTTAGTTGCAAAATGTCATACATGGTGTAAGATAGATATTGAATGAAAAATTTCTTTACAGAAGAATCTTAGAGATTGAAGAATTAAATTAAAGATTGTATTTGATTTACCTGGCGAGCTGAGCGGGTTTTTGAACTGGACTTTTCAGCTTGTTTCCGGTGCAATGTTCCTGCAAATATATAGATTGAAAAGTAAAATGGAAATTTTTTTTATTAAATTTTTGGAGGTACTGCCTGCAGGGGAGGGAAATTAAAAAACAGGAAACGAATTTTTTCTTTTCTCAATTCTTTTAATATTTCAAAATAAACATGCTGCTGTGCATCCATATAGTCAATATATAAAGGAGTGGTTATATAGTATACCGTATCAAAGTTAATAGACGCATCTCCAAAACCAGCCAAATGACTCCTGTCGAAAATCGTATTGGGTGTGGCATCAATGATTTTTTTGATAATCCCGGGTATAGACTCCAGTTGTTCCTGGCTTGCATCATCATGAATATTAAGTGTGAATGAAACACGCCGTCTTTCCATATCATGAAAATTCTGGATCGTAGATTTTACGATTTCCGCGTTGGGCATGATCAATAATTCCCCTGAGAAACTACGGATATGGGAAGTTTTAATCCCGATCCGTTCTACAATTCCTGATTTTCCATTGATGACAACACTATCTCCAATTTGAAAAGGTTTATCGAAAAAGATAACAAAATAGCTAAAGACATCTCCCAAAATATTTTGCGCCGCGAGCGCAATGGCTATTCCACCAATGCCAAGTCCGGTAATGATTGTGGTAATATTAAATCCCAGGTTGCTCACCAGCATCAGCAGGCCAATACTCCAGATCACAATATTAATGATTACCAGTAGCCCCGACATTTGCCGGATACGTTCAGGAGGTTCTCCCTTATGTTCCATTACCTGGACGATGATCGCATAGATCGCATGTATGACAATTCGTACAAAATAATACGTGGTTACAAATGCGAAGGCAATACCTATATATTTATTTGCATGCGGTGTAATGGTCAATTGCTCAAAACCATTATAGGCAATAGCAATATAGAGGTAGGGAAAAATGAACCTGTTGGTGACATTCACCAGGATATCATTCAACCTGAACTTTACCTTTGCCCTTGAAGCAATTTTTTTTAAGATCTTTAAAATAAATTTTTTCAGTAAACGCAGGATCAGCCAGCCGATGATAATACCGCCAAATACAAATAAATAGTCACGTGTACTATTTCCCCAAAAAACCTGTTGAAGCATTTCCTTCATAATAGCTGCAAATGTAATGGTTCAAAATATTTTGTTTGTTAATTGAATAAATCAACAAAATACAAACGTTCATAAATTTTTGTACAAGAATTTCTTTGTCAAAGATAAAAATGCGGTGCTGATGAAAAATGCCGTTTATATTTGCAACCCTTAAAAAAGCGCAATTTCATAAACATTGTGT
>JBAQJB010000009.1:0-19724 GCA_049289155.1 Chitinophagaceae bacterium
AATATTACGCTGCCGATATAGCCAAATGAAAATCCGCGCGCACTTACTCTGTCCTGGTCTTCAGGCGCCGCAATCTCCGGTAGATAAGCGTTATAAAAAACCAGGCTGCCCACATAGCCCATGGCTGCAAGCATAAAACAGGAAATGCCAAGCCAGAGATTTGCGCCATTAAAAAAGTACAACATGGAGCAACCGAAAGAGCCTGTATAACAAAAGAAACGCATGAAATTTTTCTTATTGCCGCGCGAGTCAGCGATAGAAGTAAGAACCGGGTAAAGTATTGCGATCAGTAAGTATGCGGCTGCGAGGCTATAATCATATAATGAAGAATTGACAAACTTTCTTCCTAAAAATGGGATCATATCTGAGCCAAATTCTTTCTTTGTAACGGCTGTGAAATAAATGGGAAAAAAAGATGTGGTGATCACCAGGTTATATACACTGTTTGCCCAGTCGTACATTGCCCAGCCGTTGATGACTTTTTTAGAAGCAGTTTGCATGCAAGCATTTTTGAATTTTAAAGATAAGTGTTTCAAAGAAAAACAAATTCAAAAACAATTTTTTGGATAGCAATCATATTCTAATTTGTTCCGGCGGAACAAATTATGGGTAGGAATATAAAATTATTATAATGAAAGCGTTCCGGAGGAACGCCTTATGATTATATTATATTTCAAAAGAATTATTTTTTCAAAAATGTTCCTTTAAACAATCCATTTTTTCCTATAAAAACAATTGCATAAAAACCAGGTTTCAATTTTGATAGATCAAGCTGGTGATTATTTCCTTTTTGGATTTTTTGATTGAAACATATTTTCCCGGAAAGATCTGTAATGCGGCATAGAAATTCTTCGTCCGGTAAATTTGAAATATTTGCAAAATGATCAACCGGGTTTGGTGTGATCTCAATTTGAATAACTGAAATATTTTTTGGTAGCAATTTATTTGCAACAGGTAATTCATGTGCACCCATATCAAGAATACCTGCAATCCGTGCATTGCCAAAAAAATCTTCAATACCCCAGAATCCACGGCCTGCGCCAATTACAGCATTTGGATCCCCTTTTTCCTGCGCTAAAGAGCCCATGGAAATGTGTAAGTCTGGATTCACAGCATTATTACCTGCAATATTTTCATTTACAAAATCCGGGTCGCCATATATCGCGTTGTGATCATAATTGGAAGTATTTGAAATGTAATTTGAGAATGAATTATAATTGTTATTTACATTATTAATTTTAAACTGGAAGGTCAGATTATTTCCTGCAGCATTATCTTTATTATACCAAAGATTATAGTCCATAGTTAAGTTATCTATGAGTGCATTGGCATCCGTGTTCAACATGGTTTTATTACTTGCACGTGCATAAAAAATATTGCTGTTGATATTTACGTCTTCCATATTATCAATGACCAGTTCTGCCCATGGACTTATTTTTCTGCTCGTGCCGTTTACATCGCCATCTCTTTTGCCACCTCGATTATTATAAAAACACGTGTTGTTGCTAACCAGGGCATTCTTTAATTTTCCTTTATAATTACCAATTTTCAAACCTGCACTGCGGCAATTATAAATTAAATTATTCCGCACTGTGATATCCTGTGTTTCAAAATCTATTGTTGGCTTATCATTTTCACCACTGATCTCGATACCATAATCGCCATCATGAATGATATTATTTTCTATTAAAACAGAAGCCCCGCCATCCACGTAAATGCTTGCCCCTTCTGAATAGGGGCTTTGATTATTGTATAAAATATTATTGGAAATAATGCCATTTTTCGCCTGGTCAAGATTGATATTATTATTTTCTCCTTCATACCCAATCACATCAATCGCAATGTTCGTATTATCATGCAATACATTATTGGTAGCTGAAAAGCCATCTATGTTTGCGTTAAAAGAGCACACTTCACTTTGACCGGTGATGTTATTATTAAAATCACAATCGTGAATAGAAATATTTTTTATCGAAACCGAAGAACGGCCATATACAATAAATGGCTGCGCATTTTGCGTGGCTTTGGGTTTTATATTCGGGTCATTGCTCCAGTTGATATTGGTGAATGAGCAATTTTTAATTTCTATGTTTTTCATAGCAGTGTTGCCGGAAGATTGAACCAAAATTCCCTGCGCATTATTTATGGGCGCATCACGGGTTATAAAGAATCCATCAATAATAATATTACTCATATTCGTTATCTCCAAAACAGGCATTGCGGGTGTATTTGGTGATTTGAGATACACGATGCCAGCGCCATTTTTTTGCAGTATCATTTTTTTTGCATTCGTCCCGGAATATTTCCAAACGAGATTTTCTGTGTAGGTGCCGGGAGAAACGAGGATAATGTCACCTTTTGCAGACGCAGTATTCAGGGCTTTCTGAATGGTAAGAAAAGAAGATGATATATTCAAACCGGTATTTGAATCATTACCTGTTGATGCATTGACATAATAAGTTTTTGAAAACACCGGCGAAAAAGCCAGTAAGAAAAATAAGCCCGCAAAGAGGCGGGAAAAAATGGATTGATTTTTCATGTGTTGGATATTAGTAAACAAATATGCGGAATATTTTTGTAGAAAAGACAAACGCATCAATAAATTCCTACAAAATAAAACACCTATAATTTTTCAAATATGACTATTATATTTCTCCCCTGGTATTTATCCGGGTTATTCCGCGACTGCATTTTATATATAAATTTTGGCAGGAGGCTTAATAAAAAAGCTTTCGTGGGATGCGTTTCTTTTTCATGTTTAATACGCATAGCCTGCCAGTGGCGCAATTCAGCGAGTGGCTCTATTAAAACATGTTTTTGACGGATGGGGAAAAATTTCTCTAAATTTTTAAATGCTTCTTTATTCCATAAGCCTGCATGGTGCGGTGGTACATTGAGTGTATGATAGTCATCCCACTGAAAAAGATATGGATTGTTGTTGGGAACTGCAATGATTAATTGTCCTCCTTTTTTTAAACAATGCAAAGCCGCATTTAAAAATGAACGAACTTCCGTAATATGTTCGAGCACCTGGAAAAAACAAACCGCATTATATGTATTGCTGTTTGATTCGCTGTAAGCCTCGATCGTTTCTTTCAAAATGTTGAGCCCTGCTGCATTTCCGGCATCGGCAGCAGCGTTGTTTAATTCAAGCCCGGTGATATCATGGATATTATTTTTTTTACACAACTCCATAAAATATCCATCACCGCAACCGATCTCCAATATTTTTTCCCGGGCATTTAAAAACCGGATAACTTCCGGGTGCTCCCAACTTTTTCTTTGATAGTACCAGGTATTATTTTTTTCCAGTTCTTCATAAAATAAACCATCCCCAAAAATGTCGAACGGGAAATAAAACCGGTACCCTGTATCATTACATTGATATAATTCAATATCTTTTAAAGCGCCAAAGAAACGGGAGACATCCACTTTCGTTTCTGTATGATATAAAGATTTTATTTTCTCAACATCAAAATTGCGGATGAATGATGTGTTGTCTGAATGAGTGACCGGGCTTTTGACAGGCATCAGTTTTTTTCAAATTTACGTATTGAAATTTATTCAACGGAAAACAGTATAATGATGGTACTACACATTTTGTTTATAAAAATTTCAGGCCATTTTATTTCATATGGTTTTTCTTTATTATGTTTAAGCCCTAATTGGTTCTTATGCGCATACTTCCTTTTTTCATTGCTGCTATCATTACGGTGGCATTGATCTTTGTCCTGGACACAGCTTTGCCTGTAAAAGATAGTCATACGCCGCGACTGGGATATTTCCTTTCGCCACAGAAAGGGTTTTGGCAAAATGCAGAACCTGCTGATATGGACTTCAATGAAAACCTTTCCTTTAGTGGGTTACAAGGGAATGCAAATGTTTATTTTGATGACAGGATGGTGCCGCATGTGTATGCAGAAAATGAACACGATGCCATTTTTCTACAGGGATATTTACACGCTAAATTTCGCCTTTGGCAAATGGATTTTCAAAGTTATGCAGCAGGAGGGAGGTTAAGTGAGATCATGGGGGATAGCAGTAATGGAACTAATTTTTTAAAGATTGACCGTTTTTTCCGGCGGCTTGGAATGGTTTCCGGCGCGGAAAAATCTTTGGCATCTCTTGAAGCAAATCCCGAAACAAAAGCTTACGCGGATGCATATACGGAAGGTGTGAATCAATATATCAGTACCTTAAAAGATAAAGACATACCCTTTGAATATAAACTACTTGATTATAAACCTGAAAAATGGACAAATTTGAAGTCAGTTTTGTTTATGAAATATATGGCCTTTGACCTTGCAGGCTTTGAACAGGATTTTGAAATGACCAATGCAAAATCCATTTTTTCAAAAACCGAAATGGCGGCGTTATTTCCATACGGGCAGGATTCACTGGATCCGATTATTCCCAAAGGCACAAAGTTCGGGCCGCCTGCTTTTTCCATGAAACCCCCGGCTGACGCGGATTCTGTGTATTTTAATTTTTATAAAAATAATTCCATTGCAGATTCCATCATTAAGCCTGATAAAAATAATGGGAGTAATAACTGGGCAGTTTCCGGTAGTAAAACACAAAGCGGCAGGCCCATACTTTGCAATGATCCACACCTTGGATTAAACCTTCCTTCTTTATGGTTTGAAATGCAAATTTCCACGCCACAATTCAACGCATATGGCGCTACTTTTCCCGGTGCGCCATCTATTGTTATTGGTTTTAATGATAGTTGCGCCTGGGGTTTTACAAATGCGATGCGCGATGTGCGGGATTATTATGAAATAAAATTTAAAGACAGCACGAAGCAGGAATATTGGTACGACAGTGCCTGGCAAAAAACAACTTTCCGCGATGAGGTCATTCATATAAAAGGACAACCCGATCACACAGAACATATTCCTGAAACAGTTTGGGGGCCGGTGATGTATGATACTAATTTCCCTGATATTTTACATTCAGGAAAATCTTATGCTTGTCACTGGCAGGCACAGACTGGCAGCAATGAATTAAAAACTTTTCGCGCACTGGATTATGCAAAAAATTATGATGATTATTTACAGGCATTAGATGGCTATGAATGTCCCGGTCAGAATATGATCTTTGCTTGCAAGCGCGGTGATATAGCTATCAAACAAAATGGAAAATTTCCTGCGAAGTGGCGCGGCCAGGGCGATTTTCTGATGCCTGGCGAAAATGATTCCTATGCATGGCGCGGCTTTATACCAGACAGTGCAAACATTGTAATGCATAACCCGCCACGCGGATTTGTAAGCAGCGCGAATCAATATCCTTATGATACATCTTATCCATATTATTTGGGTGGCGAATATCCTGTTTATCGTGGGTATCTCATCAATCGCTATTTAAGTTCTATGCAAAACATCACAGCAGTGGATATGGAAAAATTGCAAACCAATAATTATAATGTTTTCCAGGAAATGGCGCGGCCTTTATTATTGAAATATTTAGATCAATCTGCATTGTCAGAAAAAGAAATAAAATACCTGGACATTTATACACAATGGAATTTACAAAATGAAGCAAATGAAAAAGGACCAACGATTGAAAAATTGTGGTGGGACAGTCTCATGACAACAGTCTATGCAGATGAATTTACACGATCATCTTTACCCTTGCCCTGGCCGGAAAAAAGTGCATTGCTGGATGGTTTACTAAAAGATTCAATGAATTATATTTTCCTGGACAATATTAATACCGCACAAAAAGAAACATTGCAGGAAAATATAACGATCGCGTTTAAGAAAATTATTCCAGTATTGGAAAAAGCGGAGAATGAAAATAATTTAGTGTGGGGAAAATTTAAGAATAGTGGTATCCGGCATTTATTACGCATACCCGTTTTAAGCCGGTTAAATTTAGTTTCAAATGGTGGCGAAACTGAGATCAATGCGCTCAATCAATTCCACGGGCCGAGTTGGCGCATGGTAGTAGAACTCACAGATTCCACCCAGGCTTATGGCATTTATCCCGGCGGGCAAAGTGGAAACCCGGGAAGTAAATACTATGATAATTTCATTAATGATTGGGTAGAAGGAAAATATTATCCCTTACTTTTTCTGAAAGAAGAAACGATGAAAAACCTGCCCGGGCTCAAAGGAAAAATGGTATTTAAAAAAGCTTAATTCAATAACATGAAATTTTTTGTCAGCATATTATTAGTTGCCTTACTCGGCTTCGCCGCACCCTTGTATTTCCCCTGGTGGAGTTTTGCTATCACCAGTTTTGTGGTTTTATTTTTCCTGCGGCAATCACCTGCAAAGTCTTTCCTGGCGGGCTTCCTGGGCTTATTTTTTGTATGGGGTATTAATGCCACCTGGCTGGACATGGCCAACAATCATTTATTATCTCAAAAAGTCGCCGTGATCTTACCGCTTGGAGGATCTGTTATTTTATTGATTCTTCTCACCGCATTTATTGGAGGATTGGTTTCGGGATTCGCCGGATTGGCAGCGGGATATACAGGTAAAAGAGATTGATAAACCTGATGTGATTTTAAGAAAAAAAATAGAACATTTTCAATTTTATAAAATATTCTTTTGGCTGGCGTAATATAAATATTTTTTTTCTCCGGCTAATGCAAGAAGTTCAAAATGCAATTATAGCTATGATCAATTATTAATAGCAGATTTTATTTGGGCTTTCCTTAATTGCAACGGGCTTTGGCCCAACAAAATTTATTCAGATAACATTTACTCGAATTATATTTTTCAAAAAAAAAGAGCAGCCTTCGCTGCCCTTTAACATGGGGGGTTGGTTTTCTAAAAATAATTTATGGATTCCACCACAAATGTGTGCCGCCATTATCAGGGCCGCTCAGCATTTGAATGGCTTTCTGTATACCAATCGGGTTATTACTTTTTTCATCCGCCGGGAAATTTATCCTGCGAATAAAATCTGTGGTGGAAATTGTTCCTCCACTATTATTAATTACTACTGGGAATAATTTTGGATAACCTGTCCTGCGAAATTCACTCCAGGCTTCCTGTCCTTCCGGGTACATGGATATCCATTTCTGCGTAATGATGCGCTCCAGCTTTTGTTCAAACGTTGCAGCATCATCCCATTTAATAGTGATCGTACTTAACCAGGGCGAACCGGTTGGAATATCGTTTTGTCCTGGTGTCATTGCTTTTGGATCAATGTAGGGTTGTGCTGTAGCAGTACTGTTACTGATATAAGCTCCAGCATCTAAACCATATTGCTGAAAGGAAGTGTTGATACCTGTTTCATAATCTGTTTGTGCATCGCCTGCACCAGACCAGCCACGAAGAGCTGCTTCTGCTTTTAAAAACCAAGCTTCTGCTGCAACCATCAATTGTACTTTATTGGTGAAAGTCACCATGGTGGAATAATCTGCATAACGGGAATGATCATCAATGTTAATTCCATTGCGAATACCTATATATTGCCCGGCTACTTTAGGGTCTGTAGCTTTTGTTGCATACTTGGAAAGACGTGCATCATTATAACCATTCATGAGCGAAGCAAGTGGCGCACCGAGCCTGATATCACCATAAGATTCATTGATCACATTCACGGGATGTGGATTGGTGCCAATATCAATCATGCAATTATCTTCATTTGTTTTAAGCAGTCCATATGGATTGGACAAAGATTTTTCACCTTCTTCTTTTGCTCTAACGGGATCAACTTTAGAAATGCGTATTGCCAGCCTCAAACGCAATGTGTTGGCGAATTGCAGCCATTTTTGATTATCACCGCCATAGGCCAGATCAAAATTGGTGAGCGTAGGCAATGCATTGTTCTGTACCATATCAGTAAAAACATTAATTGCAGTATCAAGGTCATTAAAGAATGCATTGTACACATCTTTCTGTGAATCATAATCAATACTTCCATCTGCATTAATTTGCCCGTAATGTGTATAAATGATCGGGCCATAAATATCGCTGACGCGGTGCATCGCTTCCACGCGTAATATTTTAGCCCATTGATAAAACGCTTCAAATTGCGGGTCAGTTGCTTTTTTCAATACTGCATCCGTATTGTTCATTACGTTGTCATAAGCCCAGTCCCAGGGATATGAATTCCAGCCATCTACCAGGTAGTAATTCGTGTTATTAATATTACTTTGAAATGGAGTAGGCGTCATCATATAACCGGAGTAAACATCAGCGATCAGGTTTTGCTGCAACTGGTAAGCCCAGGCAGGATTCGCGATATAAATAAATAGCTGGGCCTGCTTAAGTGGTGCGCCGAGATTTTGATAATCTACTTCCAGTTGACCTTCGGAAAGTCCAAGTGGGTTGGTATTATATTTTTCAAAATTTTTGGTGCATCCTGTAATTGAAGCAGCAACCAGGACAACTGCCGTGAAAAGAGATAATGTTTTAATTCTATTTTTCATGTTCTTTTTTTATTATTTGTTAGAATTAGAATCCAATATTTAATGATAAACCAATACTACGCGTTGATGGAATACTGAACGTTTCTGTGCCCTGCAAACCATTGTTGGTTGCCATCGAAATTTCCGGATCGAACGGCGCTTTTTTCGTCACAAAAAATAAGTTACGGCCGACCAAAGTTAAACGCAGGTTGCGCATCCAGGTTGATTTTACCGGGAAATTATAAGCCAATGCTAATTCACGAAGACGAACATTGGTGGCATCATACATATAATATTCAGAAATACCATCCCTGCCGCCAACTGCCTGGTAAAATGTTTGCGGATCCAGCGGGCCTACGAATTTTGTACCATCTTCATACACCGCAGGAATATTGATGCCACCTGCATCACGTGCATCCTGTGTGGCTTTGGTATCACCCAGTTTATCCAGGATCGCCTGCGTTACGCTCATCACTTTTCCACCAAATCTTCCATCAAATAAGAAGCTCACCGTGAAATGTTTTATGTCAAATGAATTGGACCAACCCAGTGTATATTTTGGATTTGGATTACCTAAATATTTCTGGCCTTCATCACCCACTTGTGTATTTGGCTCAGTGCCTTTTAGCGGAGCGCCATTTGCATCCACTACAATTGCACCATTTGCATCGCGCTGGAAAAACCTTCCATAAATATCGCCCCATGAACCACCCACTACAATGTCGGAAGCATATAATAAATTTCCTAAGCCTGTAAGTGTGTAATAAGAGCGGCCAACTTTCAACTGGTCGTTGGATAAACTGACAATTTTGTTTTTATTAATCGCGTAATTTAAGCTTGTGTTCCAGGTTACCGTATTGGATTTAACAGGTGTTGCATTTATGGAAACTTCCACGCCCTGGTTGCGGATATTTCCGCCATTTATAAAATACGTATTATAGCCGGAACCATTTGGTGCACTCACTTCCAGGTATTGATTGTAATTATTATTTTGATAATATGTGGCGTCTAATCCCAGTTTATTATTAAAGAAACGGAACTCTAAACCGGCTTCAAAAGAACGGTTATCTTCCGGCTGCAAATAGGTGCCGGGATAAGGTGCTGCGCCATTATACGTTGTTGGCTGAGAGTTATCAAAATTTACATAATAGTTCGGAGGAAATGTGGAATAAGCGCTTACATCATTACCCACTTTTGCATAGGAAACACGCAGTTTTCCAAAATTAATGAATGATGGTAAATGTGTCATTTCACTTAAGATCAGGTTCACGCCACCGGAATAATATAAATACCCTTTTCCTACTTCAGGAGTGAATGCAAATGTAGAAGACCAGTCATTGCGCGCACTTAAATCTACGTAGAGATATTTTTTAAAATTTAATGAAGCAGTGGCAAAAACAGATTGTACCTGCCGGTGTGTAATATCCTGGGTAAGTGACAAATAGTTTGGTTGAATATTAGATAAGACAAACACATTCGGAATATTCAAACCAGGCCCGCCGGTTTTTGTACCAAATGTATTGCTGCTAAATTTTTCATCAGTAATACTGGTACCAACTGTTGCATTGATCCCAAAATTTGCACCGAGGTCTTTCGCGCCACTCAGTAATAAGTCGCCATATAATTGTGTATTCACCGCATTCATCAATGAATAGCCGCCATTTGCTGCAGTGAGCACCGGTGAAGTAGTGGCATAACTTTTCACATCAATATCATTATACAATTTATCGATATTTCCCCTTGCCTGGATATTGATCCAGTCATTTATTTTATATTTAAAAGAAAGGTTTGAATATACCCGGTTCAATGTATTCTGGCTTGGGTTGCGGTATAAAAGCCAGTATGGATTTTGCTGGTCTTCACTGGCATTCCAGCCTTTATCAAAATTTACATCCCACCAGTTTTGAACGTTGGTATTTCTCAACGTTGAAAACATTTCATAATTCTTATATTGATTAAAATCAATGCCACGTGGTAAAGAATATAAACCGCCCAATGGATTATCATACGTTCCGCTTGCCGGCCTGTTGTGCGCATTTTGATTTAAGAAAAGCACATTGAAATCTGCAGTCAGGCGGTCACCGAAAAATTGTGCTGTTTCGCGGAAATTAATATTGTGTTTTTTCAAAGTAGATGTCGGCACAATACCTTTATTATCTGTATAGGAATAAGAAAAATAAGTTTGTGCTTTATCTGTACCTCCTGAAAGTGCAATGGAATTAAAAGAGGTAAGCCCGGTTTGGAAAAAATCATCTACATAATCTTTTGCATTTACAACGCTTCCCCAGCTTTCGAGGCTGCCGGGATTATCCGCAGTCATAGGAACAGTCTGCCCATATTTAAATTGTAATGGTTCTTTATACAATGGATTGTCAAAAGTAAGTGAAGTGGAAACATCAATTTTTGTAACACCTGCCTTCCCTTTTTTTGTGGTAATTAAAATAACACCATTGGCAGCGCTGCTTCCATATAAAGCCGCGGCTGATGCGCCTTTCAGCACAGTTACATTTTCAATATCATCCGGATTTAAATTGGAAATACCATCCCCGCCATCAAGGCCAACATAGCCCACTGACTGGCCAAATTCATCCGCTGGCTGAGCCGGAGAATAGTTTACCAATGGCACACCGTCTATAACATATAAAGGTTGATTTTCGCGGGTGGATTTATTACCCCTTAAAATAACGCGTGTAGAACCTCCAATTCCGGAAGCACTTTTAGAAATGGTCACACCTGCAACACGGCCGGTGAGGTTATTGATAAAGTTGGCATCCTGGACTGTTGTCAAATCTGCATTCGTTACTTTCTGAACAGCATAGGTCAGGCTTTTTGACTGGCGCTGAATTCCCAATGCAGTTGTTACGACAACATCCGTTAATTGTGATTGCGTTTCTGTCAATGACACGCTCATGGAATGATCCTGTCCTACAGTGAGTTCTTTGGAATCATAACCAATATAAGAGAAAACCAATATATCACCTTCATTGGCATCTATTTTAAAACTGCCATCTGTACCGGATGAAACACCGCGTGTTTTACCTTTGATAGTAATACTCACACCTGCCAATGGATTTCCATTCTGATCACTCACTTTACCGGAGATCACATCATAGAGGAAACCCGCGCCGGGCATATCTTTCATGGTGATAAAACCTTGCAGGTCATTGACATTAATCTCTGCAATTTTCTTTTGGCTGTCGTTTACAATAACGTATGTATTTTCCGAAATTTTTTTGTAAGCAAGACCCGAATTTTTCAGGACCTGTTGCAGAATCTTCTCCGTGTTTTGAATATTTTCCGGGATTGGATTGACCATCGTCTGGTCAATGCCCTTTTCTGAAAAAAGAAAATAAATGCCTTTGGATTTATTCAATTCCTTTAAGACATTTATTAAAGTTTGTTTTTGTGTATCCTGCTTATCTGTATTGGCAGATACCATATTTCTCTGGGCATATTTTACATCTACGGCATATGCATTCCCGGTTTGCGCATGCAGAGATACTGCGCAAAACGCCTGCGCCACCAGGGCGATGCAGGTTAGGTAAGTGGTTGTAATTGATTTTCTCATTTGATGCAGGTTTATTTTTTAATGTTTGCACTCAGGGTTTGGTGATGAAAATTTGATTGTTGTTCCGCACTACTTTAAAATTCATAGTCGCTTCCAGGGAACTCAATAAAACATCCAGGTTATCATTGGGTAAAATACCGGTGATGGTTGTTTGTGCAATGCTGCTGTCCGCGATCGTAATATGCGTATCATATTGTGTATTGATCATGGCAACAGCGTCTTCCAGTTTGGTATTGTCAAAAACGAGTTTATGGTCTTTCCATGCCAGTACTTTTTCCCTTGCTACAGTTTCTTTTTGAATATCATTATTTTTCACTTGTGCAAAATCACCGGGCTTCATGTTGATCTCTTTCCCATCTTTCGTTTGCAGCGTTACACTGCCCTCATCCAGCAGCACCTGGGTAATACCATTTTTATTGACCACGTTAAATTTTGTACCGGTAACGATGATATCACAGTTACCTGCATGTACAATGAAGCGGCTTTTCTGCGGGGTTTTTGCGACATGGAAAAATGCCTCGCCTTCCAGCCACACTTCACGCGTAGTACCGGTTTGCCAATTTTTTGCAAAGGCAATTCTGGATTTTGCATTGAGGGTTACTTCAGAACCATCGGGTAAAACTTTCTGTGATAATTCCCCTTTCGCGGTTTGTAATTTTGTTTGTGTTGGCCCTGATACAAAATAAATAAGTGCCGTGAAAATGATGAGTATAAAAGCAGCCGCTACAGATAAAACTTTTTTATTTTTATAAAAAGGAACCAGTTTTTTTACGGGGTGAAAGATAGCTTGCACAAATCTTTCTTCTGTGTGAAGCATTTTTACAGGGGACAAGTTTTCATGAATGACCGTATCCTCATAGATTTTTTTCGCTTCGGCCGCGAGCCTTACATTTTCCGGGCTTTCCTGCAACCATTTTTTCCAAAAGTCCTGCCCGGATTCATTCCCGGTATCCAGGTAATGAATAAAGCTATCCTCAGCGAGTAGTTCTTCTGGTGTTCGAAAACTATATTTCATAAAGAATAATTGGGTATAAGTGCCAGGAAATAATAATTTGTAACCATATTTAGGATAATAATTTCTTAACCATGAAATTTGTAGTTTAATTTGAGGAAAATCAAAAAAGGAATGTATTTATATAGATCCTTTTTCCTGAAAAGTGTCCGCAAGTATGGCAGAAGGATTTACCAATGAAGCTGAATTTCGAATTTTCTTCCGGGAATATTACCCGAAATTGTATAGTTATGGATTTAAAATAATTGCCAACCATGATTTATTGGAAGATTGCCTGCAGGAATTATTTACAGACATCTGGAAAAATGCGGGCAAGACAGAGATTAAATCTATGAACGCCTATTTATTCAAATCCCTTCAATATAAATTATTCAAGAAAGGCGCGAGGGAGAAAAAAATATTACCCGAAACGGAACCCGGTTTTGAGATTCCCTTTGAGATCACGGCTGAAACATTACTTATAGAAGGAGAGGCGCATGTGGAAAAAGTAAAGAAAATTTCTTCCCTGATGACACACTTAAGCGGGCGGCAACGCGAGATCATTTACCTGAAATTTTATAAGAATTTTTCCTATGAGGAGATCAGTGAGATCATGCAGATCAATTACCAGGCCGCGCGAAATTTGCTGAGCTTATCCATTAAAGTTTTAAGAAAAGCTATGGAGGAAAATTAAATAAATACCTGGCTGTATTTTTTTTGAAAGCAATAGAATAAAAATTTTATTTCATAGTAAAAACGGATTTAAAAAAAAGATTCTTTTCTATGTTGAAAATTTAAAATAAGAACCTTACTGCAATAAATGTACACCAATCTTGCTGGAAGAATACCTTTTACCAGGTCTATATTTTTACTACTTACTAATTGTTCCTTCGGAACATATCTTTTGTAAACATTGGTGGCTTTCCTAAAAGCCGGTGAAAAATCACATAGCAAAATGTGGTTTTTCACCATTTCATTTTGAATAACTTTTGTTTATTTTGAAAAAATTATCATTATGACTACACTGTGCAAAAATTATAAAAAGCTATTCCTGGTCTTTTTATTTGCAAATGCAATATCCTTTTGTCATGCCCAGGCTGACCCTGAATTTCCAAAAGGCTTTATCATGTATGGAAAATTGCATACAGGTTTGGTTACTAATTTTTCATCTTCGCCGGACCTCTTCGCCGGCGGCATTCAACTGGCTCCGCAATTTACCCTTGTGCCGCATGCGTTAAGGCTTGGTGTAATTGCAGGTGGCTTTTATAGCAATAAAAAACTCCAGGGAGAATTCGGCCCTTCTGTTTCCATAAAATTAAAAACATTCAACGCCAAATTACAAGGGGCAACTGTTGGCACTGTTGGCAATCTTAATGTATTAATTGATCATCTCTGGGGCACTGATCAACAAAGGCTCCTGGGCGGCGGACTTATTGTGGACATTGGTGTTATAACTCTTGGAGTAACCACACACAGGGACTATAACCTCAATACATGGTGGTTTCAAAGTGAAGTTGGAATACGCCTTTCAAAAAAGCATAAGAATACTGTCATTTAATTTAAAATGGATTGAAAGATTGCTGCCTGTTCCAGGTATTTTAAATATATAAATTTTTAAAAAAAATAAATTATGAAAAGAGCTTTGGTTATTAGTGGCGGCGGTTCCAAAGGAGCATTTGCCGTAGGTGTATTGAAACAATTATTTACCGTTTTCCCCAACCTCGATTTTGATATTTATGTGGGCTCAAGTGCAGGCTCACTCGTGGTATCTTTAGCAGCATTAAATCAAATGGATACATTGAATACTATCTATTCAACAGTTTCCAATGACGATCTTTTTATTGAAGGAAATATTATCGATAAACTGGGTGACACTTCTTTATTTGATGTAACGCCGGCCTGGAATTTAATCAATAATAAATATCCTGATGCAGCCTACAACCAGTTGAAAGCATCCGGGAAAAAAGTATTTTTAACAACGGTATGTTTGCAGACAAATCAATTGAATGTATTTACCAATGATGCGGCTTCTATTCATGCAAGCGACTATAAAGTGGTACAAACTTTAGACGCCAACCATTACCGCAGGGCCTTGCTTGCATCCTGTTGTGAGCCGGTCTTTATGCAGCCCATACAAATTGGCCGCAATGTGCCCGGTGCAGCCAATCCTGATTTTCAATACGTAGATGGAGGTGTCTTAAAATATGTGGGAATTGAAATGGCCATTGATGCGGGTGCAACAGAAATTTTTGCCATCTTACTTTCACCGGATAAATCCACTGTTGAGAAAAATCAGTTTACTAACCTGATGAGTATTTTAGGAGAAACTGTGGATATATTAACTTCAGATGTGGGCAAAACCGATGTGGCCATTACAGATCAATATGCCGCCGCATTACAATATATTGATGATGTAAAAACAAAAATGAAAGCGAATGGCGTAGCTGAAAATGATATAAATAATTATTTCACATTGCCAGGTACCAATATTTTCCAGGATAAAGTACCCATTAAAATTTTCAAAATAAGGCCGGAGGATTTTTTGGGTGGAGGCCCGGGTGGCTTAACTTTCAATCCTGCTGAAATGCAGGGCATGATGGCTAAGGGCCAAACTGCCTTTAGCGAATTTGCGGCAAATTTACCGTCGGGTGATATTACCTGGGCATAGAATTAGCAGTTGTCTTAAATTTTTCCCCAAAATATTTTGAAATTATTTTTCCTACGTGCATATTTCATTGCATTAAAAATTTTTCCATATAAATTATCATGAGAAATTTCAACATACCTTTTTTTTAAAAGGAAAAATGTTGAATTTTTTTGTAATAATATCTTTATAGATATTTATATTTTCATTCTACCAACATCCTATTTTCTTTTTTGCAAATGGAATAAACATTCAACCAGCTTTTTTCTTTTAGAAATTAATCTTAGAAGAATATCTTTTTATATATAAAAAAAGACTGCTCACATTTCTGTAAGCAGCCTTTAGCATTATTTAAAAACATTTACGGAGCGGGCGCTATTGCAATTGCCGCTGTATCTGAAGCGTCCAGGTTATACAAATGATTGGTGCCATCTGTATGCGTGGAAGAAACATATAGATTTTCTGCAAAAGCAGCCTGAGGACAACCACCCAGCAAATCATTTACATCAAATTGTTTTTGATACAAATCTTCTACAGCAAAGCTATGATCCGTGTCCTGTGCAGACGACTTTGAATAACCATTGCCTGGAATTGTAACCATCCCTGCAGAATCTGCAACGGCTACATCATTGCTATTGCCTTTCGTTACGCTGAAATTATATGCAGCAAAGTTTTGAGCATGGCCGGCAAAAAAACGTAAAGTGGCTTTATGATTGGCATCATTAAAATAGCCAAAACCACAGGCTGTATCCGTGGTGCCTGTACCAACCAATGCATCAATCACGTTCGCATAACATTGCTGGTTATCTATGCGCATTAAAAAGCGGAAACCTGTTGCCAGTCCTGCCCAGTTTTTCACTACATAATTTTCTGCCAAACCATTGGCTTTGATTGTAGCTTCATCAGGGAAACTTCTTGGCGGATCTACTGCATCATTTCTGGTGACCACATAATCATCAGCATTTACAGCAAGTATATTGCCCGCGTTGTCAGTCAGCTCAAAAACAAACTCATATAAGCCATCGCTTAAATTTTTTGAATTTACATAGATCGAATAGGTATCCTGGTTCCATTCTGCAGTGGCTTCCGGTACGTCATCGGTTGCATGCACATGCGGTATTTTATATTTTGGAACTCCGGCATCATAATCAGCGCCCAGGCGAAAACTCTTCGTGGCGAAATTATTATTAGGCAACTGGTACGTATAAGGCTTTGCAATTTCGCCTTCCAGGTAAACTTCACCTTCAGTGACTGTATTTAGAAATGCATCTTTTACTCTTTGGTATTTCCAGCGGTAATGCGTCGCAGTTGCATTTGGGAATCCGCTTCCAAACTGAACTACAAAAGGAAACGAGGAAGCAAACGGGCTCATTTTATAATTGACGCCATCATATACATAATTATTCAGTCCCACAGCATTCGACTGGTTGCCACTTGCAGCACTGTTTTGCTGAATTGCCCGTATGGAGGTACCTGTATTTACATTTTTCATCCAGATCATATTACCAGTCAATGGTTCGCAAACGCAGGGCCGGATGCGGGGATCAGTGAGGCGGAGGTTGATGTCTGTTCCGCAGGCATAATCCCAATACGTGCCGCAGGGCAAATTGGGTTTATATACAGTTACCCATTGTCCATCAATATTCACTTCCACCCAAATATAAATATCTGGTTTATCGCCATTTTCAAAATAGAAATAATTATAATCAAATTTCCCCTGGCAATCTGTAGTTGCCACAGCGATCTCATCACTGCGATAGATCCATGGCCAGAAAATGGGCCACATACAAATGTATGGATGCAATAAACTGATATTATTTAAAATGGTATTCTGTGCCACAGAAACTGAAGTTGACAGGATACCGCTTTTCACATTGTCTGGTAATGCAGGCAATGATGTAATATTTACCTGTCTTTGAATAGCTGGTGCAGGAATGTTGAAATTTTTTGCGGAAAGCGCTGTTTTATTAACCATCATATTCAACAGGGGAGCAGTGCGCGGCAATTGAATATGTGTTTTTAACGGGCCGGGATCGGGTATAGGAATTGGCTTCTGAATTTCAATTACATTTTTCAGTTTACTGATCAAATCTGTGAATACCAGGTCAGGTATTTTTTGCCACCACCAAATAATGGGATCCACTTCACATATATGAACCCTTGCTCCGCAAATGGGTTGCACTTCCGCGTTGTTATCTATATTAAACGTTTTCGATAATGCGCCTTTGATCGTGCACCAGTGAAATTTAGGAAAAACAATGGGTGGAATTATGGGCAGCGTGATTTGATTTTGCGCTGAAAGATGGAAAGGGATTTCCTTAGCGCCCATTTTCGTGAGCAGGCCACTGCTTACTTTCTGGCTTTGAATTTCTTTTGGCAGATCGCTGCCAATGAATAACCGCGTGCCTCTGCCGAGTTTTTCAGCAGGCGTTTTAAATTTTGTTTCCCCTTTTGCAACAGCCATCTTTTCAATGAGGTTTCCCTG
Source organism: Chitinophagaceae bacterium (assembly GCA_049289155.1). Classification (GTDB taxonomy): domain Bacteria; phylum Bacteroidota; class Bacteroidia; order Chitinophagales; family Chitinophagaceae; genus JAFDXJ01. Next base: position 18,057 of record JBAQJB010000009.1, read on the forward strand.
GCTGTCCAGGAGATAAGCTTGTGCATTGGCGGAATTTTTATCCGCCTGGTTCGCAACAATCGTTACGGGTTTTTGTTTTTCAGGCATTTTGTTTGTTTTTATAAATGAAAGAAGAACGTAAAATTATAACTATGCATGGGGGCAAAAAACGTGATTTGTCCCTTTTCTGTGGTGATTTTCCTGCCGGGAAAATGTGAATAATCACGGGGGTTGAATATTACTGAAAATAATAAAAAACCATTTTGTAAATTTACATTTGAATTATAGTATCATTAAAATTTGATGTCCCAAATAATATATAATTTATAGACAGGATTTTTTCCAGGTTTTCCAGTTGCTTATGTTTTGTGAATTAACCAACTCAGTGTTTAGAGTAAAATCGTTTTGCATTGTTAGATTTTGACAAAATATAGAATATTTTTCCTAAAATAATTAGTTTGCTGATTGTTTTTGAAATAGAATCCTTACTTTTGCCGTCCGAAAAAATAAGATTATGTCCAGAGTTTGCGAGGTTACCGGTAGAAAACCCATCCGTGGCCACAAAGTTTCCCATTCCAATATTAAAACCAAAAGGCGTTTCCTGCCCAATTTGCAGACAAAACGCTTTTACTTTGCCGAGGAAGATCGTTGGGTAACGATGAAGCTTACAGCGGATTCCATTCGCACAATCAATAAAAAAGGCTTATCTGTTGTGATCAGCGAGTTGCGTGCAAAAGGTTCAAAAATTTAATTCAATTTTTAAAATAAATATATGGCAAAGAAAGGCAGCAGGGTGCAGGTAATTTTAGAATGCACAGAGCATAAAACCAGCGGCATGCCCGGTACCAGCAGGTACATCAGCAAGAAAAACAAAAAGAACACACCCGAAAGGCTGGAGTTGAAAAAATACAACCCGATCCTGAAAAAAGTGACTGTTCATAAAGAGATCAAGTAAAGACATTTATTAAAAAAGAAAATATTTTTTATGGCCAAAGTAGCAAAAACCGCAATCAAGAAAGACCAGAAGTCTTCTTTAGAATCTAAAAACTGGAGTAAAGTTGTACGTGCTGTTCGCAGCCCGAAATCAGGTGCTTATACGTTTAAAGAATCTATCGTGCATAAAGACAAGGTGAAAGATTTTTTATCCGCTAAATAATTTTTATAAACCTCTTTTGTAAAGCTGTTCTGCCAATACCGGAACAGCTTTTGTATTTTTGAGCATTGGCATTTATCTCACATTATTAAATTCTTATCATGGGATTATTTGGAAATATTTTCGGAAAAAAAGAAAAGGAAAGCCTGGAGAAAGGCATGGAGAAAACACGTTCAGGGTTTTTATCTAAAATCACCAAAGCCATTGCCGGAAAAAGTACGGTCGATGAAGAAGTACTGGATGAACTGGAAACAGCGCTTATTTCCGCGGATGTGGGACTGGACACCACCATTCATATCATCAACCAGGTGGAGAAACGCGTGAAGGAAGATAAATATGTGAATACTTCGGAATTGAATGCCTTGCTGAAAAATGAGATCAGTAAATTATTGGTAGATAGCCCAACAGGAAATACTTTTCCCGGAAATATAAAACCATACGTGATCCTGGTAGTTGGTGTAAATGGTGTCGGCAAAACAACCACGATCGGGAAACTCGCACACAAGTTTAAACAAGCCGGAAAGTCAGTGATGCTG
>JBAQJB010000010.1:0-3533 GCA_049289155.1 Chitinophagaceae bacterium
GTAATGGGCTTTGACATGTTTAACAGCATGGATATGATGCAACCGGATTCAACAGAGAATTTGAAAAATGCCGCGAAGCAATATTTATTAAAAACCATCGAACATTTAGGAGGTGGAAATATACAGGCTATTGTAAAAGAAGGTGATTATGGCGATATGATCCTGGATACAGCCAAAGAACTGAACGTTAATATTATCGTGATGGGAACACATAGCAGGCATGGCCTGGATAAATTTTTAATGGGTAGTGTTGCAGAAAAAGTGTTGCATAAAACAACCATCCCGTTATATATTATCCCGGTAGTAAAAGAAGGCTGATAAGTTTAAGCGCAAAGTCATTTAATTTTTAAAAAAAAAATAATTCTATAAAATTTTAGCATGGCAGAATACCCCGATGAAAGTCATATTGTAAAAATTATTTCTACAGAACATGTTACACACGATGTAAAAAGATTCACCCTTAGCAAACCAGGAAATTATCATTTTACCCCCGGCCAGGCCACGGACATTGTGATCAATCAACCTTCCTGGAAAAATGAACGCAGGCCTTTTACATTTACAGGTTTAAACGAATGGGAACATATTGAATTTACCATTAAAATTTACCCCGAACATAAAGGCGTTACAAATGAACTGGGAAAACTTCAAAAGGGTGATACGCTTATCCTGCATGATGTCTGGGGCGCCATTCATTATAAAGGAGAAGGAATTTTTATTGCAGGTGGCGCGGGAGTCACGCCCTTCATCGCCATCTTTCGCCAATTAGAACAGGAAGGAAAAATCGGTAACAACGCACTCATTTTTTCCAATAAAACAGAAAGTGATATTATTTTGAAAAATGATTTTGAAAGGATGCTCGGCAAAAATTTCATCAATACACTCACAGAGGAAAAAAGTGAAAAATATGCGCATCGAAAAATTGATGAAACTTTTTTAAAAGAAAAGATCAGTAATCTCTCTCAATATTTTTATATCTGCGGGCCTGACCCGATGATTGAAAGTATTGTAACTGATCTAAAGAAAATGGGTGTGGATGATCACTGGATCGTTAAAGAAGAATTTTAGTTTTTAAACTCATATTAATAGAGTATATTCAAAATAAAAAATAAGCAACCAGGGTAACAATTTTAAAAACAGAAAACAATATAAGATGACTAAAGATCCATTTAAAGTAAAAAAATTATTAAACACAAAGAAAGACACGTATACTTTTTACAGCCTGGCCGAATTAGAAAACCAGGGATATGCAATTAGTAATTTACCTTTCTCTATCCGGATTTTACTGGAAAATGCGTTGAGGAATTTTGATGATTTCGCCATCACGAAAGAAAACGTGGAGACTTTGCTCAACTGGAAACCGGAAGGATCTGATAAAGATATTCCATTCAAGCCGGCACGTGTGCTGATGCAGGATTTTACGGGCGTTCCCGCTGTTGTTGACATTGCTTCCCTCCGCGCTGAAGTTGCTCGTAAAGGAAAAAATCCGGATGAAATAAATCCACTGATTCCTGTTGACCTGGTGATCGACCACTCTGTGCAGGTAGATTATTTTGGAACACGATACGCTTATAAAAAAAATATGGAAGAAGAATATGTGCGCAATCATGAGCGCTATTCTTTTTTAAAATGGGCACAAAAATCTTTTAATAATTTTAGCGTGGTGCCACCCGGTATGGGTATTTGTCACCAGGTGAATTTAGAATATTTATCAAAAGGTGTGATAGAAAGAAATGGTGAAGTATTCCCGGATACATTGGTCGGCACGGACAGTCATACACCTATGGTAAATGGAATTGGTGTTGTTGCCTGGGGTGTTGGTGGTATTGAAGCGGAAGCGGCTATATTAGGGCAACCTATTTATTTTATTACCCCACAGGTTATTGGTCTCAGGCTGAAAGGCAAGCTGCCATTAGGTTCTACAGCAACTGACCTGGTATTGAACATCGCGGAGCTATTGCGTAAGTATGGTGTCGTTGGAAAATTTGTAGAAGTTTTTGGCCCCGGCCTCGATAACCTTTCTGTACCTGATCGTGCTACGATTGGAAATATGTCACCGGAATTTGGTTGTACGATTACATATTTTCCAATAGATGATAAAACGCTGGAATATATGCGTAAGAGCAATCGCAGCGAAGAGCAAATAAAACTAGTTGAAGATTATTGCAAAGCAAATATGCTCTGGCGTACAGGTAATGAAAATATTACTTATACAGACGTGCTCGAACTGGACATGTCTTCCATAGAACCCAGTGTAGCAGGGCCTAAAAGGCCGCAGGATAAAATTCTTTTAAAGGATTTTAAAAATAAATTCATTGATTTATTACATACCAATTATGGCCGCCAATATGTAAAAACAAAAGCCTTATCTGCCTGGTTTGATGAAGGAGGCGGACAGCCAACAGATGCACCCGCTCCTATGCCACCTCAGACAAAGATTGTAGAGAAAATGGAAAATGGCATGAAGAAAGTATGGGTAACATTGGGCAATGAACAATTTGAAATTTCCGATGGAGCAGTTGCTATTGCAGCGATTACTTCCTGCACCAATACATCCAACCCTTTTGTAATGATCGGTGCGGGACTTGTTGCCAGGAAAGCACGTGAACGTGGTTTGGATATAAAGCCATGGGTAAAACCTTCCCTGGCACCGGGTTCAAAAGTAGTTACAGATTATCTTGAAAAAGCAGACCTGCTCGATGACCTGGAAGCTTTGCAATTTCATCTCGTTGGTTATGGCTGTACTTCATGTATTGGAAATTCCGGTCCATTGCCTCCATATATTTCCAAAGCGATTGATGATCACGAATTGGTAATGGCTTCTGTTTTATCGGGTAACAGGAATTTCGAAGCGAGGATTCATCCGCAGGTAAAAATGAATTTTTTAATGTCACCGATGCTCGTAGTTGCTTTTGCTATCGCGGGAAGAATTGATATTGATCTAATCAATGAACCCATAAGTTTTGACCCTAATCAACAGCCTGTTTTCCTGAAAGATATATGGCCAACAGATGATGAAATAAATGAACTGATGAACAAGGTTCTTTCTCCGCAGGATTTTGCACACAGCTATGAAGAAATTTTTGAGGGCAATGAAAATTGGAGAAATTTAGAAGTACCGGAAGATAAATTATATCAATGGAATGCGGAATCTACTTACATCAAAGAAGTTCCTTTCTTTACCAATATATCCGACGAAGCAGAATCCCTGGAAGATATACATGATGCAAGAGCATTGCTGGTATTGGGTGATAGCATTACCACGGATCATATTTCTCCCGCGGGCCAATTCAATGAAATGTCCGCTGCCGGAAATTATTTAATCAATCGTGCTGTTGAAAGAAAAGATTTTAATTCTTATGGTTCCCGGCGTGGCAATGATGAAGTAATGGTGCGTGGTACATTTGCCAATGTGCGTATCAAAAATAAACTGGCAAAAAAAGAAGGCGGCTATACCACGTTTTTAAACACAGGAGAAGAAATGACTGTGTATGATGCGGCCATGAAATATAAAGAAATGAATACGCCATTAGTCG
>JBAQJB010000011.1:0-15430 GCA_049289155.1 Chitinophagaceae bacterium
ATTTATTTACTCCGGCAATTTCTATATGGGAAAAATGAAAGCCATTTGCACCAGGCATTATTGAGCCTTGATAAAATGATGCAGGGTGGAATCTATGACCAAATTGGGGGAGGATTTGCAAGGTACAGCACGGATGAAAAATGGCTCGCGCCACATTTTGAAAAAATGCTTTACGACAATGCGCTGCTGTTGATGGCCTATACGGAAGCATACCAGTTGACAAAAAATAAAAAGTATGCATTCATTATACAACATACTATCCGTTTTTTAGAAAGGGAAATGATGGATAAGAGTGGAGGCTTTTACAGTGCACTGGATGCTGACAGTGAAGGTGTGGAAGGAAAATTTTACACCTGGGAAAAAAAGGAGATAGAAGATATATTAGGCGAGGATGCCGCTCTTTTTTGCCGCGTTTATAATGTACTGGAAAATGGTAATTGGGAAAATACAAATATTTTATGGCTGCCTGTTTCTTTAAATGAAATGGCTGAACAGCTAAATTTATCTTCGGAAACATTCATTGAGAAAATGCACGCATGCGGTGAAAAATTGATGCTTAAAAGGAATACAAAGATCCGGCCGGCAACGGATACAAAAATACTTTCCGGCTGGAATGCCTTATTAATATCGGCGTATTGTAAAGCATCAATGGCATTAAATGATGATTTAATGAAACAACGCGCCATTTCCACCATGGAATTCCTGGAAAAAAAATGCGTCGATAAACATGGAAACTGGTTACATGCTGCTTCCGAAAAGCCGCGCCAGGCGGCATTCCTGGATGATTTGTCGGATATTATACAAGCCTATATTTTATTACAGGAAATGACCGGGGAAACAGCCTATCTAGAAAAGGCAAGATCTCTTACGAACTCTGTTATGGTTCATTTCAGTGAAGCAGGTAATGATCTTTTTTATTTTACACCCAAAGATCAAAAGGACATTTTATACAGGAAAATTGAAATATATGATGGAGCAACACCCGCCGGGAATGGTGTAATGGCACAAAATCTTTTGTATCTTTCCAGGATATATGATATGAAAGAATGGGAAGAAAGGTCGTTGAACATGTTGCAGGCTATTGGAAAAAATATTCTATCGCATCCCTTATCATTTGGAAATTGGGCGTTGCAGGTTCAGTTATTAATTGCTGGCATACCGGAAATAGTGGTTACAGGAGTGAAAGCGAAAGAAGCTATGAATGAAATATTTCAGCATTATATTCCATCCAGGATTCTACAATTTGCTTTATCCCCAAATGATGATTTTCCAATGTTGAAAGAAAAAATTTTTGATAAAAGAAATGCAATGATATATTTGTGCCGAAATTATTCTTGTGAAAAGCCGGTTAAGTCTGCTGAACAACTATTTTTGTTATTAAAATATTAAAGTAAATACAATAACGCTTATACTGATGCGTTTATATCCTTCGAGCGAATTTTTATGCATCTGGTAGGTTGTAAAACCTGTAGAAGATGTAAAATTGGCAGACAACAGAAAAAACCCTAAATATTAATTGTAAATATATAATGAAGAGCCGCCTGTTAACCATTGCAACTTTATTTGCCTTTATCATTTTGGCTTCTAGTTGCTTTAAAAAAGGAAAAACAAAAGGTCTTGTGCCCGATGATGGCCAGTTGCATGGCGTTGCTCCCAGCGCTAAGATGAGCATGACCAAACCGCCGGGTATGGTGTATATTCCACCGGGAACATTTCATATGGGCCCGAGTGATGAAGATGTAAATTATAATTATACTGCCAGAAATAAGCAGGTTTCAATAAGCGGTTTTTGGATGGACGCGACTGAAATTACCAATAATCAGTATCGCCAGTTTGTATGGTGGACGAAAGATTCACTGGCTGCAGTTCAATTGGGTTTCTTCAAACAGGGACAGGAATCAGACACGGCTATTGATTGGGTAAAGGCGAGAACCATTAAGTGGAGTGATAAGGCAACGCTGGAAAAACTCAGTTCACTGATGCTTTCCCCGGATAACCGTATTTATGGAAAAATAGAAATTGACCCTGATAAGATCGTGTATAATATCCAGGGATTTGACCTAAAAGAGGCCGCAAAATATGAAAATGAAGGCCGGCCCCGTAAAGATTTTATTTACCGGTATAACCAAAAAGTTTATCCCGATACATTGGTTTGGATGCGCGATTTCTCTTATTCCTACAATGAACCAATGACGAAACGTTATTTTGCACATCCGTCTTTTGGTACTTATCCCGTGGTTGGTGTAAACTGGAAACAAGCCATGGCATTTTGTAACTGGCGTACCCGGTATTTGAATACTTTTTTGCTGAAAAAGAAAATGGCGCCAGAAAGTGATTTCAGGCTTCCAACAGAAGCGGAATGGGAATATGCTGCTCGAGGCGGACGTACCCAATCCATGTTTCCATGGGGTAATTATTATACAAGAAATAAAAAGGGTTGTTTGCTTGCCAATTTCAAACCAGGCCGTGGAAACTATCCGGAAGATGGCGCCTTTTATACGGCGAAAGCGGATGCATACTGGCCCAATGATTTTGGTCTTTATAATATGGCCGGCAACGTATCAGAATGGACAAAGTCTTATTTTTATGAAGGCTCCTACAATTTCCAGCACGATATGAACCCGGATGTAAGCTGGAATGCACTAGACTCAGACCCTCCCCGTATGAAGCGTAAAGTGGTTCGTGGCGGAAGCTGGAAAGATGTTTGGTATTTCCTGGAAACAAGTACAAGACAATATGAATACCAGGATACTTCAAAATCTTATATCGGTTTCCGGACTGTAATTGATTTACCTGCAATGACCCGTAAATAAATGGTTAATCCATATATAACTCTTTCGAATAAAAACAACTAAATAACAATCTAAACATCCAAACTTTTAAACAAAATATCTTATGGCAGTTGTAATTCCTCCCAAAGTCAGCAGAATCGTTGACATCTTCGTATCTGTAGCCGCAGCAGTAGTTATATGGGGCGCACTTCAAAAATTATTGCATACACAATATGCAGACCTTTTCTTAAAAATCGGATTAGGCACGGAAGCATTGGTATTCCTGGTTTATGGCCTCTTATATTTATATTTCCCCACTGTAGCTGACCACCATGAAAGTGTGGGCGGCGGAAAAGCAACTAACCTGGTTGCCGGTAACCCTGCATTGGTTGCTATGGACAAAATGTTGCAGGAAGCGGATATTACCCCTGCAAATTTATCTAAACTGAGTGCAGGTTTTCAAAAACTTGGGACGACAGTTGAAAACATGGGAGAAATAAGTGATGTGGTTGCTGCAACGGGTGATTATACACAAAAGACCAGGGAAGCCGCGACTGCTATGGGTGCAGTGAAAGATGCATATATAAATGCGGCTAATTCTGCAGTAGCTTTTAATGATGCTTCAGATGGCGCGAGGTTATTTCATAACCAGGTGCAGGTACTTACAAAAAATCTATCTTCACTCAATACTATTTATGAATTAGAATTGCAGGAGAGTAATAATCATTTAAAAGCACTCAATTCATTTTATGGCAAACTGGCTGAAGCTTCCAATGTGATGGTAACCACGGCTGAAGATGCACACCGCGCTAAAGATGAGATCGTAACACTTGCTACAAACCTGAATAAACTCAACCAGATTTATGGCAATATGATTACAGCAATGCAAAGCGCCCGATAAATCAATTTATTTTGAAAAATCCAAAAAACTTAAAACCAAAATTGATTTATGTCAGCTTTACCTAAAGAACCGCGGCAAAAAATGATAAATATGATGTATTTGGTGCTAACAGCAATGCTGGCATTGAATGTATCAGCAGAAATATTGAATGCTTTTAAAACGGTGAATGAAAGTCTTATGACCGCAAATGCTACAATCGACAGCAAAAATGCGGATATATTTAAATCATTCCAGGAGAAATTAAATGACCCGAAAACTGCCGAACGTGCTAAGATATGGGAGCCAAAAGCACAACAAGTCAAAAAATATTCCGATGATATGATCGCTTACCTTGATGGCTTGAAAATGGATATTATGAAAGCCGCCGGCTATACGCCCGAAAAACCGGAAGGTATGAAGGATGATGATCTTGAAGCTACTACCAGGATCATGAGTGATCCGGGAACGAAAGGGAAAGAGTTGTTGCAAAAATTAACTGATTATAAAAAAAATGTACTGGGCGTTGATCCATCTGTAAATACAGAATTTGCAAAAGATTTACCTATTGATTTGCATGTCCCTAAAAGCAATAATCAATCCAGCAAAGATTGGGGATCAGCTTATTTTAATATGACACCTTCTATTGCTGCCATTACTATTTTGAGTAAATTTCAAAATGATGTGAAAAACAGCGAGGCTATGGTAGTTGATTACCTTCACCGTAAAGTGGGGGAAGTACAGTTGGTATATGATGCATTCCAGGCATTTGCCGGAACAAATTCATTATACCTTATGCCCGGACAGGAATTGCAAATTACAGCCGGCGTCGGTGCTTTCAGTAAGGCAGCACAACCATCTATTACAATTGATGGTGCACCAGTTTCCTTGAATGCTGATGGCGTTGCGGAATATAAATCTAATGTGGGTGGCCCGGGTTCTTACACTAAAAAAGTAGTGATCAATTTTATGAAACCGGATGGCACACCCGGACAGGTTATTAAAGATGTCGTTTATACTGTAGGAAACCCTACCGGTGTAAGTGTAAGCGCGGATGACGTAAAAGTATTATATATCGGGCTTGATAATCACCTGTCTATCGGAGGTGGAACAGTTGGCGATGAAAAAATTTCCGTAAGTATGGATAATGGGTCCTTGTCCAAAACAGGCGCCGGTAAATATGTTGTGCGCCCAGGCAAACCAGGAACCGCAACAGTGAATGTAACTATTGAAGGAAAAACTACTCCTTTCCAATTTCGTGTAAAAACAGTTCCTGACCCGGTTGCAAAAGTGGGTAATAATAAAGGAGGCCGTATGCGCGTTAATGAATTTAAAGCACAATTCGGTGTTCGGGCAGATTTGGAAAACTTTGTTTTTGAAGGTGTTCGTTTTAATGTGCAGAGCTTTACAGTTGTATTAAATGGTGCAGGGTTCCCTCAGCTTACTTTCCAGGATGTAAATGGGGACTCGTTTGATGGTATCAGGAACCTGATTGAAAAATGTAAAGTAGGAACAACTGTTGTGATCGATAATATTGAAGCAAATGGTCCGGGTGGTACAAGGTTATTGCCACCAATTGCTTATACACTTTATTAATAAGAAAGATAATTATGATGGCTAAAACAATTAAATTTTCACTTATAGTTACATTGCTTTTTGCAGTGGCAGGCGCATCGTATAGCCAAACCAGGCAGCCGGTACGCAGAAATAATTATGGAGATAATACGCCACCTCCTCCCAATAACAAGCAGGATACGGTTATTAAACCAAATTCAAATTACGGGAACAACAATAATACTGTGTATCAGCGGGATACTAGTTTACCTATCACTGTAATAACAGGTTCCGGAAATGGGATACTGGATAGTGTAAAAATGTCCTTAAGAAATGATGCTTCAATTGAACAAAATTTAGTGAAAGACAGGCAGCCACTTCCTTATGAAAATCTCCGGGAAGATGACGCGGTTTTTCGGGTACGTGTATGGCGGGAAATTGACACGAGGGAAAAAATGAATTTACCTTTCCAATATTCAGCCGAAGAAGATAATGGTAATCAACGTTTCATTTCAATCTTATTAGGTGCAATAAAGGATGGCGACGTTACAGCATTTAGTGGCGAAGATGACAGGTTTACAACGCCTATTACTTTTGAAGATGCGATGAAAGCTTTTGCCGGCGGCAGCGATACAGTTGCGAAGATTGACCGGGATGGCAATACAATTGGATACGAAGTACGTGCAAAACAGTTTGACCCGGATTCAATTTACAAATTCAGGTTAAAAGAAGAATGGATCTTTGATAAAGAATCAAGCCGCTTATTTGTACGAATTTTAGGTATTGCGCCTGTGATTCCATACCGACTTTCTACTGGAGATATTATCCCAAACAGTGAAAGGCCCGTTTGGTGGGTTTACTACCCGGATATGCGCCCTGTTCTTGCAAAGCATGACGTATATAATCCAAAAAATTATGGCAGCAGGATGACCTGGGAAGAGTTATTCGAAAGCAGGATGTTTAGTAGCTATATCACAAAATCCACTATGGATAATCCTTTTGACCAGTCATTGGCCAACATTTATCCGAATAATACACTTTTCCGGTTATTGCAGGGAGAGCAAATCAAAGAAAAAATATTTAATTACGAACAGGCCCTCTGGTCTTATTAGGTTTTCATCAATATAAAAAATTAAACCCTGCATGCAGGGTTTTTTTTATTAGAAAATTTTAATAATTTTTTAAAATTAATTCGTAAATAATTGGGAATTTATAATTTATAAGATATATTTGCCACGGTTTTTCATAGGATATTGGATTTTAATACGGGGTTGGATTTTCATCCAGGCCCCTTTTTTATTTTCGGAAGTGAGCAAAAATTAATGCTGCTTTTGTCTTACCTGTGACTACAGCTATTTCTTCCAAAGATTTTGTCCTTACATTTTTTACAGACCTGAATTCTTTCAATAAGAGTTCCGCGGTATTTTTACCAATTCCATGTATTTCTTCCAGTTCATTTTTAAAAGTTCCTTTCGATCTTTTATTGCGATGGAAGGTGATACCGAAACGATGCACTTCATCCCGTATAAAACGGACAAGGTTAAGGGCAGCACTATCAGCAGCCAGTTTAATGGATTCAGTATCATTCGCAAAAAAGATCTCTTCAATATTTTTTGCCAGGCCAATTACTGTGATCTTGTTTTCCAGGCCCAGTACTTTCATACTTTCCATGGCAGCACTTAATTGTCCTTTTCCACCGTCAATAATCACGAGCTGAGGTAATGAAGTATTTTCATCCAATAATCTTTTATATCTCCTGTAAACAACTTCTTTCATCGTGGCAAAATCATTTATTCCCTTCACTGTTTTTACATTATAATGCCTGTAATTTTTTTTATCAGGTATTCCATTTAAAAAATATACCATGGCTGAAACAGGAAAACTCCCCTGGAAATTACTGTTATCAAAACATTCAATATGAACGGGTAATTCCTGCAAATGCAAAGATTGCTGCAGTTCCTTTAATATTACCAACTGTTTACTTTCAGTTTGATTTTTAGTATTTAATATCATCTTCCGGTGTTGCTCATCTTTAAAGTATACCACATTTTTAAAAGATAATTCCAGCAATTTTTTCTTTTCACCTCCACGGGGTATGGTACAAATTGCCAGTTCATTTGAATAATCAATCTCAAATGGAATGACAATTTCATGGGCAGTACTATCAAATGTTTTTCTAAAATCAATGATTGCCAATAATAGAATTTCTGCATCTGTTTCTTCCAGTTTTGCAACGAGCTTTTCATTATGTGTTTGAACAATGGTTCCGTTTTGTACCATCAAATAATTAATATATGCGGTATCCCCATTTCGGATGAAAGAAAATACATCAATATTACTCAGTGACTTGCTGACAATCACTGAACGGGCCTGGTATTGTTCAAGTTCATACAGCTTCTTTTTTATAAATGCAGCTTTTTCAAAATCCAGGTTATCCGAATAAGAAGCCATTTCATTCTTATAACGGGATAATACCGGTTTTAAATTTCCTTTCAGCATTTGCCGTATTTGCGCAAGGCCTTCCGCATATTCTCCAGCAGTTTGCAAACCTTCACAGGGGCCCTTGCAATTTCCAAGATGATACTCAAGGCAAACTTTAAACTTTTTTTGCTGAATATTTTTTTCGGAGAGATTTAATTTACAGGTACGCAGGGGTATGAATTCCCTGATAAAGCGAATGAGTTCACGTACCTTTCCAGCAGAAGTAAATGGGCCAAGGTATTCAGAACCATCCTTTATTTTTTTTCTTGTAAGAAATACACGCGGGAAAGCTTCATTTTTAATAACAATAAACGGGTATGACTTGTCATCTTTTAAATTGATATTAAACTTTGGCTGGTACTCTTTGATCAATGCATTTTCCAGGAGCAGTGCATCCTGTTCCGAATCAACAATAGTAAATTCGATTTTTCTGATTCGCCTGACTAATTCTATTGTCTTATAGCCGGCATTTGTTTTGGTGAAATAAGATGCAATCCTTTTGCGCAGGTTCTTTGCTTTTCCTACATATATAAGATTTCCGGCCGAATCAAAATATTTGTAAATGCCCGGGTTAGTAGGATATTCCTGTGGTATAAAAGAAAAATTATTTGTCATGTTTATTCAATCCAGCCCACTTGTATTTGTCGTTTTTTTTCTATGCCACCTGGTAAGGTTGAACTACGCAGGATGGTAAAACCTTTATCATTCTTCCACCAAAGCATTTCCGTTATTGTTGAATCCGCGGATGCCCTGGCAATGCTGTAAATTATATTTTTCACTTGCTGAGTAGCAGTATCTAATAAAACCAAAATGCGTTGTACCGGCAGGAGCGTATCTTTTGCAGTATAACTAAAAGTATAGCTGGCTGTTGTCTGATCCTGGAAAATATTCTCTGTATATTTTTCTTTCATACCAAATGCAGTGATACTATCATTTAGAAATAGTTGTGTGAGGCTTTTTAATTCTTCCTTTGTAATAATAGTAGAATCCTTTCCGGTATCTGTAATAGTTATTTTATAGGGCTGTACAGAACTGCTTTCAATGCCGGATAACTGGCTACGCAAATACTGGTTGACCGGGTAATAAACCAGGGTATCGTTTTCATTATTTCCAGGCACTTCAGTTTTGGAATCAACATTATGGCAACTATTAAAAATTAATGCTATAAAAAGAAAGAAATATATTGAAAAATATTTTTTTTTCATGTATTTAAAATTGACTTGTATAGAACCGGGTAATAGTAACGTAAAAAAACAGATGTATTTTCTTTTTAAAAAGAATTCACCGGTTGTTTGCAAAGATAAGTAAGTGATTATTTAATGGCCTTTGTAAAACCAATCTTCAAACCATAATTCAGCAGGTATTCTTTGATAGGATAGTTCTGAGACATAGTTGGCATGAACTGGTAACGGAATTGAGGCCCAACCTGCCATTTTACAGAACCCATTTTATAACTGAGGTAAGTTTCCACATTTCCATTTACGTTCCAGTTACGCATGAGCCTGGAACCATCGGCATAATCTTTAAAGTTGGTAGAAACAACAAATGGTTCTTTGTCAAAAGTATAGGTTGGTTGTACAGAAGCGGCAACATTCCAGGAAAGTTTTCCATGTTCTGCAATTTTATAATCAAGGCCAATGGGTAATGATATTTGGTAAAAGCGATTCTTAAGGGTGAAAGGAACACTGGAAACCCCGGAAGACCTGTTTACTAAGAATGGACTAAATATAGTTGGTTCATTTTCAGATCCGGGGAATGAAGTATTATTCTGGTATAAATAGGCATCAATATTATACTGGTCCATATTAAACTGCAATCCGGATTTGAGGGAAAGCCTGTCAGAGAAATGATAACCTAAAGAAAAACCCACTTCATAGCCAATTGATGGCCTGTATTTCACCAGTTTATTTACATCAACTGAAAAGGGCGAAGTAGCGAGAGAAATGGCTGAAACATAGGTGCCTGCTGCTTTTCCCTGTGCATTATCCGTTAATCTCCTGTAACTTACTGAAGGGGTTAGGTAAAACTGAAAATCAAGTTTAGAGACAGAATTTTTCAAAGCATCCAAAGAATAATTTTTACGGCTTGTATTCAGAATATCTTCCACATCATAATCCGTATATGTGTTAAGCGCATATCTGAAATAAAAGGGTTCTGCATTGTTTTGATTTCCTTTAAAATCAACCAATCCATAACTGCTGTTAACGGATAATGGCTGACTTATCGTTTTCAATGCAAAATTGAACATATCAAAATTATGCCGCGGATTTTCCGTATTTTTTACAACAGTTGAATTATCATTTTTACCGTTGATAAAAGTAGCATTCCCCGCTTTATTTTCATTTTTTATTGGTTCTGCATTTGCTGCTAAAGATTTATTATTCTCATAAACTGCAAGTGCATTGTTTTGTAGTTGTAAAGATGCTGATACGGAAGCAATTGTGTTTTGCGTAATATTATGAACAGTTAAGTTTTCAGGAAAAGAGGTCGATTTAATGTCAAGAACAGGACCATTAACAGTACTTGCATCATTCGATGGTTTTATAGAAGCATTATCATTTAATGAAGCCGTATTGGCAGCAATAATGGTTGTTTTAATTTCTGGTTTTATGATCAGGGTGCCAATTACTAATAAGGATATAACAAAAACAGATATTGTGGTTAAAGCCGGCCATTTTTTATATCCATGTAATTCATGCTGAATATGCCTCCAGGATTGTTCAGCCGGGTATAAGCGTAACTGATCTGCCTGCTCTTTTAAAAAGTCTTCAAATTCTGTATGGTTATATGGGTTTTCCATTTACATCACAGTTAGATTATTTTGCTCCGGCCCAATTAATTGCCGGATTGTCCTTTTCAATAATTCGTTTTTTAATCAGGATCGTTTCTAAAGCCGATTTTGCCCGTGCATATTGGCTTCTGCTGGTACTTTCTTCAATCTCCAGCATTTCCGATATTTCTCTATGTGAATATCCTTCTATCGCATATAAGTTCAACACCGTTCTGTATCCCAAAGGCAAACTTCGTATGCATTCATTCACTTGTTTCACCTGCAATATAGATGTCACTGAAGCTTCTTTTCCGGGTACATAACTTGCATGCATAAGATCTATATTATCGTTGAACTTTTTAAACTTTTTTAAAAAATTAATACAGTTATAAACCATGATCCTTCTAACCCATCCTTCAAATGCCCCCTTGTTCTGAAAAGTGTGAATTTGCGTAAAGACTTTTATAAATCCTTCCTGCAACATGTCCTCAGCATCTTCCCGGTTTTGTGCGAAACGATAGCATACGGGTAGCATCTTCGGACTATACCTGTTGTATAGCTCTCTTTGCGCTACCGGATCGTTTTGTAAACAACCGGATAAAATGGCTTCTTCAGTCATTGGAGGTAAATATATTACCCATAAATATAGACAGTTTTTATCTCAAAACGCTGCTTCATTGAATTTTAAAATAAAATCCAGCTGTAACAACCGAAATTTGAACACATATTTATGGTAAATGCAAATTACAATTTTATTAAAAGAAATTCAAAAATATAATTTGATGTAAACGGCAATTTACTTTTTAAATTACCTTAGGCAAGAATTGTTTCAGTTCTTTTTTTCAACGACTTTCGTTCACCTATCTGTTGGCGCCACATTGCATAATATAATCCTTTTTCTTCCAGCAATGCATCATGATTGCCGGTTTCCACAATCTGGCCTTTTTCTAACACATAGATCCTGTCGGCATGCATGATGGTACTCAACCTGTGCGCGATCAGTACCATGATTTGCTTGCTTTTTTCTGAGATATCTTTAATGGTTGCAGTTATTTCTTCCTCCGTGATACTGTCCAAAGATGAAGTGGCCTCATCAAAGATCAATAATTCCGGCTTTCGTAAAAGGGCACGAGCTATGCTTAGCCTTTGTTTTTCACCACCACTTAATTTTAAACCACCTTCTCCAATTACAGTCTCGATACCTTTCTCGGCACGTGACAGTAATTGCTCACAACTTGCTTTATGCAAAGCATCTACTATTTGTTCATTACTTGCGCCGGGATTTACAAACAATAAATTTTCGCGTATCGTTCCTGCAAATAACTGTGTATCCTGTGTTACAAAACCAATCTGGTTACGCAATGCATCAAAAATAATCTCATTCCCGTTGATATGATTAAAGAGTATTTCTCCCTGCTGTGGCCGGTATAAGCCTACCAATAGTTTAACAAGTGTACTTTTTCCTGAACCGGATGGCCCTACAAAAGCAATGGTTTCTCCATTTTCTACTTTAAAACTGATATTTTCCAGGGCTTTGAATTGAGCAGAGTTGTGTTTAAATGAAACATTTTTAAATTCAAGTTCCATGATCCTGCCCACTTCTTTAGGAAATTCAGGACGTTGTTCAGGAGCTTTTTGCATCAGGTCATGGAAATTATTCAAAGATGCTTCTGCTTCCCGATAAGATAAAATGATATTGCCAATTTCCTGTAATGGACCAAAAATAAAAAATGAATAAAAAGTCAATGTCATCAATTCACCCGCCGTCAATTGATTTTTAAAAACAAGATAAAGTAAAGTGAACATGATCACCTGCCTCAAAAAATTTACAAATGTTCCCTGTACAAAACTCAGTGAACGTATGCTTTTCACTTTTTTTAATTCAAGCCCCAGTATATTATAGGTATTATTATTCAATCGCGTCACTTCCTGGTCTGTGAGCCCCAGGCTTTTTACCAGTTCTATGTTGCGCAAAGATTCTGTAGTAGTTCCGGCCAATGAATTGGTTTCTTTGACAATATTTTTTTGAATACGCTTGATCTTTTTACTCAGCAAACTAGTCAGGACGGATAAAAAGATGATGCCAACTGCATAAATAGGCATGATGGACCAATGTAGCCGGAAAGAATAAACAGAGATAAAAACAACACCTACAAGTACCGCAAATAAGACATTGACAAAACTGATGATAAATTTTTCAGTATCCAGCCGCACCTTGGATAAAATGGATAATGTTTCACCACTTCGCTGGTCTTCGAAATCCTGGTAAGGCAATGCCATCGAATGTTTCAGGCCATCAGTGAAAATTTTTGCACCAAATTTCTGGACAACTACATTACTGAAATAGTCCTGGAATGCTTTGGCAATTCGCGAGATCATAGCGACACTAATAAGAATTCCCAGGTATCCTAACACACCCCATATAAATTGTGACTGTGTGCGTGTTGCAGTTTGTATGAATTTTTTTTGTTCATCAAAATATCCTTCTGCAAAGGGATGTGTGGCATACTTATCAAATAATTTCCCAAAAAAATAGGGATCCAGCATCGAGAAACTTTGATTGATCGCGGCAAGTAACAGAGCCAGTGCCACCAGCCATTTAAATGGCTTCAGGTATGTAAGTAATATTTTCATTATATCAGTTTATGGCTTCGTTTTGCTTTTAATTAAATTTCCTTTTAGGAAAAATGTACTAAATGTAAAATTTCCCGGGAACAGTCACGATAATTTTTTTTGAGGTTTATTGTCATGCAAAACATACACCGAAAGTTTTTCCGGGATGTTGCAAGACTTTCTGTCAGTATTTTTTAATTTTCCTCCACATAACTTCCCACCATTTCTTTATGTAACTGGCTTTGCTGAATAAATAATTTGGGCATACTGATAAAACCTCTGACCATTTCTTCCGTACAGGTAAGCGGCAATAACTGGTCAGATAAATAAATGACCGGCGTTTGCATGTTGACCAGCAGTGCTGCTGTTTCTTTGGTAATGGCATAGGCACTGGCAAAATCGTGATAACCGGCTTTCTTTAAATGTTTCGAATAGTTCCTGGCAAAAAGGTTGTCAATAGTTTTGTGGCTCCATAGCAGGTGCCCCATTTTTTTCTGGAGATGGTAAACCTGTTTTTTTATGACTGAAAAAAGTGTGTGCCGCGTATTTTTAAAATAATCGAAATACAGGAGCCCCCAACCTGTTGGTAATTCCTGGATTATTTGATTGAATATTGCAATCCCTTCTTCATTGGGTATAACATCATCTTCGAGAATTAAAACCCGGGAATAATTATTTTTCAATACATCTTCATAAACGCGTTTATGACTGATACTGCATGCCAGCGCAGCCGGCCTGATTGCTTTTCCATAGCGATGTGCTTTTTTCGCTTTTATAGGATCATAAATTCCTTTTTCAATCAATTCATCAACAGAAAAATCTTTAAAATCAGTGGCTTCAAAAAAATCAACCTTCAAACCTTTCAGGTCTTTTTTTATTTTAGCCTGCCTTTCCGTGGCTCGTGAAAGATTGATGACATAAATATGATCGAAAAAATCATTGAGCGGCTGGAATAATTCTGGCTTTAGCTGCATATTTTACAAATCTACAATTTGTTATTAAGGCTATTAAAAGTACATTTAAATCATATTACGGTTTACGTTGGGTTTAACGCTATTTATTAATTTTTTTAAAATGCTGAATTTACCTTTGCATTTCAATTTAGAATATGAACAACTCCGGAATAAATGAAATTATTCATGCAGAAAAAAATACCGGACTGCAGGCAGCAGGAAAAAAAATAATAACGGGCAAAAGATTATCATTTGATGAGGGAGTGCTTCTTTTTGAAAAAGCCAGCCTCTCATTTGTTGGTGCACTGGCTAATTGGGTACGCGAAAAAAAACATGGAGATATAACTTATTTCAACCGCAATTTTCATATTGAGCCAACCAATGTTTGCGTTTTTTCCTGTAGCTTTTGCTCCTACTCCAGGCTTTATGCGCACCGCGATGAAGGCTGGGAATTGTCAGCAGACCAAATGATGGATATCGTAAAAAGTTATGATGGTAAACCGGTTACAGAAGTGCATATTGTGGGCGGTGTTCATCCAAAATTAAACCTGGAATTTTTTGCTTCGCTGATGCGAAAAATAAAAGCCCATCGCCCGGATCTCCACATCAAAGGATATACGGCAGTGGAATTAGATTATATGTTTCGCAAAGCGAAAGTCTCCGCAGAAGAAGGCATGAGAATCCTCCACGAGGCAGGCCTGGATTCACTTCCGGGAGGAGGCGCAGAAATATTTCACCCGGAAATTCGCGAAAAAATTTGTGCGGATAAAGTGAATGCGGAAGGCTGGCTGCATATTCATGAAACTGCACATGCGTTAGGGATGCATACCAATGCCACTATGCTATATGGCCATATTGAAAATTATGTTCATCGGATAGATCACCTGGAAAGGTTGCGAAGCCTGCAGGATAAAACTGGTGGTTTCAATACATTTATTCCATTAAAATTTCGAAATAAAAATAACGACCTCAGTCATGTACCGGAATCTTCCACCGGTGAGGATATGCGTTTGTATGCCATATCCCGTTTATACCTGGATAACTTCCCGCACATCAAAGCATATTGGCCGATGCTAGGACGCGAGAAAGCGCAGTTGAGTTTATCTTTTGGTGTGAATGATATAGATGGCACAATTGATGACAGTACTAAAATTTATACGATGGCCGGAAGTGAAGAGCAGTCCCCCACCATGACAACTGAGCAACTGGTGACACTCATCAAACAGGTAAAACGCGTACCGGTGGAGCGGGATACTTTATATAATGTAATGAAAAATTATGGAACTAAAAATTTGCCGGGTGAAGAATCTTTGCTTACAACAGAAGAATCTTTATTTACAACAAAAGAAAATTTACCTTTCATAAATTAGGGAAAACACAATCTACCTTTTACCTAAAATTAAAATTATAT
>JBAQJB010000012.1:0-12172 GCA_049289155.1 Chitinophagaceae bacterium
ATGATCGCGATGCCCACAGCATTTACGCCATTATATTTCCAGCTGAATTCATCGTTCTCAGGGCCCAGTTCCACTTTTGCAACATCTGATAAGCGAACAATTCCCGTATTATCTTCATGAATAATCAAATTATTAAAATCCGTTTCTGTAGTTAACCTGCCCATAGTACGAATGGTGAGTTCCGTATTATCTCCATAAATTTTTCCCGCGGGAACATCTACATTCTCTTTATTCAAAGCATTGGAAATATCATCGAATACCACACCATACGCATTCATTTTATCGGGGTTAAACCAGATACGCATCGCATACCTTTTCTGTCCGAATATATATACCGCACTTACATCCTTTATCGTCTGAAACCTTTCCTGTAACACATTTTCAGCATAATCACTCAGTTCCATGAGGCCACGTGTTTTGCTTTGAATGGATAATAATAAAATAAAATCACTGTTCGCATCAGCCTTACTACAACGGGTGGCCCATCAATATCATCCGGTAGATTCCGAACGGCCTGGCTTACTTTATCCCGTATATCATTTGCAGCAGTTTCGAGGTTTTCACCCAAATTAAATTCCACCGTAATGCCGCTTCTGCCCACCTGGCTCGTAGAGGAAATACTTTTTATTCCCGGTACACTATTGATTTGTTTTTCCAGTGGTTCTGTGATCTGGCTTTCAATGATATCAGCATTCGCACCTGTATAACTCGTACGCACACTCACTACCGGCGGATCTATCGCAGGATATTCGCGCACGGGCAGGTAAGTATATCCGACAATACCAAAAAGAATGATAGCCAGGTTCATCACTGTTGCCAGTACCGGCCGCTTTAATGATAATTCGGAAATATTCATACTATGTAATCCGGGGTAATTTAAAAATTATTAAGGTTCATTTGTTTGCACAGAATCAACAACATTTCTTACAGTAACTGATGCACCGGGCCGTGCAAATAATACCCCGGTCACTATTACACTATCACCTTTTTCAACACCCTGGGTTATTTCCACGAGCCCTTCTCTTCTCAACCCCGTTTCAACATCTGTAAAAACTGCTTTTCCGTTTTTAACCAGCACTACTTTTTTCTTTTTTGCATCCGGAATGATTGCGTTGGTTGGAATCATGATTCCATTTTTATCAATACCGGATTGTATATAAACTTTTACGAAAGCGCCGGGATTTATTTTTGTACCATTCAATTTTGCCCGTATGAGCATATTTCTGGTTTCCGTATTGATCTGTGGTTCTATCGCTTCAATGGTTGCTGTTTGTTTGTTAGTTACATCTGTTCCCAGGGAAACCAGTACAACACTTCCGCGGTGTAAATCTTTTGCATCCTCCTCAGGCATCGTAAAATCAATTTTCAAATTATTTGTCTGTTGAAGTGTGGCAATGATTGTCTGCGAAGTTACATATGCACCAATGCTTACCTGCCTTAAACCCATAATACCACTGAATGGTGCACGGATTTCTGTTTTGTCTATTAAGGCTTTGGTATATTTAATATCGGCTTCGAGTGATTTTACATTATTGACTGCGGCATCATAATCAGCCTGGTTGATCCCTGAAACATCCAATAATGTTTGTAACCGATTTTGAGTTTCCTTAGCAAGGCTTAATTGTACAACTGATTTTCCCAATTGCGCCTGCAAGTCTGCATCATTGATGCGTGCAATAAGGGTTCCTGAGGATACCATCCTGCCTTCAGGTACATTTAAATAGGTAACCTGGCCGCTTACCTGTGGATGCAGTTCTACATATTCATTGGCTATTACATTTCCATTGGCTTCAATAGTACTTGAAACCGTTTGCGCTTTGGCAATCATTATATCCACAACTGGCGGAGCAGCAGCGGTGGGCGATGGAGGTGCTTTTTTTTCCTTGCAGGAAAATAAAAAAAAGGTTAGTAAAGAAATTAAAGGGAAAAAATACCTCCTGAATTTTGTCGTTATCAAAGCTAAGATTTAGTTATAAAATTAAAGCCTAAAATCCAATGCCACACAGTTTTGAAGGCTTTTTTATGTGAATGGTAAAATTATAGTACCGGGTTATTTCTTTTTAAATACCGGTACCGTACTGCAGGGCTCGCCATACATAAGGCTTTTAACGTAAGGCGTTAATTTTTTCGTGATCGCCAGGTAGGCAGATGCAGGAATAGATATATCGCCACAGCCTTTAATAACAATTCTTTTTTCACGAAATTTTTCAGGCGGGATATTTTCAATAGCTTGCAATAAAATTTTTTCCTGCATAGATTCTAAGGTACCATAAAAAACATCCTTTGCTACAGGTTGCAAATAAACTGCACTCAGCATATAAGCCCATAAAGGAATGATAACATCCGCGGAACAATAAACTGTCACAAATTTATTGTCGAAAACCTGCCAGTCAAATTCTTTTAAAGCCTGCCGGAAATCTTTTTCTTTTAAAATTAAATCCATGAATAAAAATTGTCTCAGATCAAATAATACACATTCTTCTTTGCGTAAATAATCTTCAAGATTTATTGTGATCAGCCCGCTTTCGGCCACTTTATTTATAATCGCTTCCATTGCACTTTTTTTACAAATTTAATTAATATTAAACCCTTTGTGACAGGCTTATACTTTTATACCATAAAAAAAGCAGGCGCCTGGCCTGCTGAATAATTTATTTTAGAAATTTATATTAATAAAAATCAGCCCTGTAATCCTTCACATCTGCTGCTTCGCGTAAGGATGTTATCACACTGTTGGCCTCTTCCTGTTTTAAACTATTTGCCATTTGATTGCGTATAGCTTCAACAGATCCGCCCAGGGAAGGAATCGCATAAATGCTTTCACCTTTCATTACAAAAACTGCGTTATTTCCCGCAATCGCCGTACTCAATTTATTTTGTAACGCTTTATTAAATGCAGCTCCGATAATTTTTACTTCATTCCCGAGAGCAGGAATAAAGAAAGCCTGGAAAGAAATGCTGTCAACAGTTTGCACCTGGGCGCCACCCGCTTGTGCAATTTGCTCTAATGTTGTTCCTTTGATCTTTGTATCAATGATCATTTTCGCTTTTTTCTGATTGATTAAAATAGGCGTTACGATTGGTTTTAAAGTGGCAAGACCCATCAAACCCGGTTTGTCTATTGAAGTAATGATTGCTACGAGGTAATCATTACCAACCTGCAAAGGTTCAGATACATTACCCACTTTATTATCATAGATCCATTTGATCAAAGTACGGTTTGTCCCTAATTTTCCAACTGCAAAATCATTTTCTTTTATTCCCGGAATTGTAGCAATTGTTTTATTTAATTTTTTGGCATTTGCCATAAATTGTTCATCATTTTTACAGGAAGCTGCAAATTGATTTGCCTGGTTATTTACCGCATCCAGCGTTTCCTGGCTTGCTACGATTTGTTTTGCGAGGTAAGCAATTTTGTATGCAGGCGAAGATCCCCGCTGGCCAAGGATTTCAGTATAATGATACCCATATTCGGTTTGCACCGTTTTAATTTGTCCCACGGTACCCGTAAAAGCAAATTCACTAAATTCAGGCATCATTTTACCGGTAGGAAAATAATCTATTACACCGCCTTTTTCACGGCTGCCCGGGTCATCAGAATATATAAGGCAAACAGAATCGAAACTGGCACCTCCTTTTATCATGGCAATAGCGCTATCCAAACGATGTACAGCAGAACTATCATCCCGGACAGGAATTAACTGGTTGTTTTGATTTTGATGTGTGGCCACAAGTATATGACGAACTTTTGCAGAGTCAGGTAATATTTTTTTATCCACCATTTTAGCAATCACATATTCCTGGCCTGAAACATAAGGGCCAAATGTGCCCCCAACCGGGATGCTGAACAATGTATCTTTTTCCTGTTGTTGTATTTGAGATCCGCTTACATAAGTATCATAGAACGGCATGTCTGTGCCTTTGGAATTAAGAAAGGATTTAGTATCGGTAGTCGCTGCAAATTCATCTTTCAATGAAAGCAATTTCTCCCGTATTCCTGCAGAATCTTCAGCGGAGGGAGACATACTATAAGAAACGTATTGAATTTCCCTGGTCTCTTCTTTTTGTGTATATAATTTTTCATGTTTTTTTGCATACGCCATTATTTCTGCATCGGTCACTTTTACAGCGCTGTCACTGATGGCATTATACGGGAATGAAACAAAAGAGATTTTAGCCATGGAGTTATTATCTGAATTCGTTTTTTCTGCCATCCATTTTGGAACATATACTGCCTGGGATATAAGCGCCTGGTATTTTGCTGCAAGTGCCTGTTGAATTGTCGGCTTCAAATAATATTCGTATATCTGTGCTACACGTGGGTCATTGGCGTTCTTTTTAATTTGTGCAAATTGCTGTTTGGCTGCTTCTACATTATAAATCCCTGTATTAGGATCTGTAAATTCCTGTTGAATCCAGCTCGGGGGATTATTACCAAACAAAATACCGCTTAACTCGTTGTCAGAAATTTTTAGTCCCAGTTTATCGTACTGTTGTTGCAGAATCTCCTGGTTGACCATAAAATCATAGACGTTTCCAATTAAATCTTCCCGCTGTGCCCCATTCATTTGCTGGTACATCTGGAGACTGCTTTCAAACTCTTTTTGTGGAATAGCTACGCCATTTACTTTGGCAACATTCGTGGAGTTGGAAAACATACCGCCGCCGCGGTTGCTTTGCGTAAAAGCATCCTGCAGGATAAAAGCGATCAACGCAAGGGCAATGGCGCCAAATACAATCCAACCCGCCTTATCTCTTATTTTCTGAATGGCTGACATAATATATTATAAATTGAAAAATTTTTAAGGATGGCAAAAATAGGTTAATTAAACATTTGAACAAATTGTGGAGAAAAATAGCTTTACGAAGAAAAAATTTTATTATGATCACCACGAAATTATTTTAAGATTTAATCTTCCTCCTGTAGGAAAAAAATCTCTTCAAGTGGTTTTTTAAAAACACGTGCAATTTTTAATGATAAAACGGTAGAGGGCACATATTTGTTTGCTTCCATAGCATTGATTGTTTGCCGGCTTACTGCAACTAATTTTGCCAGGTCTTCCTGTGTAAGGTTACATATAGCCCTTTGAACTTTAATATTATTTTTCACCGGGCAAAGATTTAGAATTTTTAAAAAGCATATAATTAAACCGTATTATAAAAAGTATAAGTACAGTAAACATATTATAAACCATCACGGAAAAGAAACTCATGCCGTAAATGAATAAAAGTGCCAGTATTAATAAAATATAATTTACAAAAACAGCCCACAACAAAGCATATAAACGGGTTTGAGCGATGAATTCATCTTCATTTTTTTCTTTTGAAAAACCCACGAATAATCCACCCAGAATAAATACTACACCAATACATGTAGCAGTAATATTAGTTTGGGTTACAACAAATGCCTGGGTTTTGCCCAAAAATTCTTCATTCAATACAGCAAATACTTTCATATCCAGCCAGGCTGGTTGCACATTCATTACTATAAAAAAAATTCCCAAAAGGGTTGCAGGTAGCAATATCCACCATCCTATTTTCTTATAGCTGGCAGGAAACAATATTTTTTGATACATGATTGGTATTTTTACAAATGTAAAGTATATATTACTTAATGACAAATTATTTATACTTATTGTCTTATTTAATTTACATATTATTCCTTTATTATCATGAAACAAGCACTGTGAAACCCTGTTTAACAAGCGTATGTTAACAAATACATAACAGCGTTAATAAGCCTGACTTTCAAAATATTTCTTCTTATAAGAAAAAGAATAACTAAATAATTTTAGCAGTTTCCTTGGAAAAAAGTCTTTTAAACACATTTTACCTGCTCTTTGTTCTATGTGTACTTCCTGTGTACTGATTTTGTGCATTCATTTTTATTCTGTTTTCAACTACTGTGTAAAAAGGATGTAAACCATTGCTCTCAATGCTAATTTTGTAAAGTTTACTATGTGAATTCATGTGTATAAATGATAGCTTGTTAACTTTGCACTATCTGAATAAATAACTTATCCATATATCAACATGGATAATAGTAGTATTCTTTTTTTAAATAAATTTTATTAATACAATATATTACAATGGTTATGAACATGGAAAAAGCAAAAGCACAATTAGGTACTTTAGGTTTTTTGAATGTGCCTGTTGATCCAACATTAGATCTTTTCCGGGAAATTGAAATCTTAAAAAAAGAAAAAAATGCCATTGTGCTGGCACATTACTACCAGGATCCGGATATCCAGGATGTTGCAGATTTTATTGGGGATAGCCTTGGCCTTGCGCAACAGGCAGAAAAAACCAGTGCGGATATGATTGTATTTGCAGGTGTACATTTTATGGCAGAAGCTGCAAAAATACTGAATCCATCAAAAAAGGTAGTATTGCCTGATATGCATGCCGGGTGCTCTTTAGCGGATAGTGCGCCTGGGCCATTGTTTAAAAAATTTAAAGAAAAATACCCTGGCCATACTGTAATTACTTATATTAATTGCAGTGCGGATATCAAAGCGCAAAGTGATATTATTTGTACCAGTAGTAACGCAGTTAAAATTATTGAAAGTGTACCGCCCGGGCAGCCAATTATCTTTGCACCGGATAAAAACCTGGGTAAATATTTAATTAAAAAAACAGGGCGGGATATGGTTTTATGGAATGGCTCCTGCATGGTACATGAAATATTTAGCCTTGAACGAATTACAAAATTGAGAATGCGTCATGCAAATGCATTATTGATTGCACATCCGGAATGTGAAGATCAAATTCTTGAAATTGCAGATTTTATTGGCAGTACTTCACAGTTATTAAATTTTGTAAAAACAGACCACCACACCAGTTTTATTGTTGCAACAGAAACGGGGATTTTGCATCAAATGCAAAAAGAGGCGCCTGGTAAAACGCTCATTCCTGCACCACCAGACAATTCCTGCGCCTGTAATGAATGCCCTCATATGAAATTAAATACCTTGGAAAAACTCTACCTCTGTATGAAATATGAAATGCCTGAAATAGTGTTGGATGAAGCACTTCGCTTACAAGCACTCGTACCTATTGAAAGAATGATGCAAATAAGTAAAGCTGCTGGTTTATAAGATTATTGATTGATTTTGTTTTGTAAATATTCTTTATAGCGTTGTTGGATATAATAGCCAAATTCAAGATCGTTTTTAGATAGCAATAAATAATAATCAGGCCGGCAATATTGCATAAAATCCAGTAAATATTTTTTGTCAATACCCGTTAAATCCTCCACCAGGTTTTCTGTGAAACGATGATCGATATACTTATCCTGTTCTTCACGAATAAGCCTTTGTTGGAATGATGAAAGCTGATTATTTCTCCGGAATCTAAAGATATTGATCAATTCATCCAGGTCAAAACCAACAGCAAAGCCCGGGGTATATGATGGGGATGGAGAAACAATTGAAATTCCCGGCTTTTTAAAATTAAAGATCTTCGCATAATCATTCCTGTTTTGTAAAGAGTCTTCCCGATACGATTTTGTATTGACCTTAATACCCGGAAGCCACGCTACATCTACGTATAAAGCAATTTCAAAATTTTGTTTATTCCTGATTGTATCAACAGGATATTTTTTTGTGTTTTTTGAAAAATAGGAAAACCAAACTGAATCCTGAAGGGATGTTGAAATAATAAATCTTCCTGCAGTATCAGTAAGTATGGGAGCTGAGGAATTGGAATATACGATTACACCATACAAAGGCTGCTTATTGAAATAGTCATACACGGTTCCTTTTAATTCAACTATTTGTGAAATACCTTTCAAAGCGAAAAGTATACAAACAAAAGTGAAACAGGAAAAAAGTGAAATTTTTTTCAAAGAATATATATTACACGGTAATATTACTAATACAATAATTCAGGAGCAGGTAAAAACCGTACAATTAACCATTTTTTATTGAACTTACCTGCCCATATAGATCATTAAAATATGCACATCGCTGGGGTTTACACCACTGATCCTGCCCGCCTGCCCTAAAGTGCGTGGCTGAATTTGAGTAAATTTTTGCATGGCTTCGTTACTTAACGCTGTTATTTTATTATACTGGAAGTCCTGTGGAATCAACATTTCCTCCAGCTTGTTCATACGAATCGCCAGTTCTTTTTCTTTTTCAATATAGCGCTCATACTTTAACTGGATCTCTGCCTGTTCCAGGGTGGATTTTTCATATTGTTGAAGAGAATCAGCCAGGAGCGGCAATTCCTCTGTAAGCTCTACCAGTCCTATATTTGGCCTTAATAATATCTTAGATAATTTTTGCTTTTCGAAGATTGGAGCAGAATCTTTATGTAATAAGGCATTATTAATTTGAGCGGGTTCAGCAGAAGTGGCTTTCAATAACTTCAGAATTTCCTGTACATCATTTTTCTTTTTATTTACCATCTCCATTCTTGTTGCTGAAGCAAGACCAAGTTTATAACTTATTTCTGTTAGCCTGATATCCGCATTGTCCTGGCGCAACAAAGTTCTGAATTCTGCACGGCTCGTAAACATTCTGTAAGGCTCTTTGGTACCTTTATTTACCAAATCATCGATAAGCACACCAATATAGGCTTCATCTCTTTTTAAAATAATTGGTGGCTCGTTATTGATGCTAAGATGCGCATTCATACCTGCAATTAAGCCCTGGCAGGCAGCTTCTTCATAGCCGGTAGTTCCATTTATTTGACCGGCAAAAAACAGGTTCATTATGTATTTCGTTTCTAAAGTTTGCTTAAGTTGGGTTGGCGGAAAAAAATCGTATTCAATCGCATAACCTGGTCGAAACAACTTCGCATTATGAAAACCATCAATTGTACGAATGGCTTCGTACTGAATTTCTTCAGGCAGAGATGTAGAAAATCCGTTTACATAAATTTCAACTGTATTCCATCCTTCCGGCTCTATGAATAACTGGTGCCTGTTTTTATCTGCAAAGCGATTTATTTTATCTTCTATACTTGGGCAGTAACGGGGGCCTGTACCTTCAATTTTTCCTGTGAACATGGGGCTTCTGTCAAACCCTTTTTTTAAGACTTCATGAGTTTTTTCGCTGGTATATGTAATAAAACAACATTTTTGATCTTTTGCCTGGATCCTTTTCAATGGTAAAAATGAAAACCCAGTTATTTCAGGATCCCCATATTGCATTTCCATTTTAGAGTAGTCAAGGCTTCTGCCATCAACCCTGGGGGGAGTTCCTGTTTTTAAGCGATCGCTCTCAAAGCCGAGTGATACCAATTGTTCCGTAATACCATGTGATGCTTTTTCAGCAACTCTGCCCCCCGCAAAATTTTTATCTCCTATATGAATGATTCCATTTAAAAAAGTACCACTTGTAATAATAACCGCCTTTGATTTTATTTGATGCCCCATATTGGTAATGACACCCGTAGCCTTATTTTTATCAATAAGAATTGATCGTACAGTATCCTGGTAAAAATCAATATTTTTATTTTCCTCTAATATTTCCCGCCAGGTAGTGGAAAATAGCATTCTGTCATTTTGAGTTCGCGGGCTCCGCATTGCCGGACCTTTACTCATATTAAGCATGCGAAACTGGATCATACTTTTATCTGAAACAATACCACTAAATCCTCCCATGGCATCTATTTCGCGCACTATTTGTCCTTTTGCAATCCCACCCATTGCAGGATTGCAACTCATCTGGGCAATCGTTTGCAGGTTCATAGTTATGAGCAAAACCTTACTTCCCATATTCGCTGCAGCGGCGGCTGCTTCACAGCCGGCATGGCCAGCCCCCGCTACTATTAAGTCATAATTATCAAACATAATTTTTAAATCGGTTGCAAAATTACGATTCTGAAGTTTTATTTGAAGAAAAAGAAAGTTTCACGTGAAACATCAATTATTGGGGGCAGGCAAAATCCTGGACTGTAAATAGATTATTGGTTTGGCCAATATAAGAAACGCCTACACCAATTAAGGCATATTTTGTGCTTAATAAGGCCTTTCTATGCCCAAGAGAAGGCAAGTTTGCATCAATTAATAAAATAATTATATCCATTAAAGGATCTTCATTTCCATAGGCAACATTTTCGCCGCCACAATTTTTAAGGCCAGTTGAACCGAACCTCATTTCAAATGTACTTCCGTCTGTAGAGGTATGACTGATTTTGGCACTTTTTGAACCAATATCATCTGCATGTGCCTGGGAAATTTTTATGAGTGCCGGACTTAAAATCAGGTATGGCAATTTTTTAAGAGAAGTCAATTCTTTTTTAAGACTTTCTGCATAACTTCCCCGAAGACCAGGCTGACTATTTAAAACAGGTACAATCACACTATCCCAAAACATCCCGGGATTACTTCGACAATAGTTCGTCCAATAATATAATTCTTTGCTTAGTGGGTTTAATATATTGAAACCTGGCTGTTTTTCATTAAAAGCAATGATTTTTTCATCTGGTTTAATAGTTAATTTTAAAGGAGGATCATTTAAAATTACGCTTGACATTTGTGAATAGCCATTGACAGTAAGCAAAATTAAGCAAATACATAGAAAATGTTTCACGTGGAACTTCATAATTAATCGAGATATCCAGATAAACGCAAATAATGACTTTCTTTTTGTCGCATTACAGAAATTTCACTTTTCTTTTTATCTTTGTAACCACATAAATGAAGCGCACCATGTATGATAACACGTGTGAGTTCTTTTAAAAAAGGTACTTTGAAATTTAGAGCATTTTCCCGCACCCGGTCTGTGCTTATATATATTTCACTTGTTATGGAATTTGCGCAATCCGAAAGGTCAAATGTGAGAATGTCTGTAAAATAATCATGATCCAGGTGTTTCCTGTTGAGTTCAAGTAATGATTCATCAGAGCAGAAAATAAAATTCACATAATTTAAATTCTTATTTTCAGTTGAGAAAATTTCTTGAACCAGTTCCCGGGTCATTTTTTTTTGTGGTAAACTAAAGGAATTGGTAGTAAAAAATTGTATTTTTTTCAAATCAAATAAATGAAAATCAAATTTCGTATTTAATTACAAACTACAATAATTACTTTTGTATTGGAAGATGAAAAAATTATCTGAAATAGCAATTGGCAAAAAAGTTCGTATTCATTCATTTCTTGATGATGAGTTATTCATAAAGCTGATGGAAATGGGTTGTATTCCGGGTGAGTTTGTAACTGTAGACCAGGTAGCTCCGCTGGGAGATCCTATTTCTATCTCGGTATCCGGTTACTTTTTAAGCCTTCGCTTAAATGAAGCAGATCATATTTTTGTGGAAGAAGAAGTGATTTAATATAAATTTGAAACATGAAGGTGGGTTTATTGTTTGGCTCATTCAATCCGGTACATCATGGACATTTAATTGTGGCAAGCCATATTGCAAATCATACTAATTGCGATGAAGTTTGGCTAGTTGTTTCCCCGCAAAACCCATTGAAAAAAACAGGGACGCTTTTAAATGATTACCAGCGCCTCCACCTTGCGAGGCTGGCTGTTGAGGGAGATAAGTTGCTGAAAGTCAAGGATATAGAATTTAAATTGCCAAAACCTTCTTTTACGATAGATTCGATGGCCTATATCAGCGAAAAATACCCGGACTTTGAATTTTGCATTATCGTTGGCGCAGATAGTTGGATGAATATTTCAAAATGGAAAAATTATAAGCAACTACTTGATAATCATGTCTTTATAATATACCCACGTCTGGGTTTTCCCGTAGATCTGCAGCCCCATTCAAAGCATATTTATAGTAAAGCGCCATATATTGAAATTAGTGCTTCTGAAATCAGGACATTGATAAAAGAAAAAAAATCTATTCGGTACTTATTACCGGAGAATGTGCGCGAAGAAATAGAAATGGGCAGGTATTACAAGGAATAGTTTTAAAAAATCCATCCAACTAAAAGACAGATAAAAGCGATATAAGGCGCACGAAATTTAGTAAAGACCAGCAATAAGAATGTACCGGAAATAACAGCAATATTTAAAATTGGAATTCCTGTTCCATCCATTACATCCAGTGAGATTGCTTTCATCATATAAAGTGTAGAGCCTGTCATGATCCCAACAATAGACGCATTGATTCCTTCCAGGGAGCGGTATATTACTGCATATTTCTTAAGGTTTTGCCAGACCGGGAAGAAAAACAGTACTAGTAATGCACTGGGAAGGAAAATTGCAATG
>JBAQJB010000013.1:0-31819 GCA_049289155.1 Chitinophagaceae bacterium
CTGTAATGGTCATCAACACAACGAAAAATAACTTTATATATTTCCAGGCGGCTGAAGTGTAATCTGTCAAAATCATGTATTTATTTTTCCCTGTTATATGCGTTAAAAGTAGATGAAATTCAAATCCCTAATGAAACTACGTATTCTTTCAAATTAAAAGAAAAGCATTTTATGTAAGTAGAATTGTAGCGCATAATAAACAACCGGGCTTTACAGTTTCCGGCCCCGTAAAACATGCCTTTTGCAGAAAAGCAAAACGACTGAATAATTTTTTAGAAAGGCATTTCTTAAAAAAAATTGAGCCACTTTTTCAAATGGCTCAATTTTTTTTAAGCGGCTTGCTTCTTTTTTCGTTTTTTTATTTGAATGACCAGGGAATCGATCGCGCCATCAAATGATTCTTCAAAAGATTTTGACGAGGCTTTTACAAAGAAATTGTGCCTGGGTACCTGTACCCTGATCTCGGCAATCTTGTCCTTAATATTGTGCACAACATTGTCGAGCTTTAAAAACACATCAATACTAATGATCCGGTCATGAAAGATTTTCAGCTTTTCAATTTTCCGGTTTACATAATCGACCAGTTTCTCGTCTGCATTAAAGTGTACAGATTGGATGTTTACAATCATAGCATTTTGCTTTTTAAATGATGAATAAAAAATAATGAACTCGGGGAAAAATCATTGCATGATATTGGATTCTTTGTTGCCCATAAAGATAAATCAATTCCGGAATAAAATCTTAAAAAAAAGAAAAATTTTCAAACATAAAACGAATCACCTTCAAGCTTTAGGATGCGCCTGTGCAAAGACCTCTTTAAGCTTTTCAATCGTATTGTGTGTATACACCTGCGTAGCGGCCAGGCTGCTATGGCCAAGCAATTCTTTCACGTCGTTTAATGCTGCGCCATTATTTAAAACCTGTGTAGCAAATGTATGGCGCATTACATGCGGGCTTTTTTTCCGGATGGTCGTACAAAGAGAGAGATAATGCTTTACCGTATTATATACATATTTTGGATATAGAGGTTTGCCGGATTCTGTTGCAAACAATACTTCTGTGCGGATGGATTTTTTTACTTTTTCTTCTATATATGTTTCAATCTCTTTCAATAAATTTTTTGAAACAGGAAGGATCCTTTCCTTATTTCTTTTTCCCAACACTTTTACCTGTGTATTGAAAATATCTATATTTTTTTCCTGCAAGCCAATTAATTCTGAAAGCCGCATTCCTGTTTCATATAAAAGGGAATGTATCAAATGATCTGTGAGGCCTTTAAAAGTTTCCGGGAATACTATTTTTTCAAATAAAACCCCGGTTGCTTTTTCATCTAAAAATACCGGAAGCTTTTTATTCATCTTTGGAGAAATAAGTGTAGCAAGCGGGCTTTTGGAAACCGCTCCTTCAGCCATATAAAATTTAAAAAATGATTTTAGTGTGGATATTTTCCGGTTCATACTTTTTGATACCAACCCATTTTCTTTTATATCAGCCAGCCAGCTTCTGATATAAACAGGCTTTATCTCAGTGAGTTCCATTTCCCCATATTCTTTTTGCAAAAAATGAAAAAATACAGTGAGGTCATTTTTATAAGCGATAAGGGTATGCTGCGAAAACCTTTTCTGGTATTGCAGGTGATCTAAAAATTTCTGTATATGTTTTTCTTGAGTTGGAAGCATAAAAAAGCAGCCCTAAAATTAATGAATTCCTGGCTGCCTGCAATTATTTTGAGAAAAAGGTAAATCTTATGCTTCGATCTTCCCGCTTTCAAGTTGTTGCTTATAAATCGCTTTCAACACTTGCCCTCTTCTTTTTATAGATGGTTTAATGAAAGCCTGGCGCGATCTTAATTGCAACAAAGTCTTACTTCTTTCAAACTTTTTCTTATACTTTTTAAGCGCTTTGTCGATGTTTTCGCAATCCTTTGAATCGATTATTAACATATTTATTTTGCCTTTCAGGTCTTTTTAAGGTTGCAAAGGTAAAAAGTACAGATTTAATTACCAAAAATAATACAGTACAACATACAATTTTTAATTCATTTAATGATTTTATCGGCGCAATGATTTTATTTTGTACCATGTTTACAGGCATTATTGAAAGTACCGGGAAAATTGAAGGCATATCAAAAAATGGCTCTAATCGTAGCTTTCACATCAGTTCCCCCATTTCCCATCAATTAAAAGTGGACCAGAGTGTAAGTCATAACGGCGTTTGCCTTACCGTAGAAAAAATGGATGAAAACAGCCACGTGGTGACGGCTATTGAAGAAACTTTAACCAAAACTAATCTTTCAAAATATGAAGTGGGAAATATTGTAAACCTGGAGCGTTGCCTCCAAATCAATGGCAGGATTGATGGACATCTCGTACAGGGACATGTAGATTGTACGGCAATTTGTACAACTATTGTGGATAAAAACGGCAGCTATAATTACCGCTTTCAATTCCACGGAAATTTCGCTTCATTGATCATTGAAAAAGGTTCTATCGCGGTAAATGGTATCAGCCTTACCCTATTTGGTATTTCGAAAAATGAATTTACAGTGTCCATAATTCCTTATACACTGGCGCATACCAATTTGCAATTTTTAAAGGTGAATGATGAAGTGAATATTGAATTTGATATGATGGGCAAATATATTCAACGGAATTTACACTTATTTGGAGGAGAAAACATTTCCTGAAATTTGTAATGAAGAGTCTTTAAAATTAAACAAGTAAGTACCTGTTGTTGGAACCCGAACATATTCTACTTTATAATTTTTTGCCAACGGTAAAACTTCACTTCGCTGCGAAACAATTTCGATGTTTTTCTCCTGTTCTTTATTAATCAGCCAGCCCGTTGCTTCCGGTAAACCGGCCCTGAAAATAAGCGCCCCATATTGGCATTGAGGCAAGCCTTTTACCATAATTTTATTTGATGGATCGACCATTGATATTTTATGGAGAACAGTTTTTACAATGTTACCGGCAAATTGTTGATTGGCCGAATTTTCCTGGAGGATCATTATTTGAAAAACACAAAAAATAAGCAGCCATATCTCTTTATAAAATTTTTTTATAGCAGCAGCGTAAACTACCAATACAATGAAAATACTCAGTAGCATAATGGGTAAATATAGAAAGCGTTCACCTTCTACCCCATTTGTATCAATACCCAGTGAAATATAGGGTAACAGGCTTACCAGGAAGCAGGTAAAGACAAAAACAACCTTCTTTTTTAACGCTTTTTGTAAGCTTAAAAAAAAGAAAACTAAAATTATTGCCAAAGCAATCAATCCATAAAACGCAATAACGTTTTCTGAATACCAGGGCAAAAAACTACGGCTAATCAGCAACATAAAATGTTGTGATAAAATTTTCCAGTCCCCGGAAAATAAACTGTCCGCTTCATAAATTCCTAATAACTGGTGAATAAAAAAATACCTTACAAACAGGTATACAATAAAAATAATAAAGACAATTGAAACATGTATCCATTTATTTTTTTCTTTCTCCGGCCAGGTAATTAAAAAAACGATAACCGGCAGGACCCAGCAGGATTCATAACTCAACAATGCCAGCACCCATGAAATGATATAAAGAAAAATAAATGTTGGATGTTTCTCTTTTTGAAAAAAACCAATTAAAAATAATAAGGAAAAAAGCGTTCCCAAAATGGCAGATCTGCCGAGTATCCAAAAAACTGCTTCACTATGCGAAGCATACATAAAAAAGAGGATACCGCATGTGATAGAAGGAAAAAATCCTTGAGAAATATTTTTGAAATATTTTTTTAAAATAATAGTACATACAATTCCAACAAGCAAAGAAGTGATACAATGCAGCAATAAATTAGTGAGGTGGTAACCCCAGGCATTTTTACCAAATAAAATATAATCCAGCATTACAGATAAATCGCAAACCGGCCGGAATGCATTATCCTGGAAAATAATTCCTTCGCTGCTCCATTTGATATGAAGGAAATCATCACTTTGAAAATATAAAGCAAAAGGATTATACAAATAGAAAGCAGCCAATACTATAATGGAAGCAAAAAGGAAATAAATATTCTTTTTATGCAACATGAATGCTAAAATAAAGAAAGAATACCAGCAAGGCTGAATGCTTTATTTCAAACGCTCCTTTATATCCAGGTGGAATTTGCGTGCATAATCTTTTGCGATATCATAACCTGCATCTGCATGCCGTATGACACCCATGCCCGGATCGTTTCTTAAAACGCGTGAAAGTCTTGCTGCGGCTGCATCTGTGCCATCCGCCAATATTACCATACCGGCATGAATACTGTATCCCATACCAACCCCGCCACCATGATGTAAACTCACCCAACTCGCACCACCTGCAGTATTCACGAGTGCATTTAATATTGGCCAGTCGGCCACGGCATCACTTCCATCCAGCATGGATTCTGTTTCGCGGTTTGGACTTGCAACAGAACCGGTATCCAAATGATCTCTTCCAATAATGATCGGCGCTTTTACTTTTCCTTCGCGTACAAGTTCATTGAAAGCCAGTCCTGCCTTTTCTCTTTCTCCTTGTCCCAACCAACAGATCCTTGCAGGCAAACCCTGGAAGGCAATTCTTTTTTGGGCAAGATCCAGCCAGCGCAATAAAGAAGTATTTTCAGGAAAAAGTTGTTTGATCACTTTATCTGTTTCCGCAATGTCAGCCGGGTCACCGCTCAATGCAGCCCAGCGAAAAGGCCCTTTTCCTTCGCAAAAAAGCGGGCGGATATAGGCCGGTACAAAACCCGGGAAATCAAATGCATTTTCCAGGCCTCTTTCTTTGGCCCTCGCCCGGATATTATTTCCATAATCAAAAGTGACAGCTCCTTTTTTCTGCAAGTCAAGCATTTCCTGCACATGCAATTTCATACTGTCATAAGAAAGTGAAATGTATTTATCAGGATCATTTTCACGAAGTGAATTGGCTTCCTCATTCGTTAATGTATGTGGTACATAACCAACCAATGGATCATGCGCAGACGTTTGATCTGTCAATGTATCTGGGATAATATTTCTTTCCAGCAATCTTCTTAATAAGGTTACTGCATTGCAACAAACACCGATACTGATCGCTTCACCTTTCTCTTTTGCTTCCAGGGCGCGATCAATCGCCAGGTCAATATCATTATACTTTTCGTCGAGGTATTTTGTTTCAATACGCTTATCAATGCGCCATTCTTCCACTTCCGCAATTAAAGCAGTTCCTTCATTCATGGTAATAGCTAATGGCTGAGCGCCACCCATACCGCCAAGGCCTGCTGTAACATTCAATGTATGTTTCAGGCTACCTTTAAAATGTTTATCAGCAATAGCCGAATAGGTTTCATAGGTGCCCTGCACGATGCCCTGGGAACCAATATAAATCCAGCTTCCCGCAGTCATCTGGCCGTACATCATTAATCCTTTTTTTTCCAGTTCATCGAAATGCTCCCAGGTTGCCCATTTCGGAACAAGTTGAGAATTGGAAATCAAAACGCGTGGTGCATCAGGATGTGTTTGCAATATTCCAACCGGCTTGCCGCTTTGAATAAGCAGGCTTTCATTATTTTCTAAATCTTTTAATGCTTTAATGATAAGATCAAGACTTTCAAAATTACGCGCCGCTTTTCCACGCCCGCCATATACGATGAGGTCATCCGGCCGCTCCGCAACTTCGGGATCTAAATTATTTAACAGCATGCGCAATGCAGCTTCCTGTATCCAGCCTTTACAATTCAGGGTTGTACCCGTTGGTGTTTTATATTTAACGGGGTCATATTTTTTTTCCATCAAAGAAAATTTAAGCAGTCAACGATTGATGAGCCTGGATTTTAATAAAAGAAAACGCTTTACATTTTAGCAGCGTCTTCTAAAAATTTCTTCAGGCCATTATCTGTCAATGGATGATTTAAAAGCCCAATGATTGTATCCAGCGGGCAGGTGCAAACATCAGCGCCTAATTCAGCGGCTTGTACAATATGTAAAGAGCTGCGGATAGATGCAGCAAGGATCAATGTTTCAAAACCCTGAATATCATAAATATGCCTGATCTGTCCTACTACTTCCATACCATCCCAGCAGGTATCATCGATTCTTCCTACAAATGGAGAAACATATTTAGCGCCTGCCTTTGCCGCAAGGATTGCCTGCCCTGCAGAGAAAACCAGTGTACAATTAGTTGCGATCCCATTTTCAGTAAACCAATGCATCGCTTTTACCCCTTCTTTGATCATGGGTACTTTCACGATGATCTTTTCATGTAAGCCGGCTAATCTTTTACCTTCTTCAACAATGCCTTTAAAATCGGTGGAAAAAACTTCTGCACTTACATCTCCATCTACAATTTTACAAATATCCACGTAGTGTTTTTCAATGGCTTTTTTTCCCTTGATGCCTTCTTTGGCCATTAAGGAAGGATTGGTTGTTACGCCATCTAAAATGCCCAGGTCATGGGCTTCTTTTATCTGGTCAAGGTTTGCTGTATCAATGAAAAACTGCATAATAAATTTTTTTTGAAGTAATATAAATAAGGAATGAAAATTAAAAAAAATGGCAGGCTACTTACATCGCGCCGCTACAACCGCCTACTCTTGCTGCATTCCTGCCCTGGGAGGGTTCAGCAGGAGCTGGCCGTGTAAGACCTGCCGCTGCAAATATAGGACAGAAAGTTTTTTATAAAAAGTGAAAGCTTAAAAGAATGATTTATTTGTTCGGGAATTAATTGTTGCAACGCCCACCAGCGATTCATGACGGTCGCTGAATGACTGGTAATAGACGAGAACTGTATATACATTTTCTGTTTCCCAATAATCCCCATCTGTTTGGGTAGAAGTTGCTTTCCCTTTCAGATCATTCATATCTTTTGTTACATACGTATAAGAATAATAACCCTGCTTCAATAAAAGCGTTGTTTCATAAACACCCCTCGCAGAGTTATAAGTGAGCTTGCTGCTATTATCAATTTTATTTTGTGTGAGCTGCCCGAGCAGGTACACATTTTTATTTTGAAATGGTTGATTGTCTTTTGGAAAAAAAGTGAAATGCACATTTGCATAATCTCCCTGCCACCAGGGATTATTGGCATCCGTTGTGGCGATCTCGAAAAAACCATCCAGGTCCTGTAAATTTAAAATTCTTTCCTGTGTGCGTTCAGGATCCGGGTACAAATAAACGGAAGCAGGAATTTGGTTGACATTTACACTATCAATGCGGTCACTTAAAAAACGGTAACTACGCAAATCCGCCCAGCGGTATTCTTTTCCCGCGGGGAATAAACAATCCTGTTCTCCATTATATTCATATTGATTACCCCGCATAAATAAAGGTTGCAAACCTGTTTTTGCATTGTCCCAGCGATAATTTTGCAGCACCACAACTTTCAATTGTTGCTGCTGGTTTATAAGATTTAATTTAGAAACATCTATACTGAACTGCACTTTTTGCGTGGTCCGAAAATAATTTGAATTGAAAGGCTGTTGTACCTGCACAGCGATCGGCACAGCATCACCGGCGATCAGCACTCTTCTTGTAAAGGCCAGTTGTGATGTATCGCCATTTAAAAAAACCATCAATAAATAATTGCCGCTTTGAGTAGGCATACTGCTGCTTTCCGGCAATAGCGCCTGGTAATGCACATACTTTGTTTTTGAAACAGAAGACATGCGGTATTGGCCAAGCCTGCCTTGTGTGAATCCGCTGATATAATCGAAAGGGCTCATGTCCGCGGGTTGCCAGTTTGAATTACAGAGTATAAATGAATAATTATATGATTTTATATTGGCATCGAGGTCGTCAAAATCAAGTTCCAAAACCTGCGTGCGTCCCAGGCGTATAATGGGATAAGAAATTTGATTTCCCTGTACAAATAATTTAATGCCCTGTATAGAAGGCATAAAAGTCTGATCCGGTTCACGCTGTGCATCTGCAGAAAAACAAATTAAAAATGAAAGGCAAAAAAGAACTGGCATGTTTATTTTCATAACAATTTATTTATAGTCTTATATTCAAAAATAGCCTTTAAACGCACAACAATTTGTTTAAAATAAAAGCATATTTGGATAGCATATTTTACAAATGTAGTTTTATCGCCAATGAACCTGAGCGCATTTATTTCAAAAAGGATCGCACTAAACCGGCAACGGACTTTTTCGCGCTTTATTATCAGGCTATCTATTGCTGCCACGGCATTAAGTGTTGCTTCCATGATACTCACACTTTCTTTTGTGAATGGGTTTCAATTTGCAGTAAGCCAGAAAGTCTTTAGTTTTTGGGGGCATATCCGGGTACAGCAGGCGCAGCCTTCGCAATCACTTATTTCTGAAGAAACTCCCCTGAAAGAAAATGATACGGTTTACCAACTGCTGCGCAATTTCCCCGGGGTAAAACAAGTACAATCGTATGCCACGAAAAGCGCTGTCGCAGAACATAATAAAGATATTGAAGGTATTTTATTTAAAGGCGTTTCATCAAATTATGATTTCAAAAATTTACAATCATTTTTAGTTGCGGGAAAATGGCTTGATTTTACAGACAGTTCTTACAGCAGGCAAATCGTGGTGTCAAAACCCATTGCTGATGCACTTAATATTCATGTGAATGACAGCATCAATGTTTTTTTTATTTCACCAGATGCCACTTCTTCCTCAGTAAGAAAATTACAGGTAACAGGAATTTATAAAACAGGCATTGATGATTATGATAAACTATTCGCCATCGGTGACCTGCGTTTACTCCGTAAAATTAATAACTGGAAACATGGCGAGATAGGTGGTTATGAAATTTTCCTGGATGATTATACACAAATGGATACCATTAGTTATCAACTGCATGGCGAACTTCCATTGCGCTGGGAAAGCCATACCATCCGCGAGATGTATCCCAATATTTTTGACTGGCTGAATATCCTGGATGTAAACCGGAATGTCATATTTATTATCATGGCGATCGTTGCAATTATAAACCTGATTACCTGTTTACTCATTTTGGTTTTAGAACGCATTCGGATGGTGGGGATATTAAAATCAATGGGTGCTTCTGATTGGATG
The DNA here is from genome assembly GCA_049289155.1 of Chitinophagaceae bacterium. Taxonomy (GTDB): domain Bacteria; phylum Bacteroidota; class Bacteroidia; order Chitinophagales; family Chitinophagaceae; genus JAFDXJ01. The sequence goes on from JBAQJB010000013.1 coordinate 9,034, forward strand.
ATCCAGAAAATATTTTTATACCATGCGGTCATCATTGCCGGAATGGGCGTATTCATTGGGTTGGCGGCCGGGCTTGGAATTTATTTTTTACAAAAATATACAGGCTTTATAAAATTAGATGAAGCCAACTATTATGTATCCGTGGCGCCGGTTTCTGTTGAAGCCTGGGATGTATTTTTAATTTGCCTGGCGACGATGGTGGTTTGCCTGGTATCCTTACTCCTGCCCACATTATTTGTACGATCCGTAAAACCGGTAAAAGCTATTCGCTTCCGGTAGTTTTTTCAAAATAATGAATTCCTTAATGAATACTCTTTTTAATAAATAGTTTTTACGCCGATATAAATTACCGGGATAAAAATATATTTAGCTACGCAAAATTTTAATAAAAAACTTATGGCATCATTACCATCGTGAAATAAGCTGGTGCTGAAATAAAAAATTTATTTTCATAGCTCTAATTTCTATGGTTAGTATAAAAAAATTATCCATGAATGCCTGCAATACTTTGACCCATGTATGCGTGTTGGAGAATGAAAACGAGAATGCCTGCAAAGAAGCCCAGTAATGCAAGCAGGCAAATATTTTTCAGGTACCACATAAAGTCTACCTGTTCAATACCCATCACCGCTACGCCTGCAGCCGAACCAATGATAATGGCGCTGCCACCTGTGCCGCATGTTAACGCGATAAATTCCCAAAATGCATGATCTGTGGGGAAAGTTTCCATACCATACATACCCTGCGCCGCGGCAACTAAGGGAACATTATCAACAACTGAAGAAAGTAGTCCCAAAGCGGTTCCGATCAAATAATTATTTTTGAGCGTTCCATCCAGCCAGGCCGCCAACTCATGCAACATACCAAAAGATTGCAACGCAGAAACTGCCAGTAAAATCCCCAGAAAAAAAAGAATGCTTGGTGTATCCACTTTTTCCAAAGCACGTGCAACTGTATACCGCCTTGCATTGTCTGCTCCCTTTTTTTTATGCAATTGAGTAGTGATGATCCACATGATGCCAAGGGATAATAACATACCCATGAATGGAGGTAAATGTGTGACCGTTTTAAAAACCGGGACAAATAACAATAAACCCACGCCTGAAATTAAAATGATCTTCCCATCTTTTTTTTCTCTTTCAGTGGTTGTGCTGATATGCGGATGTTCAATTTTTTTTCCCCTAAAACGGTACATGATAATAAGAATGGGAATTATGAATGCCGCGATGCCAGGCAAAATGAGTTGTTGTATAATATTGAGCGCGGTGATTTGCCCGCCGATCCAAAGCATAGTTGTAGTAACATCTCCCAATGGAGACCAGGCGCCACCTGCATTTGCGGCGATAATAATAGCGCCGGCAAACCAGAGTTTATCTTCTTTAAGGCGTAGTAATTTCGAACAAAGGGACACCATCACAATGGCTGTGGTAAGGTTATCCAATAAAGCTGATAAGAAAAAAGTGAGTACTCCAATGATGAGCAGCATTTTTGATTTGCTCGTTGTCGTTAATTTACTCGTGATGAGTTCAAATCCATTGTGTGAATCGATGAGCTCAACAATAGTCATGGCACCGAGGAGGAAAAAAAGTATGGAAGAAATGTCACCAAGATGATGCAGTAATTCATCTGAAACAATTTCAGGAGAATTGCTTTGCATCATATAAATTGTCCAGCAAATAACGCCGGTTATAATGGCGGAAGCTGCTTTATTTAATTTTAATGGATGCTCAAAAGCGATGGCAATATAACCAAGAATAAAAACAAGAATAATGAGAATGGTAGCCATATAACTCTAATATAAGTAAATGCGGGCAAATATAAGTAATGATGCACGGAGAATCTGTATTGTATTGATTGTATCGAACGCCATTTTTTGGATGAAAGGTTTACTGTATAATTCATTTAATATTTAATTCTTTTTACTGGCAATAAATTAAGAAGTATATAAAAATTTAAAAAATAAACAGGTAACAAAAAGTGGAACAAGCCTTTTTCATCATATTATTTTCAGTAATATTTTTTTGAAACGTAATTTACGGCCGAAAGTTTTACTTTTAACTTCACCGAAAAATACCGGAACAAGCGTTTTCTTTTTACTTTACTTTTAAAAATATTTACATGAAAAAATTATTTTTCCCCCTGTTTTTTCTATTCTTCGTGCTTGCAACCTCCGCGCAAAACGCTGACAGCGCCTGGTTTGTAAATAATTATACAAAAATGGAAAGGTATATTCCTATGCGGGATGGCGTAAAATTATTTACGGCTATCTATGTTCCCAAAGACCAGTCTTCAAAGCATCCTTTCCTGATGACGCGTACGCCTTATTCATGCGCGCCTTATGGAGAAGATAAATTTACGCCCATTTGGTACAGTTATAAAATGGCTTATGCAAAAGAAAATTTCATTTTTGTTACACAGGATGTACGTGGCCGTTATATGAGCGAAGGTGATTTTGTTGATGTGCGCCCTTTTATCAAAAATAAAACCGGAAAACAATTTGATGAAGCCAGTGATACATATGATGCAATAGACTGGCTCGTTAAAAATGTACCTTCAAATAATGGAAAGGTAGGTGTGTCAGGCACTTCTTACCCCGGATTTTATTCTACGGAAGCCGCGCTGAGCGGGCATCCTGCGCTGGTGGCTGTAAGCCCGCAGGCACCTGTGACAGATTGGTTTATGGGCGATGACTTTCACCATAATGGCGCATTTTTTACGATGGATGGTTTTTCTTTTTACCCAACTTTTGGTAAACCACATCCAAAGCCTGTTATGACATATGGTAATGGTTTCCGGTTTCAATCGGATGATAATTACACTGCTTTCTTAAAAACGGGTGCGTTGAAAAATTTTGCGGCATTGATTGGCGATAGTATAAAATTCTGGCATGAAATGTATGAGCATCCCAATTATGATGACTGGTGGCAGGAAAGAAATGCACGCGTTGGTTTGTATAATGTAAAACCAGCGATGCTTTGGGTGGGCGGTCTTTTTGATGCAGAAGATTGTTTCGGTGCATGGAATTCTTATAAAGCCACAGAACAACAAAGCCCGCAAACAAATAGCAGAATTGTGATGGGCCCCTGGTATCACGGGCAATGGGGCCGCGAAGGATTTCATTTAGGAAATGTATATTTTGGCAGTAATACCTCGAAATATTTCCAGGATAGTTTGGAAATCCCTTTCTTTAATTATTACTTGTTGGGTAAAGGAAATACGGATGGTATCGCGGAAGCAAATATTTTTTTCACCGGTCAAAACAACTGGAAGAAATTTGCATCATGGCCGCCGAAAAATGTAGAAACACAAAATTTATTTTTAGGTGGAAATGAAAAATTATATGTGAACAGTCCGCCCCCACGCGGTAATGATGCATTTGATTCATATACCAGCGATCCCGCGCATCCGGTTCCTTATACACAAGACATTCATTTCCAGAGAACGCGGGAATACATGGATGACGACCAGCGCTTTGCAGAACGAAGAACAGATGTCCTGTCTTATACAACGCAAATTTTAGACAATGATATAACCCTTGCTGGTCCTGTGATTGCGGACCTCATGGTGTCAATCTCCACAACAGATGCTGACTTCGTAGTAAAACTGATTGATGTATTTCCGGATGATTTTTCTTATCCTGAGAAAATAAAATCAACCATCAAAGATCCATATCCAATGGGTGGGTATGAAATGCTGGTGCGCGGAGAAATTATGCGCGGAAAATTCAGGAATAGTTTTGAAAAACCTGAACCATTTGTACCAGGACAAATTACCGAAGTGAAATGGCAATTACCGGATGTGGCACATACATTTTTAAAAGGCCATCGCATCATGATTCAAATTCAAAGTAGTTGGTTTCCGCTCGCAGACCGAAACCCGCAACAGTTCATGAATATATATAAAGCCGATGACAGTGATTTTAAAAAATCAGATATCCGTGTGTATCATGACCCTCCAAATTCATCAAAAATAATTATTTCCGTTTTAAAATAAAATACATGAAATTGAAATTGCTATCAATTGCTTTGCTGGCGCTGGGTACAGCACAATGCCAGGAAAAACCGAAGGATAATTTTGTAAAAGAAAATTATACTAAAATGGATACCACCATTACCATGCGGGATGGTATAAAATTATATACAGTTATTTATATGCCCAAAGACAATTCACAGCAATACCCGTTTTTAATGGAACGTACCCCCTACTCTTCCGGGCCTTATGGGAATGAAAATTATGCGGATCGTATTGGCCCGGATTCAGCACTAATGCATGATAAATATATTTTTGTTTACCAGGATGTTCGTGGGCGATATATGAGTGAAGGCATTAACCTGGAAGTAACACCTTATTTACCCAATAAAAAAAATAACCACGATGTAGATGAAAGCAGTGATACCTATGATACCATTGACTGGTTACTGAAAAATATAAAAAACAATAACGGGCGTGTAGGATTATATGGCATTTCCTACCCCGGGTTTTATGCAACTACAAGTTTGCCTGGTGCGCATCCTGCTATTAAAGCAGTGAGCCCGCAGGCACCGGTTACAGATGAATTCATTGGTGATGATGCCAACCACAACGGTGCATTTTTCCTGCTGGATAATTTTGACTTTATGAATTATTATGGCAAAGAAAGAAACGGTCCTGTAGAAGATTATGGCAGTAATATGTTCAATGCAAAACGTGCTGATGCCTACCAGTTTTTCCTGCAACTCGGCCCGGTAAAAAACACGCAATCAGAAAAATATTTTAACCACCGTTCCTATATCTGGAATGAATATTTGCAACATGATACTTATGATGATTACTGGCAGGCGCGTAACATCCGAACACATTTACAAAATATTAAAATCCCTGTAATGGTGGTTGGTGGCTGGTTTGATGCAGAAGATCAATTTGGCGCATTGCATACTTACCAGGCAATTGAAAAACAAAGCCCAAACAATAAAAATATTTTAGTGATGGGTCCCTGGACGCATGGCGCATGGGCATCAAAAACCTGGGATAAATTTGGGCCATATCAATTTGGAAGTAATACCAGCGCGTATTTCCGGGATAGCCTGCAAACACTATTTTTTAATTTTTATTTGAAAGACAAAGGAAATTTTAATGCGAGTGAAGCGACGGTTTTTGAAACCGGTACAGATCAATGGAAACATTTTAACCAATGGCCGCCGAAGAATATGCAAATGCAAACCTGGTATGCCGGAGAAAATCATTCGTTATCAACAGATAAAAAATTACATCAAAATGGGTATGATGAATATACCAGCGACCCTGCGAATCCTGTTCCATATACGGGTAAAGAATCGCCGCGCAGGAATAATGAATACATGGCTGAAGATGAACGTTTTGCTTCTTCAAGAAATGATGTATTGTATTTTTCATCCGCGCCATTGCAATCAGATGTCACGCTGGCCGGCCCGTTGCTTGCAGAACTAATGGTTTCCATTTCTACAACCGATGCGGATTTTATTGTAAAACTAATTGATGAATATCCAGATGACCTTACGGAAGATAATGGCATTCTCCCGGAAAAACTGGAAGCGATGAAAGGTGCGCAGATGCTGGTGCGCGCAGAAGTGATGCGTGGAAAATTCAGGGATAATTATACAACTCCTTCCCCATTCACGCCGGGAAAAATAACAGAAGTAAAAATCAATATGAATGACATTTTACATACTTTTAAAAAAGGCCATCGCATTATGATACAGGTTCAAAGCAGTTGGTTTCCATTAACAGATATGAATCCGCAAAAATTTATGCGCATCCCGGATGCAGATAAAAGTGATTTTCAAAAATCAACAATCAGGCTGTATCATGATGGTGTGCATTTTAGTATAATCAGTTTGCCGGTTTTGAATAAAAGCAAATAATCTTTTTGTAAAAAAATCTTCAAGGATTTAAATATTGGCCTGGAGTAAAGTTGTTCTATATGAGAAAAAAATGTTTCTTATTCTTTTTAAATTTAATCTTTATCCAGGCATTTTCACAGCATCCCGAAATTGACAGCCTGAACAGGCTGCTTATAAATTCTAAAGAAGACACCACTACGATCAACCGCATAATCCGGCTTTCTGTTTTATATAGCAGTTATGATATTGACAGTGCTATTATGTTTGCGGAAAAAAGTATGGCCATGAGCCGAAAGTTGGAATATGCCGCAGGTGAAGCCAAAAGCATGTATTGCCAGGGCATGGCTATTAGTTATTCCGGCAATGATGCAAGGGCATTGGAATTATATCTTAGTGCATTGAAAATATTTGAAACAGAAAAACATTATGACTGGATGATAAAATGCCAGGTTGAAATTAGCGGCGTTTACAGCGACCTCAATGATTACCGCGATGCATTGGATTATTCACAGAGAGCCTATCATCTTTCAAAATCAATCCATGCAAATGAATTATTATTTGAAGCAGCCTATAACAATGGGTATTCTTATATAAAACTAAAAAAACCGGACAGTGCGTTGGTGTATTTCCAGGAAAGTTATCAACTCGCGAATAATTCAAAGGTAGATTCCAAACGCATGCTGGGACAAGCTTTTGGGGGTTTGGGCCTGGTCAATAATAAATTGGGGAATGATGATATCGCCCTGCCCTATTTATATAAAGGCATACGAAATTCTTCGGCAGCGTTTGATTTGTATAACCTCATGTTTAATTATGATTTTATCGCGCATGTTTTTGCAGAAGAAAATAAAAATGATTCTGCTATTGATTATTTTAATAAGGCCCTTGTGATCGCGGATAAATTAAAATATGAAAAAGAAAAACTGGAAATATACAAACCTCTGGCGATGTTGTATGAAAAAAGTGATCCTGCAAAATCTATAGAATATTTTAAACTGGAAAGCGCTTTGCGGGATAGCATGGATGATGCGGGCATGCAATGGGATATTCAAAACCTTACCTACTATGAATCACTACGGCAAAAAGATTTGCAGGCGCAAGCCGAACTGCAAGCAAAACAAAGAAAGGATGATATGGAATATGCAGCCATTGCACTTGCCTTTGTATTATTCCTTATAGCATTTTTATTATTAAGCAGGAGCATCATTGTACACGAACGAGCTATCGAATTTTTAGGTATTATCGTTTTACTTATTTTTTTCGAATTTATCAATCTTATGCTGCATCCATTCCTGGAAAGGATTACGGATCATTCACCGGTACTTATGCTGGCCGGTTTAATGATTGTTGCTGCTATCATTATTCCATTTCACCATAGGCTGGAGAAATATATCAAATCCAAACTGCTGGAAAAAAATAAACGGCTCCGGTTAATTGCCGCAAAAAAAACCATTGCACGCATGGAACAAAACCCGGAAGCGTAAAAGCAAATAATCAGGGCCAATATTCAATATGTTATTATTCCTTCCTTTATGGGTTGAAAAAATCATAAGCGCTATAGCGGCTGTTTTCATTATAATTGCCCAGGTTATTTTTGTAATTGATATTTTTAAAAGAAAAATAAAACCCAGTGTGCTTTCCTGGATTGGCTGGGCATTGCTCATGGGTACCAGCCTGGTGTCTCAAATATTTTCGATGGGATGGGCCTGGAGCCTTACCGGGCTTGCATTTTCAACGATTGGATGTGTATGCATATTTTTCACAGCAATCAGTTTGAAACAATATATCATAAAAAAAACAGATTGGAAATTCCTGGCACTTGGATTTATTTGTGTCATCATTTATTATATTTCAAAAAACCCCTGGCTCACTACTTGTTTTGCTATACTGGCAGATTTAGCTGTTGGCATTCCCACTTTAGTGCATGCCTATAAAGAGCCGCACACACAAAAAACTGTGGCCTGGAAACTGGGCTTAATTTCCTGGATCTTATCACTTTTCCTATGTATCGGCCACGATTGGTTGTATACGCTATTTCCTGTTTATCTAATTCTTTTTAATACTATCATGATCTTTTTTACAAGGGAGAAAGCATATAACAGAAAATAAAAAGGTTATATGAAGAGTCTATATTTAAAAAAATGTTTTTCACACATAATTATAATGTATTGACTTTTTTATCTCTTTATCAAATGATAAAAAAATGTGCAACCAAAAAACTGGAGGAGAAAAATAAACAGGTGCGACTTGCTTCAGCGAAAAAAACCATTGAAAAACTGGAAGGGGGAAAAAATATTTATTGAAATATATATCGATTATTAATTAATTTGTCAGCATTTTTATAAATGAATTATTCAATAAAAATGCGGGTTTTTTCAACTATATATGAAAGCACATTTTTTCACACAAAAAATAAATTTTATGCAACAGGAAACTTCTATTGAATTTATAAACGATTTGCCTATTGAAGCCGGCGAGGCTTATAGTAAAATGCGCATCATGAAATCTGCTACTGCAGATGTTTTACCTGTACAGGAAGGAGAAGAACAATCTTTCTTTTCAGAAAAAAGCCTTGTTTCATTTGCATCTTCGGTAAGTACTGCAAACCGGAATGATGTATTGCAATCTACCTTGCTTGCACAAATGGCTGCAAATTTAAAAGTAAAAAATAAGGCGAAAGTCTTTGATTGGTATCAAGTGTTTATGGATACCCTGGAAAAAACTGGCTGGATCGTGGAAAGCGCCGTCCCACAAACGTATAATGCGACAGAATCTGAATTTGAAGTGGATAATGTTGTCATTGATATTATTTCTTCTGCTTTCGGAAAAATGTATATAGATATTATTAAAAAAACATTGTCCGCCATAAAAAATATGGGTGATGATGACCGGAAAATAAAAGCATTTGAACGCAATACCAAAAGTGTTGATAATGCCGGATTCCAGATCGCCCTGGCAAATGAAGATGGCGGTATTGTATCCATGCAGATCGGTACATTTATGCTGACAACTTCCCACGATTTACGCAAAGTATTTTTCTTTAAAACTGAAAAAGAAAAAACAAATCTTCAGTATATGTCCAGGCGCGCCACTTTTAATTCAACTGCATATAGTGTAATCCGTAATGCAGTCAATCAAAAGATTGCCGATTCAATGCTGACAAATATTTCAGAAATCAAGATTTAGTAAAAAGAATGAATGATGTTGCCATCAAATATTTCAATCTTTTTTGCGAAATAACTGTGCCGGGAGAAATAGAAGAATTCCTTATACAATACCCGGTTTTATTTTCACCAGCCCAAAGAGAGAAGATAATTTTATATGTAAATAGTTTGCCTGAAGCGAAACAGGAGAATGCAATTTTGCATCTATTTTCTTTAGATCAGCTATTTTCAAAATATCATATCATCGCTAATTATCCTTTGGGAAATGGCCCGCTTGAAAATATTTTCAACCAATGGAAGCGTGGTGAAATTTCTTTGCAAACAGCCTACCGGCAGGCATCTTCATCCTTTATCTATGAACGTTTATCGCCAATATATATTCAATGTTTATCCGTATTTACGGAGAACATGGCACAGGAAAACCTAAAGGGCGCTGAGCAGGCACTGGCATTTTCAGAAATTATAAATTCCTGTATTGAAGCAATTCCTGTCGAAGAAAAAATTGAAAGAGAATGGTTTCAAATGTGGTCAAAAATAATTTTATCAAAAATAAAAGCCACACAATTTTTCCTCATTCAGGTTGCTGATAAAAGAAAATTATTTATTGCAGAAAATGCAGGAACGAAACTCCTGGAGAAATGTGATGCTGCAAAAGATCAACGGTTAATAGCCACTGCATACCATCGTTTGGGGCTTTTATACCTTGATCCCTGGTTTGCCAACCGGCGCAATACGGATTACCAATATCAAATACGGGAATGGCAACAAAATGCTTATACATATTATCAAAATACCACTGAACATATAGAAGCGGGAGAAATTGATATGCCGGCACCGGAAATAGCGTTGAAAAAAGCTAAAGAATATTTTTTAAAAGCATTGCCACTTCGTGATGGTTTATTAAAAGCTTTTACTGCAAAAGCACTTGCTGATATTTGTATGTGGGAAAATATTTTATCCGGGCAAACAGATTTTTCTCAAATGGTCTATTATGCAAAAGAAGGAATGAATTTATTTGAAGCTGAAAAAAAATACCCGGAAGAATTTATTACACTGCAAAACATGCTGGCATTTTATTCCCCGAATGAAGAAAATAGTGCAGTAAAAATAAATGATCCATACTCCGGTTTATTGAATGAAGATGCAGATGTTTTACTTCAGCAATATGGAAAGCTGCCTTTATTTTCCCTGTTGCAGCAGGCAATACAGCAATCGCTGAAAGTCAATAGAGGTATAGCTTTTCGCTTATGGGTTAAAGCCCAAAGCATGTTAGATAGTTACCAGTTTGAAGAGCCGGCAGAAGCGCATTATTTATTAGGAATAGTAGTGTTGAAAAGGTTGTACGCCATACCAATTTTGGATGAGCTTAGTGATTTGCCTACAGCAGAATTGTATGAAAAACTCCAGGCATTTTTTTTAAAAAATAAAACACCTGTTGAAAATAAAATGGCAACATTTTTGGTTGCAGCCTTTACCAGTTTAAATAAAACAGAAGAGCGGGAAGGCATACAAATTATTTCAGAAATTTATGCATCTATTGTAAGCATGGAGCAATTACAACAGTTTCTTCCTTTATGCAGTTACATGCTGGCAAACATGTATTTTAATTCGGGCATAAATTATTATAATATTAAAAATGACGACCTGGCAACGACCGGTTTTTTTGCTTCATTGAAAATTTTTATTTCATTTAAATACAAATCTTCGGTCACTGATTTGTTAGACGGCATTGAAAAAATTGCCATTCGCTGTGCACCGGAAATATTAAAGAGATTAGTTGGAAACCTTTGCCAGGTGGCACTTTCACTGGAAAGATGGAATGATCAATTCATATCTGAAAAGTGCCAGGCCATATATAAAGTTATTTCCCAGGGTTTGATAACAGAAGAAAAAACGGATTTACAAACACTTCTTTTCCTGGTGCAGATCACAAAAGGTTATGCATTCAATGTATTACTGAGCAATGAAGAGAAATCATTTCAAATCAGTGAACAATTAATTGCGGATTTACTCCTACGAATCAATGAATTATCAAATCAAACCGGCCCTGCTATTTACAAAAACAATCATGCATTCCTCAAAAATGAAAAATTACTGATGTCCTATTCGGGAACAGTTTCAATACAGGAAGGAGAAGATGCCATTATTAAACTGGAGAACCTTAAAAAAACATTTGATCATTTATTTTATGAAAATCAGTTTAGCAACAATACTGATGAAGCAAAATTATTTCTTTTAATTCCGGAAGATATACAAGCTTGTTTAAACGAAGAATCCGTATTGATTTGCCAGTTATTTGCACCTTCGGCAAAAGGCCAAAATGCATTATATACTATCCTTCTCACTGCTGAAGAATCATTTCTTACAATTGGCGGCCTAAGGGATATTCCATCTTCCATTATGGAATATGTGGAAGAAAATACCCGTGTAAAATGGTTACCCATTGCGGAATCCATCGCAGCTACACGCGCTGAAATCCAGGAAGAGCCTGAAACTAATGGCCTTACCCGAAAAGGTTTTGATATGATGAAAGTTGATGCTGCTTTTTATTTGGGAGGAAAAATACCATCTATACTTGACGGCCTCGCAAAGAAAAATAAAAAACATTTGATCGTGTGGCCACATGGGCCGCTACATTATTACCCGTTTCATTTATTGCCACTGAACGGGCAGCCAATTTGTACAAATTGGAAAGTGACCTATATTCCAAACCTTGCCATATTAACAAGGATAGATAAAAGTAGTTCTGTAGTTCCGGGTGAAAATTTTTTGTCATCAATGGGAATTAGTTTTATAGAAAATAATAGTTTTCCTTTTTTAAGGCCATTGAAAAATTCCGTGCAGGAAGCAACTGCCATTGCAAAAATTTTTAATAAAAAACCAATACTTGAAAAGGATGTCAATGAAGAAAATTTTATTCGTGTATTAAATGAGTCTTCCCGGATACATCTTTCCACACATGGCATGTTTGACCCAAATGCGCCGGCTTTTCATTGTTTGTTTTTACAAAAAAATGAGCAGAGTGACGGGATTTTAAATTCGTATGAATTAGTGAAACTTGATCTTCGGCATATTGACCTGCTTACTTTAAGCGCTTGTGAAACAGCCCTTGGGCGATTTGACATTTCTGATAATATCCGTGGCCTGCCGGCTATGTTTTTACAGGCAGGTGTGCAAACAATTATTGGCACTTTATGGGAAGCAGAAGCAGAGTGTTGCGAAACTTTCTTCGTAGCGCTTTATACTGCACTTGAAAAAGGAAACTCTAAAACGGCCGCATTTGCCCTGGCCCAGGAAAGTACACGGATGGTTTTCCCCGACTATAGGGACTGGGGCGCATTTTATTATTCGGGAAATATATAGAATGAATAAAACCTTGTTTTAGTACTGAAAATTTTGGGGTAAAAGTTTTATGGGTTTATTATTAAATATTTAAAAGTCAAGTCTTTATGAAGTATTTTGCGATTTATTACCCCTTCAAAAATTTCCTGTTTTATAATTTTAAAAAAATGATTTCTTTCCCTTACCTTTGCAGCCCAAAATAAAATTTAAAAACAAAAAGGGTATGAACAATTACGAATTGATGGTGATTTTTACCCCGGTTCTTTCTGAAGATGAATTTAAAACCATCCAGAAGAAATATACCGATTTCATCACGGACAATGCTGGTGTAATGGTACACACAAATCCGTGGGGCTTAAAATCACTGGCGTATCCCGTACAAAAAAAGACCACTGGTCTTTATTGGGTACTGGAATATACTGCGCCATCCGACTTCAATGAGAAGTTTAAAATACAACTTCTCCGTGACGACAAAGTAATGCGTCACATGTTTAATGCACTCGACAAACATGCAGTTGAGTACAATTACAAAAAAAGAAATGGATTACCAACCGGAAACCAAAAACAGGAAATTTAATCATGGCAAAGACAAATGAAATAAAGTACTTAACGGCCATTAAACAGGAAAAACCTAAAAAGAAATTTTGCCGTTTTAAAAAATATGGTATCCGTTACATTGATTACAAAGACGTAGAGTTTTTGAAAAGATTCCTGAATGAGCAGGGTAAGATTTTACCACGCCGCCTTTCAGGGAATTCTTTGAAATACCAGCGCAAAGTAAGTGATGCCATTAAAAAAGCACGCCAGATGGCGCTGTTACCTTATGTAACAGATTTAATGAAATAATTTTAATTAGAAATTTCCTGCGCTGTATATATAGTTGATAAAACTGTACATTTTTGCAAGGAAAAAAAATTTATTCTATGCAAGTAATATTAATAGAAGATGTAGATAACCTGGGCCAACGCAATGAATTGGTACAGGTAAAAAGCGGCTATGCCCGTAACTTTCTCATCCCCCGCAAACTCGCCGTAGAAGGCAGTTCATCCAATTTAAAACAATTGGGGGAAAAATTAAAAGTAAAAGAAAAAAAGGATGCCGCCATGCTCGCTGAAGTGAATAAGGTGATTGATATCCTGAAAGCTTCTCCTGTAAAGGTTTCTGCCAAAACAGGAACCAGCGGTAAGATATTTGGAAGTGTTACTTCCTTACAGATTGCCCGCGCCATCAGGGATCAAAAAGGATATGAAATTGACCGTAAGCGTATCACAATTGCAGATGAAGTAAAAGAACTGGGCACCTACAAAGCGACCATCGACCTGGGTAAAAGCCATACTGTGGAAATTGAATTTGAAGTGGTTGGCGAAGAAGCAACAGCTTAGTACAATAAATCATTCATTAAAAAAACCGTAAATATAATTTGCGGTTTTTTTTGACTCCTATTTTATCAGTTTTCCAGGGAAAATATAGAAAAGTTACATTCTTACAAATTCTACTCTCCTGTTATTTGCTTTTCCTTCCTGTGTTGAATTATCACCAATAGGTTTTGCATCACCAAACCCTTTTGTACCCAGGCGCGATGCATTGATTCCCATATTTATGAGTTGTGTTTTAACAGCATCAGCACGCTGCTGGGATAGCGCCAGGTTATGATCGGGTGTACCCGTATTATCTGTATGGCCATCAATTTCAAATTTAAGGTCAGGGTTTTCTTTGAGCACATTTACAATCATATTTAATGTGCCCATACTTTCAGGTTTTATGGTGGATTTATCTATATCAAAATTAATTCCATGTGTTACAATTTTTGCATCTGTAAATTTCTTACCAACCATATTCATGTTTCCGCCGGAAGCTGCACGTACATTGGTAAAAATAACGGGCGCTGTTTGATCGCCAATACCACCAAACCCAAAAGAATAGGGCTTTGCACCTAAAGAAGGTACCACCAAAACCCTGAACTGGTCAATGTAACATTTCAATTGATTGTTCTTATAAATTATCGCGCAGTGGTGCCAATGATTTTTGTAGGTTATGTCGTCTTCGTTGGGATATTCGCCTTCAAAATTCTGTGGTAAATAAGAAGTACTTACTTCACCATTCGATGAAAAAGTAATGCCTGCATTCGTTTCATAATTATCTGAATTTATATAATTTAAAAAAAGAATTGTGCCATAAGAAGCATCTGTAGGATAATAGTCAAATTCAATCGTGAATGGATCGTTGAGGTAATGTTTATTTTTCATCAAAGGATATACTTCGCAATAATTTCCTTCTGTCAAAAGAAATGAAGGAATATTTGTAACTTTATTTACAACTGCCTGGCCTTTAGTCAGTGTCCAGTGCGCGGGAAATTCCCCATCCATATCGCTGGTAAAATCATCCGCAAATAAAACAGTATCACCGGGTACAAAATCATAGTTCTGGTAAGATTTAAAAGAGACTGTTGTATCAGTTGCGGCGCCGGGATTTACTGCATTAACCGTATTATTTCCATTATTATTATTACTGTTGTTATTATTCGTTGGGTCAACACCATCCAATACTTTATCCGTGGCATCACCTGCTTTTTGAGTAGCTTTATCTTCCACTTTACCTTTTACAGTGTCCTTAATTTTTTTCAATATCTGCGCATGCGCCGAAATAGAGTTGACAATGCAAAATAAACTGAATAGAAAAATACATTTTTTCATGATCCTGATTTTCATACAAAATAAAACGAAATGACTAAAAAAGGCAATCGGATAAAAGGCTGATTTTTTTAGAAAGACTGTGCCTAAAGTGGTAAGGCACTAATAATATTTTGCAACTTCTTCCAACGATTTTCTACGTAAATCGGGTACATAACAATCATCCGCCGCATAGCCAACGGGAATCAATAAATATGGCTTTTCATTTTCCGGCCTGTTCAAAATTTTGGCTAAAAAATTCATTGGGCTGGGCGTATGCGTAAGTGCTGCGAGGCCGGCATGATGAATAGCGGTTAATAAAAAACCGCATGCAATGCCTACAGATTCTGAAACATAATAATTTGTAAGTTTTTTTTTGTTATCTCCATATTCATAACTTCTTTTAAAAACCACGATTAGCCATGGAGCCGTTTCCAGGAAAGGCTTTTCCCAATCGGTTCCCAGTGGCTTTAAAGCGTCCAGCCATTCAGCCGGCATGCGGCCATGATAACTTTCATATTCTTCTTTTTCCGCTTCTGTACGAATAATTTTTTTAATGCCCGGATCCTTTACGGCACAAAAAAACCAGGGCTGCCTGTGTGCACCTGATGGCGCGGAGGAGGCGGTAAGCAAAATATCATCAATTACTTTTTGCGGAATTTGTTTTTCTGAAAATTCACGGACTGTCCTTCTTTCATTCATCCATTTTAAAAAAGCAGATGATCTTTTTTCCATTACAGGTTCCGGGTAAGTTTCCTTATGATAAGAAATATAAGGATATCCTTCTTTAAAAATTTTCTCCATCTCTTTTTTTTAAATATAATTCGTTCATGAAAATGGTAGCAGATCAAATTGCTTCCATTGTATTCAACAGGGCTTCATCAGCCATTTGTTTTGCTATAAATAAAAAATCTTCCTTATCAATTTCAAAGAAACCAAAACGAAACGGGTAGCCCCAGGATTTTTTGTTTTTAATAAATGATAAAGAATCAATCATTGGTGAAATGGGTGCTTCAGCGCATGAATAAAAATGTATTTTTTTTCGAAAAGGAGAAAATGTTTCACTCATTTTTGATACATATATTTCTTCATCACTTACCTGGCCTAAAGCTGTAAAAGCCTGGCATTTTTCATTATTTTCCATGGAAATTTTTGAAGAATAAATCATCAACCAATCTCCTGCATGAAGTCGTTTAAGGGGTGCTTCTTTCCCATGTGACAATTGGATAAAACCACCCTCCACCGCATGCCGGGAATGATCTTTTGAAATAACAGCAATCCAATATTTATTTAAATTTTTCATACAATAATGCATTCATCAATACATCGAATTCCACTAACCGACCGAAGGTGTTTTTGCATCATTCAAATTTATCTCACGCAAATACTGATCTTTTAAATGATCATAAAAGGAATGTTTACTGATAAGGTTTGAAATTATATTCGCTAATAATGCAGTCACCATTAAATAAAAAATAATATTATGATCATTCGTCATTTCTATCACCAGTATAGATGAAGTAAAAGGGCTGCGCGTAATGCCGGTAAGAAAACCCACCATACCACATAAAATTAAAAGATTCGTTTCCGTATCAGACAAATGTAACAAGCCCGAAACAGCCGCGCCAATACTTGCACCCGCACTTAATGACGGTGCAAAAATACCACCCGATGCGCCTGTCGAAAATGAGGCAATGGAACCGAAGACGCGTAATACAGGTGTATACCAGGGCAAATATTTATCGCCTGTAAATAAAGTTGTCTGCATAATATTTTTCCCGGAACCTAAAATTCTGCTATCCACAAAATAGGCCAGTGTGGCTATTAATAATCCGCATATAATAACAAACAAAGCCTGTTGTGATCTTTTCTTCAATGTTTTTTTTCTCCGAAAAACATACAGGATTATTTTTCCCATTCCACTGCCACCAAGCCCGGTGATCAGCGACACGGGTATGATCGCAAAAATGATCCAGGCAGAAAATTCACTGAGTTTCGGATATCCGATATAGAGATAGGGCCCGGAGAGGTTTAATGCAGTTAAACCTGCAACTATGACACCGGTTAATAAAGCCGATTTGAAAAAATTAAAATGCGTTTTGGTAAGTTCTTCAATAGCAAAAACAATGCCTCCCAGCGGCGTATTAAAAGCGGATGCCAGGCCGGCTGCTGCGCCGGTCACGATCATGTTCCGTTTTGATATTTTTGGATACCATTCTGGCAGAATATCATTAATTTTTTTAAAGATGGCGGATGAAATCTGAATCGTGGGTCCTTCCCGGCCAATTATTCCACCCCCAAAAATGATCACGAGGCTGGAAATTATTTTTATAAAAATGATCCGTGTATTTAATAAAATATTTACCTTATGATTGTTTTTGGGGTTCGCCAATTCAATGGCAGCGCTTACTTGCGGAATTCCACTGCCTTTTGCATAAGGCGCATATTTTTCGACAACCCACCAGGAAAGGAAAAAACAAATGGGCGTTATGCAAAAAAACATCCAGCCGGCTTTGAGGAATAAATACTGCCTGCCTTCTTCAGCCAGTGAAAATAATTTTGCATAAAAAACAGAAAAAAGGCCGGTCATAAATGCGCCGAGCCAAAATGGAAGTGCATTTAAAAAATTTCTTTTGAGATTATTGTTGTGTAAAGAATTGTAGTAAGATTTCAGCTTCAGCCTGATTGCAATTAATAAACCCATTTTGTTTTTTGCCGGAGTTTAAAAATGATTATCCGTATACAAAGATAAAAGATTTGAAAAAGGAATTTTTAAAATATCCATTCCGGCTTAATAATAAATATTTTATTATTAAAGGTACAGATAAAATTTTCTTAACTTTTTCTAAACCACTCATAAAGTAACTTGCACCTGCAAAATCTAAAATCGTTGAATGAAAAATATATTTTTTATCATTTTCTTTTTCTGCGGAATTACCGCTTTTTCGCAGGACCAGTTTGATACCATTCCTCCCTATCAAAAAGATTCCACCTTTCCTCATTTTATGCTCTTGCAAACAGACAGTACCTGGTTCATGGAAAATCAGTTACCAAAAGACAAGCCTGTTGTGGTTATTTATTTCAGCCCAACCTGCGGCCATTGCCAGATCACAGCCAACGAATTCAAACAAAAAAGTAAAGAACTTCAAAACATTTTTTTCGTATGGGCCAGTTATAGCCCAATGGATGAAATAAAAATATTTGCGCAGAATTTTGATTTACTATACCATAAAAATATTAGAATTGGCAGGGATCCCAATTATATTATTCCCGCATATTTTCGCGTAAAATACACACCTTTCATTGCTGTGTATAATACGAAAGGTAAAATTGTTCAAACCTTTGAGCTCGGTACAGAACCTCAAACAATTATCGAATTATTGAAGCAACAGAAGTAAGTTTTTTCATTTCGTTATGGGAGTTCTTCCCAAGTTTGTATCTTTGCTTGCCTTTAAAAAGGCAATTATTTTTTTACATAAATATAAGAAACATGAAAATTACAGTTGTTGGTGCCGGAGCAGTTGGAGCAACCTGTGCCGATAATATAGCACGGGCTTCTCTTTGTACAGACCTCGTTTTATTAGACATTAAAGAGGGATTATCTGAAGGCAAGGCCCAGGATATGATGCAAAGCGCTGCCTTACTTGGATTTGAAACGAGAATTACGGGCAGTACAAAAGATTATGAAAAAACTGCGGGTTCATCCGTAGTTGTAATCACTTCCGGCATTCCCCGCAAACCGGGTATGACAAGAGAAGAATTGATTGGAACGAATGCGGGTATTGTGAAGGATGTGGTTTCAAATATTTTAAAACATTCACCGGACGCGATATTTATTATTATTTCAAACCCAATGGATACAATGACTTACCTCGCATTGACTTCAAGCGGCATTTCTAAAAACCGGATCATTGGTATGGGCGGCACATTAGACAGCGCGCGTTTCCGTTACCAGTTGAGTACTCAATTGCGATGCAGTCCTGCAGATTTAAATGCTGTAGTTGTGGGCGGGCATGGTGATACAACGATGATACCTTTAATTCGTATGGCTACCTGGAACAGTGTTCCTGTTACCAATTTTCTAAGTGAAGAAAAACAACAACAAATAGTTTCAGATACAATGGTTGGTGGTGCTACACTTACAAAACTCATCGGCACTTCTGCCTGGTATGCACCAGGTGCGGCCGGAGCAGCTTTGGTAAAAAGTATTGTACGGGATGAGAAGAAATTATTTACATGTTCTGTAATGCTCGATGGTGAATATGGACAAAAAGATATTTGCATCGGCGTTCCTGTTATCATTGGAAAAAATGGTTGGGAAAAAATTCTTGACTTTACACTGAATGATTCAGAAAAACAGGCTTTTGAAAAAAGTGCAGACGCGGTTAGAGCCATGAATGATGTGCTGAAAACTTTATAAAAATTTCATCTTGCTACTTTATAAAACAGAAACCCCGGTAAAAAACCGGGGTTTGTTTGTAAATCCCCCAAACCTTGATGTAAAGCATTAATAAGTCAAAAGTAATAGGACTAAATCTTTTTATGCTTCCCTAATTAGTAAATGGATATTCTGAATGAGTAAATGGTTGTTATCAATATATATTTTTGTTGATTTAAATAAAACAAGGCTGTACTTTAGTTACAGCCCTGTTTAAAAAAACTACCTATAAAATTTCACTGCTTACAACTTCTCAGTATATAAAGCTTCGTGTTTTAATTAATTCCTGTTTTAAAACCAGCTTCCAATAAAAGCTTCATTGACCTTTTCACCCACCAGCTTCCTTCTTCTTCTTGCCTTATCAAAAGAGTGGGAAATACTCGTAACAATGATTAGCAAAATAAAGATAATAGTGAAAGGCGGAATGCCCAGCATACTTATCCATTTGCCTCCAAACAACCGGCGCATGGGCCTTCTAAGCCTTTCGGCAATGAGGTACATACTTGGAACAATGATCAAAGTCATAAAAAACGCGAAAGCAAGTCCGAAAATAATTGTCCAGGAAAGTGGCTTCCAGAAGACTGCATTATCTCCTCCGAAAAATATGTGTGGATTGAGGCTGGAAAATAAGGAAATGAAATCAATGTTAAAACCAATTCCCAATGGTATCAATGCAAGTATAGCGGCCATAGCTGTAAGTAATACTGGAATAATTCGAATCTTGCCCGCCTGTATGACGGCTTCCCGCGTTTTGTAACCGCGGCTCCTCAGTTCATCTGCAAATTCAATCACCAGGATCGCATTTTTTACAACGATACCTGCAAGTCCCACGATGCCCATGCCTGTCATCACCGCAGAAATATCCATACCAGTGATCGCAAAACCTAACAATACACCAATGACACTGAAGATAATTTCTGTAAGAATGATCACGGGTTTGCTGATTGAATTAAATTGAATGACCAGAATAACCAGGATCAGCATCAGCGCAATAGCCAGTGCCTTACCGAGGAAAGCAACCGTTTCAGCCTGTTGTTCACCTTCGCCTGTCTGGCGTAGGGTAACGCCCGGCGGTTTATTATTAAAAGAATTGATATAACCCGCCAAAACCTGGTTCACTGCAGTCGGCGTATAACCATTGAGTACATTGCTTCTTAGCGTAATCATACGTTTTTGATCTTTTCTTTTTACACTCCCCAATGTGCTTGTGTAATCTACATCCACTAAAGAACTAATAGGCACACTTTTAATTGCCCCTCCACTGGCAAAGTCGCGGAATACAACATTCATGTTAAGAATTTCATCCAGGCTTTTTCGTTGTAATTCATTGTTGCGCAACTGGATTTTATATTCATCCTCTCCTTCTTTAATTTTTGAAACTTCATTTCCAAACAATGCTGTTCTTATTTCCTGCCCGATCTGACCCGTGGAAACACCTTGTATCAGGGCTTTTTCACGATTTACTTTTAAAGTAATTTCAGGGTTATTCAAGTCCACGTCCATTTTCAATTCTTCCACTCCCGGCACGCGAATAGAATCCAAATAATTTTTTAATGCAACGGCCGTATGCGTAAGGTCGTCAAAGTTTTCACTTGCCACTTCTATATTTACAGGCGGATCTGTAGGCGGCCCGTTTTGTTCCTGGTCCACCGTAATCTCAGCGCCGGGAATTCCTTTCATTACATTCCGTATAGAATCGAGAATCGGGGAAGTAGCTACTCCATCACGCTTTGCAAATTCAACAAAAGAAACCTGTATCCTTCCTAATTCAGAATGCGTACTTCTGTCGCCCTGCATTGGATCACCTGCACCAATAGCAACGTTGGTAATGATACTTTCAACGACAGGGTTGGATTTTCCATTCTCCATGCCGAGCACATGATCCACTCTTTTTTCCAAAATCTTTGTAATACTATCCGTATATTCAACATTGGTACCAACAGGCAATTTCAAATAAACATATATCTGGTTGGGATTTCCTTTCGGGAAAAATTGAACGGCTACCCTGCCGGAATTTACAGCGATCACAATACCAAAGATTGAGATCACCAATAATATAAATGTGCTTACTAATAACCAAACAGGCCTCGTGCCTTTAAGAGCCCAACGCAATAAAGATTCATAATGACTCATAATCCATGGCAGGATTCGGTTTTGAAAACCATGAATCCATTTATCCAAAATAAACCTGTTGAAAATAACCAGTATAGCAATAAATAATAAAAGGTTTCCGGCAAAAGTATAACCTGAAAAATCGAGTATTATGCCAATGAGAATTGCGACCCAAAATACGGGGTTGCGGAAAATGCGTGAAGGTTTTTTCGCTTCTCCTTCCGGGTGATTCATAAAGTCCACAGCGAATACCGGGTTCATAATAAAAGCCACCAGTAAAGAAGCAGTTAAGGTGAAAATCAGCATCGTGGGCAAGTACACCATAAACTTACCAATGATGCCGGGCCAGAAAAGCAAAGGAAAAAATGGAGCAAGCGTAGTGAGTGTTCCGGCGAGTACAGGGATAAATATCTCCCCTGCCGCCATCTCCGCGGATTTCAATGACGTGAGTTTTCCTTTTGCCTGTACAAATATGCGATGCGTATTTTCTATCACCACGATGGCATCATCCACAATAATTCCAAGGCCGAATAGTAATGCAAATAGTACGATAAAATTGAGCGTGACATGTGTGCCTACAATCAGGTCTGCGCCGGGTAAAAACACAAAGGCCACAAACATACTAAGTGGTACGGATAAGGCAACAAAGAATGCATTCACAACACCCATGAAAAACATGAGAATGATCAATACAAGTACAAAACCAATCACAATGGAATTTACCAGGTCATTAAAAGAAGTACGGGTAGCAATACTCTGATCGCCTGTTACATCAATTTTTAGATCTTTGGGGAAATTTGAAATGCGCATTTCCTCTACCGTCTTTTTTACCAAATCAGAAGTTTCAATAAGATTTTCCCCGGCCCGTTTAATGATATTCAGCGTGATCACATTCTTCCCGTTTAAACGAGCATAGCTTTCACGTGTTTTGATGGTATCTTTTATGCTGGCAATATCTTTTAAGTAAATTGGCTGCCCCTGGAAATTACGAACAACGATCTGCTGAATATCATACACATTTTTAAACTGCCCTTTTAATTGCAGGTTGCGTTGCATATTTCCAATATCAATGAGGCCGCCGGAAATATCCAGGTTTTCATTAGCCACTGCCTGTGCAATATCATTGAATGTAATACCTGCACTTTGCATCAGGTAATTATTTACAGTGATCTGGAATTCGCGCTCCGGTGCACCCACAAGATC
>JBAQJB010000014.1:0-10155 GCA_049289155.1 Chitinophagaceae bacterium
GCTACGATCATTGCAACAGGTATGAGCAATAATTGGTATTCATATGAAATAACACTTGCCGTAATGCTTAATATCCAGCAACAGATACCTCCCGCAATTAATGGGCGGAAACGTAAAATAATACCACTTAAAAAAACAGGCAACCCGTATAATGCAAGCATGACGGGCATTACAAGCATCGACATGATTTTTGGATCTAAATGGGAAAACTGGTAAAACAACACAAACATTAAAATAACAAAACTGAGCCATACATATCCAATGATCGTATCGGCATAGGTTCTTACCCGCGCAGCTTTAATTTTTTTGCGTAAATAAAAAATTTGAAAAATAAGGCCAACCCATGTTAGTGACCATACCAGGTAATGCTGTGGGTAATTAAAAAAATGAAATAAAATAAATTCTGTGATGCCACAAAAAAATGCAAGCCATCCCCAGAAAAGATACAGGAACCCATTTTCAGAATATCTTTTTTGCACGGTATTGATCATACCACTGATGATTTGCAAACTTTCCGATGGCGTGAGTTCAGGGTTCTTTTCCATAAAAATAATTTATGCCCGCTTTATTTTTTATCATAAAGCGGGCAATTGTTTATTTGATTTATTTCAACATGCTTTCTGTCTGTGTCATTCCCCAATCTGGGTACATAGGCTTTGGATTGGCTGCCTTAAAGAGTTCCATAGCTTTTTCAAAAATTGGTTTTGCTTTATCCGGGCCGCCACCAAATTGTGGAGGCGTGCCATTCACACTCATTCCCTGGAGGTAGTACAGACGAGGATTATTAGAATCAAGTTTCATTCCTTGCTGAATATCGGAAGCCGCCTGCTGGCCATACGTCATAAACCTGCTTTGCGGATCTACCAGCATTTGCTGCGTGGCAGCCATATTTCGTACTGCAAATATTTCAGCTTTATCTTCATTTGTAGTAGTGAGTGCATCCGCCTTATCACATAAGGCAAGTATTTTTTCTGCATTTGCATCTTTATCCAGTTTAGCATCCGTCCAGGCAGGTGTTGTCAACGCAAGCGCTGCATAATAATAGGGCAGCCACTGTGTTTTTTCAGCGTCTCCAATTCTTTCGAATGTTGCGGACACTTTTTGAAAGTCTTCCGTGGTTTTTGCGCTGTCCATCATTATGAAATTTTCTTTCATAGCGGGAACGAATTTATCTGATTGCGCCTGTACTGCGATTGTTGCGAAAAGTGCGATTGGGAAAAGGAACTTTTTCATTTTTGTTTATTTTATGATTGATTAAAAAAAAGTTTACAAATTATTATTGATCACATCCTGGCTGCGGTCCACACCCCAACTCAGGAAACAACCAATAAAATAAAATCTTTTTGCCGGTGGCCGGATGGCATCTTTGATAGATCCATTATACGAATAATTATATCCATAAACCTGGTCTGCACCCAATACATTATTTACACTGGCAAATAAAACGATCGCTGTACGCGCATTTTGTTTACCTAAATTGGGTAAGTAATTTACGCTGAAACCAAGGCTATTATAAGGTTTGGTAATGCCTTCATCGGCAATTTCATATTTCCCGTTATTCAACTGGAAATTATAATAAGGCCTGCCGGTGGCAAAAGTATAGGTGAAATTAAAACCGGTTTTGATACTTGTATAAAACTTTTTCATCACCAGTGAAGCCGTATGGTGCGCTGCAAAATTGGGCTGTAATTCCAAAGGAAAATTTAAATAATCCCGCTTTGTATCGAGGTAAGAATAACTGATCCAGTAATCAATATTTTTAAAAGTTTTTTTATCCCGGAAAAATACTTCCACGCCTTTTGCATAGCCAAAACCACTGTTGTTAAAAGCAGGGTATGTTTTTATAAGGTCTTCATATTTTTTGTAAAATATTTCTGTGCGAAATATTCTTTCATTCGTGATCTTCTGGTAATTAATGATATAATGTGTCGCTTTTATAAAACCTAATTGTGTAGAAAAAAACAATTGCTGTGTTTCAGGTGTCTGGTAAAAAATTCCATACGCCATGGAAATTTGTGCTGATGGCCCGGTGCGGTATGCCAATGAAATTCTTGGTGCAATATTTAATTTATTAATGAGAGAAGAACGCTCAAAACGTGCGCCCACCTGCGCCACAATGCCATTGGTAATATAAATATCCGACTCTGCAAATGCAGCCTGGTAATTTCCTTTCAATGTATGTAAAGTATCATTGAATAAAGTTGAATTATAATTATACCAATACTCACCACCAAAACGCAATGTGCTGATACCGCCTAATTTCTTTTTGAGAACCAGTTTTACCTGCGATAAGTCCTGCCTGTTTTTTAAATTAAAATTCTTTGCCTGCATCCAGGGTGTTCCATTATCAAAAATTTTCTGGAGGTTATTTGCATCCTGCACTTGTTGGCTGATATCATCCCGGTTGGTGCTGTAACTCGAGCCCAGGTTCATTTCCCAGCCTTTGCCCAGGTTTTCGCGCCAGCTTAAATTATTGTACCAGTTATGATTCGTGAGGGTAAACGCATCTTTTAAATATGCGCTGTCAATATCCGCCCTGCGCAGGCCAAGATTACTGTATGCAAACGTTGTATAATATTTTATGATGCCACCTGATTTTGTTTTGATACGAAAATTCGCATCGGCCGTATGAAACTCAGGAATTTTAAAATAGTCTGGTGTTTGTTTTACTAAATCAAAATATAATTTCACGTTTACATAGCCGTAATTTGCACCCCAGGATGATTTTTTATCTTTTGATAAATCCTGGAAACCGCCTCCTACAAACAATGGCGAGATCGATGCATTCGCGGCAGATTTTTCCGGCAAGTCGATAGATTCTAAAATAACTGCTGAAGACAAAGCCTGGCCATACAAAGCAGAATAACCGCCCGTACTAAATACAGTTCCTTTAAACAAGAATGGCGAGAAACGCCCGCGGGACGCGATGTCCGGCGTACTGGAATAATAGGGATTATTGACAACTGTACCATCAATGAATTGTTTTGTTTCATAGCCTTCACCACCACGAACGAACAAACCTTCCTTCTCTCCCACTTGTTGCGCACCGGGTAACGTTTTTAATGCAGCCGTGATATCTGCATTGGAGCCGGCCGTCGTGGCAATGTCGATCGAGCTTAAAACTGTGCCGCGTTTATTATCACCCGCAGCAAAAGAACCGGCAGAAATCATAACAGCTTTTAATTCATTCAACTCTTCTTTCAAAGAAATGTTTTGAACAATATTTTCTGATTCAATGTTTATGGGCTGCTCTATTGTATTATATCCGAGGATAGAAAATATTAAAATTTTCGCACCTTTTTCTTTCGTCTTAAAGGAATAGTTGCCCATACTATCCACAAGTGATCCATCATATGAATCTTTTAAAGTAACACTGGCGCCTGGTAATGCTTTTCCTTTATTGTCCGTCACTTTTCCTTTGATGGTTACCTGCGAAAAAGATATTTGAAAGCAAAACAAGGATGCAATTAGTAAGATATTTTTGATCATTTTTTTTCAATTAAAAAACAAATATAAAGTAGTTTATAATGTAAACCAAATATTTTATAAAATATTTTTTGAAGTTAAAAGTGCAAGCCTATTCTTCACTTATATCATCCTCCTCAAACAATACATTTGGATTATTTGTTTCTTCATCGTCCGCATCTATACCAGGTGGCGCGGCAATATTCAATACAGGTTCTGCATTGGGAAGTTCCTGTACTTTTTTTAATTGCCGTTCAATAGCCCTGCTCCTGGTTCCGGCCTGGTCAATCGTATTGGTTGCTTCGAGTAATTTCTTTTTTGTTTTATCCAAAATATTTCCAAACAAATTAAATTCATTTTTCACTTTGCTTAAAAGATCCCAGACTTCACTGCTGCGTTTTTCAATGGCCAAAGTGCGGAAACCCATTTGCAATGCATTTAATAATGCGCTAAGTGTTGCCGGGCCGGTAACAGTGATCTTATATTCTTTTTGCAAAGTTTCAAATAAACCAGGTGTGCGCAGCACTTCCGCATACAAACTTTCAAACGGTAAAAACATAATCCCATATTCAGTTGTATTGGGCGGATCTATATATTTTTCTTTAATGTCCCGCGCATTTTTAAGAATACCAAGCCGAAAAGATTTTCTCAAAATTTCTATCTTTTCAATATCACCGGCATCATACGCATCTACCAGGGATTCATAATCTTCTTTGGGAAATTTTGAATCGATAGGCAGCCACAATACTGTATGCTCTGTTGAATTATTCGGCATCCGTATCGCAAACTCAACCATAGCGCCACTTCCACGCTTGGTCTTGATATTTTTTCCATATTGTTCATTTGTGAGAAGGTCTTCCAAAATATTCGCAAGCTGGTATTCACCCAACACACCACGCGATTTTACATTCGTCATTACTTTGCGCAGATCACCCACATTCACTGCGAGACTTTGCATTTCACCCAAACCTTTATGCACTTGCTCAAGGCGGTCGCTGATAAGTGTGAAAGAATCATTGAATCTTTTTTCTAAAGTGGCCTGCAATTTTTCATCAACGGTATTACGCATTTCATCCAGCTTCTTTGTATTTTCTTCCTGCAGAAAACGAATCTTTTGTTCCAGTGTTTCCCGAATCTTATCCAAAGATTGCATGGAATCACTACGCATTTTTTCCTGCTTATCAGTAAGGTCATAAAACTTTTGGCGTTGCAGTTCATTGAAATCTTTTACACCTGCAGTAAAATTTTCTTCAAATGATTTTAACGAGGCGGATAATTGCGTTTTAAAATCATTTTGTTTGCCTTCATTGGAAAAAATTAATTTTTCAATTTTCTCTTCATTACTCTTTGTGAGCGCCTGTAGTAATTCGGAAAAAGACTTCAATTCTTTTTCCTGCATTTGCGAGAGGTCTGAAAAATTTTTACCAATGGTTGTAGAAAAATTGGTAAATGAATTCATCAGTTCTTCACGGGTTTCTTTTGCGCCACTTTGAATTTCATTGCGGCTGGCTGAAAACTCATTGCGGATAAGATGGCCTGTTTGTAAAAGTGCATCATTGATTCGTTGTATTTCCTGCATTCCGCTGCTATCCTGTTTTTTAAATATTTGCAGTAAAATAACCGCGAGTGCCAAAAAGATGAGTACCAGTAATAGGATATCTGTCAATGTCATTTTATTCAATTAAAGTTGCTAAGTTAATATAGTTGTGAAATATTTTTTTAAAATAAAAAAGATGGATTAGTGAGAACGAGCGAATAATAAAGTTGAATTTGGGTTTTTTCTTCGGCCTCAGAAAAAAAGAGTTAAGAAAATTTGAATGAATGCCGTTAAGAAATGAAATTAATGTTACCCAAGCTTGGTATTGCACTTTGCCGGTAAGTCGCACTTCACCTGGGATATATTCTATGGCTTGAGCTATTTCATTTTAGGCAGGCATTTAAATTTTTACTTGTCCCTATAAATGAAATGACATAGGGAGCTTTTTTTATGTAGCCTTGACTTTTTTGGTTACTTTTTTGTGTCAAGACAAAAAAGTAAATGAAAGGTATGCCAATATAGACAATGCTTTGATCTTAAAATCCTTAATACTATAAAAAAGTTGATGGTTTAC
Organism: Chitinophagaceae bacterium; assembly: GCA_049289155.1. GTDB lineage: Bacteria > Bacteroidota > Bacteroidia > Chitinophagales > Chitinophagaceae > JAFDXJ01. Next base: position 5,577 of record JBAQJB010000014.1, read on the forward strand.
TTTGAAATATTCTATACAACTACCTTTTGATCAATGCGTTTTTTCCTTACTATCTTCGTTGAAATAACTTTTTTGTTGCGATGGAATTAGGCAGAGACTATAAAAGTTTTTTATACAGTTATAATTTTGCCGATGGCCTGCGCATCACGGCTGGCGTGGCTTTGCCATCAATTATATTAAGTTATGCAGGACTTTTACCGGCCGGCATCCTCGCCTCACTCGGCGCATTGTGTATCAGCATCACGGATAACCCCGGCCCGGTTCATCACCGGCGGAATGGCATGCTGGCGTGTCTCATCATAAATTTTATTGTCACCATTATTATAGGTTATTCACTCGGAAGTCCATTCATTACGGGTGCAGTTATCCTGGTTTTTTGTTTTTTATTTTCGATGGGTGGTGTATATGGATCCCGGGCCAATGCAATTGGCGTATCTGCGCTCATCATTATGGTGATCAGTTTAAATCACCGCGTTATTGGTTTGCATATTGTAGTGAATGCCGCCTGGATCTTAACGGGTGGCGCATGGTATATTTTATTAAGTTTAGTTATACAAGCGATCAAACCCTACCGGCTAACACAACAAGCGCTGGGTGAACTGATCAGCTCTACTGCAGAATACCTTCGCATACGCGCTGAATTTTATCAAACACCCCTTACTTATAATGCTACTTATCAAAAGATGATGGATATGCAATCTATGTTATTGCAAAAACAAAATTTAGTACGTGAACTTATTTTTAAAAGCCGTAAAATTTCCCGCGAGTCTACCGTAGAAGGCAAAACTTTATTATTAATTTATTTGGACATCACAGAACTTTTCGAACGCTTGTCTGCTTCTTTCCAGGATTACCGGGTGCTGCACCAAATATTTCCCGGAAGTAAATTGTTTGAGAAAACACGGCCAACCATTTTATTACTGGCAGATGAACTGGATGAAATTGGTATTGCCGTTTTAAGTGGAAAGCCTTCGCATGAAAATAAATCACTGACATCAATTGTAGAAAATACTTCCGCATTTTTAAAACAATACCGGGAAGAAAATTTAAGTGCGGGCAACAGCGAAGGGTTTACCAGTTTTCGCCATATTATGAAAAGTATGGAAGACATTCTTTCCAGGTTGCACACCCTGCATTTATATACGAGTTATGACAGGAAAAAAATCAGGCAATTCCGCATACAAAAAGAATATGATGCAGCGATACCAGAACAAAAATACAACCTGGGTTTACTGCTGGATAGTCTCACTTTACGCTCCAATACTTTCCGGCATGCACTGCGCGTAAGCATTGCTACGATTGCAGGTTACGGCATTTCATTTCTTTTCCCGATTGGCCATAGTTACTGGATTTTACTGACGATCATCGTTATTTTAAAACCCGCTTACAGCCTCACGCGTAAACGAAATATAGACAGGCTCGCCGGGACCGTGACAGGTGCTTTCCTGGGCTTTATTATTTTATATTTTGTAAAAGATAAAACTGCATTATTTATCATTATGCTTTTTTTAATGACGGGTACTTATAGCCTTTTAAAAACAAAATATATTTATAGTGTTATATTGATGACTCCTTATATCCTGGTATTGTTTCATTTATTAAATATGCAGGATTTCAATAATGTTCTTGCTGACCGGGTAATTGATACGGCGATTGGTTCAGTCATCGCGTTCATTGCCAACCTGGTTTTATTCCCGGCCTGGTCACATGTTTTTTTTAAAAAATATATCAAAGACTTTTTGGAGAAATCGCTTGTTTATTTTGATCGCTGCGCAGCCGCCTTCCAGCAAATTATAGTTGGAGAAAAAAATATGCAAAGAAGCCGGAAAGATTCTTTTGTAGCGCTTGCCAACTTATCTGAAGCATTTAGCCAAATGCTTTCAGAACCGAAAAGTAAGCGAGTGAATTCAAACAAATTCCAGGAATTGGTTGTGCTTTGCCACATGCTTTCTTCGCATATCGCATCGCTTTCCTATTTTTCAAAAACCATAGAAGTGCCTGCAGAAGCAGGCAATTTTACAAACATCATTGACCAGATAAACAGGCAACTGAAAACTGCGGCAGGAACTATTTCACCCGGTTCATTAGATGAAGAAAATAATATTGATCAATTAGAAAATCCAGTGGAAAGTAAAATGCCGGAAGATGCTCCTGCAATGGGTATGGAATTTAAAAAATTACAACCTGTAAACGAACAATTTTATTTGATAGAAAAAATAACTGAAGACATTCAGAAAATATGCAGACAGGTAGCATAAATTTTTTTTACAACAACTCTCTTATATTTGTAAGCAACGAAATTTAAAATATGAATATCACTTTCAATCGCAATGAAGACTGGATGAAACTTTTATGGAGCGAAGCAAAACAGCGCTTCGATAAAATCAAATTGGGTGGCGGAAAAAAATCTATTGACAAACAACATGCACGCAACAAACTCACCGCGCGGGAGAGAGTAGATTATTTGATAGATAAAGGTTCAGTATTCACAGAAATCGGCGCCTTTGCCGGTTATGGAATGTATGAAGAATATGGCGGAAGCCCTGCTGCAGGTACGGTTTCAGGCATTGGCTATGTCAGCGGGCGGCAATGCATTATCGTGGCAAACGATCAAACGGTGAAAGCCGGCGCCTGGTTTCCGATTGCCTGCAAAAAGAATTTGCGCATGCAGGAAATCTCGATGGAAAATAATTTACCCATTATTTATTTAGTGGATAGCGCCGGTGTATTTCTACCTATGCAGGATGAAATTTTTCCCGACAAAGAACATTTTGGCCGCATCTTTCGCAACAATGCAAAAATGAGCGCGATGGGAATTACGCAAATCGCCGCGGTCATGGGTGCCTGCGTGGCGGGTGGCGCATATCTTCCCATCATGAGTGATGAAACATTGATGGTGGAAGGAAATGGCAGCATTTATCTTGCCGGGCCATATCTTGTAAAAGCCGCCGTGGGAGAAGATATTGATTCAGAAACTTTAGGTGGCGCAATAACGCATACAGAAATAAGTGGCATCGCGGATTATAAATTTCCAACAGAACAGGAATGCCTCGATGAAGTGAAAAAAATAATGGATAAGCTGGGGCCTGTGCCACTCGCGGGTTTCAACAGGGCTACACCTGTATTGCCCAAGAAAAATCCGGAAGAAATTTATGGCATCATGCATGAAAATAATTCGAAGCCTTATGACATGTTGCATATCATTGAAAGGATGGTGGATGATTCTGATTTTAACCAGTTCAAACAGGATTATGGCAAAACAATTTTATGCGGCTATGCGCGCATTGATGGCTGGGCAGTTGGCATTGTGGCCAATCAGCGACTAATCACAAAAAGCCGGAAAGGAGAAATGCAATTAGGTGGTGTAATTTATAATGACAGCGCGGATAAAGCGGCACGTTTTATAATGAATTGCAATCAAAAAAAGATACCCCTAATTTTTTTACAGGATGTAACGGGATTCATGGTGGGTAGCCGCAGTGAACATGGCGGTATTATTAAAGACGGCGCTAAACTCGTGAATGCAGTGGCCAATTCTATTGTACCAAAGATCACGATCATTGTTGGAAATAGTTATGGTGCAGGAAATTATGCCATGTGCGGAAAAGCGTATGACCCGCGATTTATTTATGCATGGCCTTCGGCAAAAATTGCAGTGATGGGAGGCGAACAGGCGGCAAAAACATTATTGCAAATACAGGTTTCTTCCATGAAAGCAAAACACGGAGAAGTGAGTGAAGAAGATGAGAAAAAATTATTGGATAAAATTACAGGTAGTTATGAAAAGCAGACCACGCCTTATTATGCGGCTGCGCGGCTTTGGGTGGATGCGATCATCAATCCGGCAGATACAAGGCAGTTGATCAGTGAAGGAATTGCCGCGGCCAATCACAACCCGCATTTTGAAGAATTTAAAATTGGCGTTTTCCAGGTGTAAGTATTAATTGAATTATTTAAAATATTTCACACATGAAAAATTTAAAAACACTTATAACATTTTTGCTTGCAATAATTTTATTCAATCAAAAAATAAATGCACAAGCCGGAACCTTAGATCCAACTTTTGGAGATGGAGGTATAATAATTTCAGATTCGTTATCATATACAAATAATTCTCTACTACAAGTAGATGGTAAAATTCTTGTTCTTAGTTCTTCTGGTTGTATTGACAGATTTAATCCTGATGGAAGCTTTGATGTAAATTTTGGAAATAGCGGCAGGGCATATTTTAAATTTGATGGACGTTTACATTTAGATGATACCAGGCTAACTATCCAGGATGATGGAAAAATTGTCTGTTCAGGTAAGTATTATGCTGTGACAGGAAATATTCTTTCAGGGATATTTAGATCAAATTCAGATGGAACTTTGGATAGCAGCTTTGGAGAAAACGGCCTCGATACTGTAAAAATAGATAAGCAACAATACCCTACCGGTATTGTTGTTCAAGCTGATGGGAAAATAGTGGTTTCAGGTGATGTTCGCAAAGAATATAATGATAAAAAGAGAACTTACCTATATCGTCTTATGCCTAATGGTGGACTTGACCCTACATTTGGTGTAAATGGAATTGTTGTTA
>JBAQJB010000015.1:0-12129 GCA_049289155.1 Chitinophagaceae bacterium
ATTTTACCAGTATCTCAGCCAGTTCTTCGGTTTCAATTTCAAGGCTGCCACTATTGATTTTTTGCGCAGTGATCAATGCAGGTATTCCGAGTAAACAATATAAATAATCTATTTCATGAATTAAATCGAGTAGTACACCGCCACCTTTTTCCACACTGGCGCTCATGCCTTCTTTATAATTTTCATGTTGCCGCCAATCTGGTAAATACTGGCCAACAGTTGCATTGGCAGATAAGACTTTTCCAATAATAGCTTGCTCAACCAGTTCCTTTACTTTCATGAACCCATGGTCAAAATGCATATCATATCCAACAATAACATGAGATTTTTCAGCATATATTTTTTCACTAAATACGTCAACACCGGTATAGTTATTACTGATTGGTTTTTCGATATAAATATTTCGCGCACCAAAGCCCCAAACTGACTGCAGGTCAATCATATGTTGTGCAGTAGGTGTGCAAATTATAACTGCATCAAACACGTCATTCTCATATGCTTCATCTATTGAACTAAATACCTGGAGTGTTTTGGAGTCCGCTGGTGACAATGCTTTCCGGCTGACAACTGAAATTTTATATTTTCCAAATTCCAGTAAATTGGCTACATGCCTTTTACCGATAGAACCAAAACCTATGACAAGAATTTGTTGCATTATCTTTTTAAAAAATTCAACACCACGAAATGTCTTTTAGTTTGGGAAATCAACATTTCATTAAAATATTTATTGCAGAATAATTTATTGTCATTAAATCGGTTGCACATAATTCACCGGGAATTCCACAACCATTACCTGTCCCAGGCTTTCAAGGCGCACAAACGCTTTTTTATTTGTGACGCGCATGATAGTCCCGGTATTATCCATAAAAACACCGGCCTGAATTTTTACTTTCATATCAGCAGATAAGGAATCATAAGAGAAGGTTGAAATTTTTGTATTCTTAATGAGCAGGTATGATTTAATGATTTCAATTTCTTCGTCACGTACAATTGCCGGCTTCCCTTCATGATGCACAAAATTTAATACGCCATCAGTTTGTAATACAATGAGCCTGTCTTCCAAATTCATATGAACAAATACATAGGATTTAAAGATGGGCTCATCAATGACTTTTTTACGGTCACTCCATTGTCTTTCTACTTTTTGTAATGGACACCAGCTTTGAATGTTTCTTAATAATAGTCGCTCGTCTACTTTCTTCTCCCATCGGGGCTTTGTGTACAATGCGTACCATGATAATTTATTGTTTTCTTTCATTTTTAGTTAAAGCTTCGCCACCTCACTCACAGGTAAGTTTTTAAAACCTGGAGAAAATGGATCGTATATAATTATTTCCATTTTCCCAATAACCATCTTCTAATCATTCCTTTTCTCTTTTGTTCGTCTGTATAATATCCACTCCCAAAATGATATCCATATCCATAGCCATAGCCTTCATAATGCAGGCGGGCTGATTCTTTGATTCCGTTCATTATGATAGAGATGTTGACCAGTTTATTTTCAATGCGCATCTTTTCAATATAGTCTAAAGTATTTAAAAAAGAGTATTCATACCGCAGAATAAATAAGGTAATATCCACAAAGTGGCCTGTAACGAAGCCATCTGCCACAAGTCCTACAGGCGATGAATCAATAATCACGTAATCATATTTTGATTTCACGTATTCAAATAAGGATGCCATTGCTGGCCGCATCAACAGTTCGGTTGGATTAGGAGGCACGGGGCCTGAAGTGATCACATCAAATGTGGTATCACCTTTATAAGTTGTGATGATGTCTTCAACCGGTGCATCTTTGACAATATAATCCGTGAGGCCAAATTTTGCTTTCATCTCTAAATACTCACCCACTTTTGGCTTACGCAGGTCAATATCAATTAATAGTACTTTGGCCTGCGTAGCGGCCAGGCTATTCGCCAGGTTGATGGCAGTAAAACTTTTTCCTTCACCACTAATAAAAGAAGTAACAAGAATAGTTTGGTTATTATTCTTTTTAGAGAAATACTGGAGATTGGCACGGATCAATCTTAATTGTTCCGCGATAATAGAGCGGCTCCTGTAAGGAATTAAAACATCAGATAATTTTTTGGAAAAAGATATTTCTCCCAATATGGGTACCTGTGTATTGTTTTCTATTTCACTGCGTTCACTGATCTTATTATAAAAGAAATCTTTTAATAAGAGGATCACAATTGGTACAAGCAGGCCAATGAAAAAGGCAAAATATTTTGCCTGTGAGGATTTTGGTAATACGATTCCCTGGTCATAAGCGCTGTCCACTACCCTGCTATTATTGATATTGGAAACAAGGGATATTTCTGTCTCTTCTTTTTTTTGCAGGAGGTAGAGGTATAATTTTTCTTTTACATCTATTAATCTTTTTAGTTTTAACAACTGTCTTTCTTTTTCGGGAAGCGACAATAAAAGTGAATTGTAATCTGACTTAAGTGAACTTGACTGCGCTAATTTAGAATTGATACCTGTGCGTGTATTCGCAATATTTTTTAATATATTTTCTTTCAATTGATTTAAATCATTTCTCGACCTGCCGAGTATAGGATCTTTTTCCGTGGATATTTTTTGTTGTTGCTGGTAAGCCAATACCGCGTCATTATATTGGCCGATCATTGCGCCTAAAGTAGGTTCCTGCAAACCATTATTCGCCGGAATAATATCTGTATTACTCTTGGCATTTCGAATATATTTTTCAAGTGAATTCAAAATTTCCATCTGTCCCATTTGTTCTATCTGGTCCTTATCATATTCCTGGGAGCGATTAAGATAAACACCTCCGGCAGCATCAATATCCGGGATATTATTATTTTTTTTATAGGCTTCGGATATCATTTCCAGTTGATCCAATTCATTGGAAACGGAGTCTACCCTGTCAGTAAGAAAAGAACTGGTTTTTTTACCTACAATATTTTTATCAGTGACGCCTGCAGTATTAAATGCTTCGATCAGTTTATTGATAATATCCCTGGCTCTTTCCGGTACCTGGTCGAGCATAGATATTTCAATGATACCACCCATTTCATGCATTTTCACCACAACGATAGAACCGCGTAAAGAACCGGCAACACCATTCCGATCCTGCAGGGAAAGGGTATAACCATCAGGATCCGCTTTGACTGCCGGGTTTCTTTTAAAGGCGAAATAGTAAGAGCCCAATTTAAATGTGTCATCAAAATTATGGTATATTTTTTCCGTGCCCTGCATAAGAGAAAACCGCGACCCCTCAATAACCACGTTGTAAGTTCCGGTGGTAGGCTGCAGCGTATCCATTTTTATAATGTCAATTGAAAAAGGCCTGTGCTTTCCATATAATGTGGAAGAAGTAATACGCGCATTCGTAAATAATTTTACCTGCAGGTTCAACGAATCAACTATGCCCGAAATAATACTTAATGACTGCATGATATCAATCTGGTTCTGAACTTCCTTGCTCCCGGGCATTACGCCCAGTTCACGAAGCACATTATAATCGGGAGAAGATTCTTCATCATCTTTGATCAATACATACGCAGACACCTTATGCATCTTCGGTGTATAGCGAAGGTATAGCGTAACAACAGTATATGATATGAGCAGGGAAAGAACAATCCAGGGAGAAAAATAAAGCATTCTAAAAAGAAACTTTTTAATATCAAATTCCTTGGAAGAATTCTTAACCACTTCTGCATTCTCACTTTCTGTCACAGGGTAACTCATGCTTATTTTTTAATGAAAACTAAGACCAGTGTTATTACACTTAATAAAGATGATACAATTGGAAATACACGTGTAAAATTTTGCGTATTTTGTTTTGTTTTTAATGGTTCAATATATACGATATCGTCTTTGTGTAAATAAAAATCGGGGGAATTTAAGATACTGCTATCCAGGAAATTTACAGAGATTACACTACGCTTTCCATTGTCATTTCGCAATATTTTTACCTGGTCGCGCTTTGCATAGATTGTCATATCACCAGCCTGGGCAATGGCTTCAAAAATATTTACCCTTTCTTTGGTTGCAGTAAAATATCCCGGCGACGATATTTCCCCGAGTATAGCATATCTAAAATCGCTAAATTTTACAGACACGATCGGGTCCACTAAATATTCTTTATAAGCATTCGTAATACTATCGCGTACTGCTTCCTGCGTGAAACCGGCTACATGCATTTTCCCGATCCTGGGTAAATTTATATTTCCATCAATATCAACGCCGGCGCTCAAGCCGCCCCCTGCGCCAAAATATTGATTGATGTATTGAACGGTTTTTTCATTTTCGCCACCTACCTGTATGACAAGTAAATCATTTACCTGCACAACGGGGCGGGGCGCTTCAAGTGTTTTTAATGCTACGGTAACAGAGTCGGGGAGGTTATTGAAATAAGTTACATTTTTGGTATCAATACAACCCGGAAAAAATATAGACCCCACAATGCAATTAGTAATTACAAGCAGTACACCTGCAAATTTTTTCATCATAGTAATGGACGAATTAGTATGCTTCAGACACAAATGTATTTATTTCCTGCATTGAAATTACACAAATAATCAATTCAGCGGAAAAAGGAATTTCAATTGAACTTCAAATATGTATTTTACACTTTCCATATTTACATTTTTTATATAGCTTATATGCAATACATTTAAATAAAACGCTAGGTTCTAACATAAATTAAAATAAAAATAAACATCCGGTCTAGAAAAAATAATTTCATTTTAAGGAGCTCTCTTTGTCGCCAACACAGGATTCGAACCTGTGATCCTTCCGATCAAAATCGGGATCCGTTACTGGTTTATAAAAAACATTTATTGTTGAAGGCTTACACAAAAAAAGAGCAAATATCTATTACAATACTTGCTCTCTTTGTCGGGAAGACAGGATTCGAACCTGCGACCCCCTGGTCCCAAACCAGGTGCGCTACCGGCCTGCGCTACTTCCCGTTTACCCCTATAATGTATATTACAGGGTTGCAAAAGTAAGGGATTGATGATGAATAAACAGCCTCCCTAAAAAATTATTTTTTTCTACATGCTGTTTTTCAATTCTATGTTTTCTACTCCATAAAAACGGATTAACTTTTATTTGCATCTTAATTGATTTGTTTGAAATAATTTTAAGCAAAATAAAATTGAAAAACAACCCACTTACATGGAAGAAAAATTAGCGCCTGGTGCACCCGGAATCCCACCCAAATGGACTTCCAGCGCCAAAACAGGAATTGGAAAATCTATCAACGCAGCCTCAGAGATTATATTTACACTTAGCCATGGCATTTTAAATGAAGTGTATTTTCCCCGGGAAGATACCGCCTGCATACGGGACATGGAAATGATCGTTACAGATGGCGTTGAACTTTTTTCGGAAGAAAAAAGAGCGACGAATACAAAAACAAAAATGATCAAAGAAGGTATTCCCGCATATCATATTATAAATACCTGTAAAGAAAAAAAATTTCAAATTGAAAAATTTATTGTGGCAGATCCATTGCGCGATACAGTTCTGCAAAAAATCATTTTTAAATCTTTAGGTAAACCGGAGAATCCTTTCCAGCTTTTTGCTTTGCTTGCCCCGCATCTGAATAATCATGGAAGTGATAATATGGGATGGCCCGGTGAATATAAAGGCGTTGATGTTTTATATGCACAACGGGATGGTTTTTGCCTCGCAATGATCTGCTCCACCGGCTGGAAAAAAAGATCAGTGGGTTATGTAGGAACTTCAGATGGCTGGCAGGATTTGCATACCCATAAACGTATGGAATGGGAATATACAAAAGCCGAAGGAAACATTGCTTTGACGGGTGAAATTGATTTGTCAATTTCCAATAAATGTACGATTGCTATAGGTTTTGGCAGAAGCCCATCTGAAGCAGCGCACCAGGCAAGGGCAAGTTTATTGGAAGGTTTTGATGCGGTTCAAAAAGCGTATATGCACGAATGGATGCAATGGCACAAGACATTGGCGAATGTAAAAATGAATAAATTGTCTTCGGGTAAAAAATTCCGTGCGAGCGCAACTATCCTGAAAATAAATATGGCAAAAAGTTTTGCCGGCGGTGTCATAGCAAGTATGTCCATTCCCTGGGGACAAAGTAAAGGAGATGATGACATGGGCGGTTATCACCTCGTCTGGCCACGCGATCTTGTTGAAAGTGCCGGAGGTTTCCTGGCATTACATGCACAAAACGATGCATTGAATATTATCAATTATCTCATGGCAACCCAGGAGGCTAATGGAAGCTGGCCGCAAAATATGTGGCTTGATGGAATGCCTTACTGGAAAGCCATGCAAATGGACCAGGTAGCATTACCAGTATTATTAATTGATGCCTGCCATCATATGGTGGCAATGGATAAAGACCGGCTTAAAAGATATTGGGAACATGTAAAAAATGCAATTGGATTTATCATCAATAATGGGCCGTATACACAGCAGGACAGGTGGGAGGAAGAATCTGGCTATTCACCATTTACCATCGCGACACAAGTGTCAGCATTACTGGCTGCTGCTCACCTTGCAGACGAAGCCGGGGAAAATGATATTGCTGCCTATTGCCGTGAAAAAGCTGATATCTGGAATGAACGGATCGAAGATTGGACCTATGTTGAGAAAAATGATCTTGCAAAAAATATGGGTGTTAATGGTTACTATATCCGCATCAACCCGAAAAATATTCCTGCCATTGAATTAGGTGATACAACCATTACTTTAAAAAATCACCGGGAAGATAATGGTACAATTAAAGTCACGGACCTGATCAGTACAGATGCGCTGGCATTGGTACGTTTCGGTTTACGCGAACCGGATGATCCACGTATATTGAATACCATCATTGTTATTGACAAAATATTAAAACTGGATACACCTTCGGGACCTTGCTGGCACAGGTATAATGAAGATGGATATGGGGAAGATGAACAGGGAAATGATTTCCCTTCTAATGGAAACGGCAAAGGCCGTGCCTGGCCATTACTCACGGGGGAAAGAGGGCATTATGAAGTAGCTGCAGGCAATTATAAAAAAGCAGCTGAGATGCTGATTGCCATGGAATCTTTTTCGAATAATGATATGCTGCCCGAACAAATCTGGGATGCGGATGATATTGCCACCAAAGAATTATTTTTTGCAAAACATACCGGTTCTGCCATGCCATTGACCTGGGCACATGCAGAATATTTAAAGCTGGCAAGTTCTATTAAATTAAAAAGAATATTTGATATGCCGGTTCATACTAAAAAAAGGTATTTAGAAAATAAAACAACTTCAAAAATTTCGATATGGCGTTTTAATGATCAGCTTAAAAAAATGCTTTTGTCAAAAACTTTACGCATTGAATTGTTATCGCCCGCGTTGATTTACTGGAGTACAGATAATTGGGAAACTACACAGCATAAAGAAACAAAAAATATTGGCTTGCCATTTTATTTCTGTGATTTTGAATTACCCGGAGAGGTTACTGAAATTGCTTTTACTTTCTTCTGGAAAGAGGCGAATAAATGGGAAGGCAAAAATTTCGAAGTTGAAGTCCAATAATTTTTTGCAAAAAATAAAGAAACAATTCCTGGATAATAAGAACCAAATATTCATTTACATAAAATTGCCCCCGCTAATAAACGGGGGCAATTTTTATTTACCAATAATTTGATTCTTAAATTACGACCAGGCCATCTGCATCAACACTGATTTCTGTTTTAGGTTCAGTGATCTTTTCAATTTCATCCGGAGTTTTCCCGGCATCTTCTGCATAATGACGCAGCATTTCAACCGAAGTAGTTTTTTGTTCAGCGATACCATGAATAATAATTTCCTGGCCATTAATAGCAACCGGAACCAGGAATGCATGGTCTTTCATTTTAATCATCATACTGCCATCAGGTGATTTTATTTTTAACCAGCATCCTTCGCGGGTGCATACATCTACTACAATTCCTTTTACGGTAACCTCCATTTTTTTCTCCCCTGTTTTTGACTGCAGTGTTGTTACCATTTGTTCAACAGTGATGGGATCTTTTGGTGAAAAACTATTTCCAAAAGTTGCCCCGCTTTCTGCCGGAACATTAGGTGGTTGTGCAATGCCGGCCAATGCTAAGAAGCAAGTGGCAATCAAAAGATGTATTTTCTTCATAATTATAATTTAAAATGATTAAACAAGTTTTTCTACCTGCATATAACTTAATTCAACCGGAGTAGACCGGCCAAAAATTTTCACGGTCACTTTTAATTTCTTTTTTTCCTCATTCACTTCTTCAATAGTACCATTGAAATCGTTGAACGGGCCTTCAATAATCTTTATGGTTTCACCTACAATAAATGGTTCACTCATACTGCCATCCATATCATTCATCTCATCTACTTTGCCCAGCATTTTATTTACTTCGGCTTTGCGTAACGAAATGATGTTTCCTTTGGAACCCTTACCATCTGTGAGAAAATGCATGATATTGCTGATGTTGCTGATATGCTGAATGATATCATCGGTTAATTTCCCGTTCGCAACTTCGAGCATTACATAACCGGGGAAATAGTTTTTTTCACGCATCACTTTTTTCCCGTTCTGCACTTTATACACTTTTTCCATAGGCAGGAAAACCTGCTTTACGATCTCCGACCAGCCACTGCGTAAAATATCTTTATCGAGGTATTCTTTTATCTTCCTTTCCTTTCCGCTTACTACGCGCAGTACATACCACTTGGAATCGGATTGTTGTTCTATTATTTCTTCTTCCATTTTTTTAACTCTTAAAGAATGAATAAACCAATTTCATTATTTGATTGCTGGCAAAGTCCATTACCGCAACAGCCGCTGTAATCAAAACAGTTGCCAGCAACACGATAGAAGTGGATTGCTGTAGTTCTGACCAGGTTGGCCAGGTCACTTTATCCGCCATTTCGTGGTAACTATCTTTTGCATATTTTAATACCTTATTCATACAAGTTGATTTTTATGTTCAAAAAAAATTAAGCACGGGTACCTGGATTCGAACCAAGATCGAAGGTTTTGGAGACCTCTATTCTGCCGTTGAACTATACCCGTAAAACCGTTTTTCTCAAGTCGTTTTTATACAAATCCGGTATAAAAAATTTTGCGCTTTAAAAGCTAAAAGCTATTCCGGGGTACCGAAACAGCTTTTAGTAATGTTGCAAATATACATTTATTTCTATTGCAAAAGGCAATTAATTCGATGATTGCCTATTTTAAAATCTCCGTAACCTGGCCTGCACCAACTGTACGTCCACCTTCCCTGATCGCGAATTTCAATCCTTTTTCCATCGCGATGGGTTGAATGAGTTTTACAGTAAGGCTTACATTATCACCCGGCATTACCATTTCTGTTCCTTCAGGTAAAGTTACTTCACCGGTAACGTCTGTAGTACGGAAATAAAACTGCGGGCGGTATTTATTAAAGAATGGCGTATGACGGCCACCTTCATCTTTGCTCAACACATACACTTCGCATTTGAATTCTGTATGCGGTGTAATGCTTTTTGGAGCACAGATAACCATACCACGACGGATATCTTTTTTCTCAATACCCCTTAATAATAGCCCTGCATTATCACCGGCTTCTCCGCGATCCAGGAGTTTTTTAAACATTTCAACGCCAGTAACAACGGAGCTTAATGGAGTATCCATTAAACCAACGATTTCAACAGCTTCACCTACTTTAATAATACCACGTTCGATACGGCCTGTGGCCACAGTTCCGCGGCCTGTGATAGAAAATACATCTTCCACTGACATCAGGAATGGCATATCTATCGGGCGTGGTGGCAATGGAATATAAGAATCAACCGCATCCATTAATTCATCCACTTTTGCTACCCATTTTTCTTCGCCAGCTAAAGCGCCGGTTGCAGAACCCTGGATAATTGGTGTGTTATCACCATCAAAACCATTTTTAGAAAGTAATTCACGAATCTCCATTTCTACCAGTTCCAGCAATTCAGGATCATCTACGAGGTCCACTTTATTCATGAAAACTACTATGCTTGGTACACCAACCTGGCGGGCAAGCAAAATGTGTTCACGGGTTTGTGGCATAGGTCCGTCTGTCGCAGCAACTACGAGAATTGCGCCATCCATCTGAGCCGCACCTGTGATCATGTTTTTTACATAGTCAGCGTGACCCGGACAGTCAACGTGCGCATAGTGGCGGTTGGCAGTCTGGTATTCAACGTGAGCTGTGTTAATGGTGATACCACGCTCCTTTTCTTCAGGTGCGCCATCAATATCATCATATTTGCGGGCAACGTTACCCATTCCTTTTTTAGAAAGAATTTCAGTAATTGCCGCTGTCAATGTGGTTTTACCATGGTCAACGTGGCCGATGGTGCCTACGTTTACGTGGGGTTTTTCCCTTTTAAAGGTCTCTTTAGACATCTTTATCGTTTTTATTGTGTTTATAATCGCAGTCAACAGACCTTTGTCCATTGACCATAGTTTCCAAAAAAATTAAAATCCAAACAGGTATTATTATATACCTGAAATTTATTAAAGACCTGATCTCTATTGTTATAGAGACAACCTCTTCCGGGCCGTTGATCTCTATTGCCATAGAGATGACCTCTTCCGAGCCGTTAATGAGAATTGAACTCATGACCTCTTCCTTACCAAGGAAGTGCTCTACCCCTGAGCTACAACGGCATATATTAGATGCAGCAGCATACTCAGTTGTATCACTGAGAGCGGGAGACCAGGCTCGAACTGGCCACCTATAGCTTGGAAGGCTATCGCTCTACCAAATGAGCTACTCCCGCTTATCGATTATTTAAAAGAACATGGCTCACCTATTGCCTGGATCCGCCCTGGCGGACTACCAAATGAGCTACTCCCGCTTTTTTAAAAGAACTGTGGGCAGAGCAGGGTTCGAACCTGCGTACTCGTGAGAGAACAGATTTACAGTCTGTCGCCTTTAACCACTCGGCCATCTGCCCTTATCACCAATATTTTATCAACCACTGCATTCCGTTTGAGCCACTTGTCAGAATTGAACCAACGACCTTCCCGATTTATCGGGATGCTCTACCATGCCGCCTCCTCTTGAGCCACTTGTCGGGATCGAACCAACGACCTACTGATTACAAATCAGTTGCTCTACCAGCTGAGCTAAAGTGGCTTGTGAAATATTTTTTGTCTGCAACTTATTAGCCCACGAACAACCAACGACCTTTCCGATTTATCGGTTTGCTCTTTCAGCTGAGCTTATCCGGCATAAAACATCCTTTAAAGAATCAATATATTACAATAAAAAAATATCAAAACCTGGTTGCATAAAAGAACTGCCCTTTTTTAGGGATTGCAAAGGTAAGTGAAAAGTTTATTCAGAAAAATTTTGAATAATTTTTTTTACGCAATTTTTTATATTAGAAAAACAGGCGCTTATTTGGTGGAAGCAAATAATAATATGCTTTCCTGTGGCTGACTGGCACTAAACTGAACAGGAATAGAATCTTGCGGGATCAAAGCGTTTTCAACAATAGCCGTATCATGAATCAATTTGTCAGCAGCTTCAAAGCGGTAATACAATAAAATTTTACCCCCTTTTAATTCCTGTCTTTCATATACAAAAGCTTTTGAAACCTCTTTTGATTGGAAACTGTTGCAGGCGATAAAACAAAATAGAACAAGAACACAAATGGCTGTTTTCATAAAGTTGAATTAGGTAAGTGATTGTATACAATGCAAAAGGAGGAATTTTATTGTGGCTCAATGAAAACAAAAAATGGGCCAGTTCATGCAAGAAATCATTTTTCTTCCATTTGAAACTAAGGATTCAATTCAATTTGCCTACATCTACAGATGAAATACCTCTATTTTTTGAATTGATTTTTTGTAAATTTTGTTTCACTCCCCAGCTTAACCAAATCAATAAAAATTGTAAAAACAAACGTAACACTGCTATAGTATGATTTCCAATTGCGGGTTTTTCTCTTAGCATATCAAAAACATGAAGTGGTAAAAAAATCAGCATCAAAATAAATAACCCGGTAGCAGCGTATACAGCAGTATTTTTAAAAAGCAGCAAAACACCCAGCGCAATTTCAATTACCCCTGAAATGTAAATGATCGGCATAACAAATGGTAAAAATTCGGGGACAAATGAAACATACTTTCCGGGACTGTATAAATGC
>JBAQJB010000016.1:0-4729 GCA_049289155.1 Chitinophagaceae bacterium
CCCCAAAACCCATCATCGTATAATCATCAGAAGTGGGATGCCATACATCCTGGCCCATCATGGGTTGCATAAAACTACCTCCCGCCATCATACCGATGACAACAGGAACATCTTTGGCGAGATGTTCTTTTATAGCGTGCAGGTCAAGGTCATTTACATTGTCACCATTTGTAAGCCGGGTAAACCCGAGCATTTTATATTGTGATGCATCCCGTATGAGATTATTTCCAGGCTGCCTGCTGCAATCATTTTCATCATACGGAAATTCCTGGTAAGGTACAGAACCCACACTGGTCATGCTTTCCATGGCGCGAATAATATAACTTCCCTGGCAGCCATCCAGGCCGATTTGATTGTATAAAAATGAAGGGCTAAAAGCAACCTGGTTGGGATCTTTTCCCGTTGAAACAGATTGCAAAATACTGCGTGCACCATAGGCACTTCCCCAGGCAACACAGCTCCCCTGTTCGCCCTGGTTTTGGCGCTGAGGCGCAAATTTTAAAAGTGATACTGCTTCAGGTAAATTATTTTTTGATTCATCCAAACCCTCATAAACAGGCGCTTTATCAAACATCTTTGGATCTAAAATTCCACCCATGGTAAGGCTACCGGATGATTGCTGGGATGTGCCACCGGTACAACCACCTTTCAAATAAATAAATCCGCCTATGATCAATACTATCACCAGCATAATTGGATTACGTATTAGCATGGGAAGCAACTGGAATAATATATTACCCCCGCCACCGCCACCTCTTCCACCACCCGGTGTCGGCTCACTGGAATTATCATACTGGTCATTTGGATCATCCACCATTCTTATCGGCATACTATCTTTTTTATTATATAAAAATAATTCTCCCGAACAATATTACACATCTTTTAAATTACCTGCAATATGAATTTTCCTTTTTCGCTGCAACGAATTACCGGATCCGGAGAAGATGCCCATTATTACTAAAATGAGGAGGGCGTAAAATGAAATCAATTTCAACATAATCAGGGGCCAGTTATTTTGTTTATTATCATTATACCAAACCTCATGATGAATAAATGTATAAAACTGGAGAAGATCATTCCATGTATTTTTTTTCAATTCTTTTCCCCCGAACAAATAAGCAATACTTGCATTGGAAGTATTATAATATTCATGCCAGTAAGATAAATCACTGTAATTTTTTACCAGCAATGAATCTCCCTGGAAAGTGAAAACTTTTTTCCCGGCCATGCCATTTACTTCAACTATTTTTTTTATGTCTGCAGCATTGTACACATGTAAAGAATCATGCGGCCAATAAATATTATTGAGTGCATCTGCTAATATCCAGGTTTGTTTTTCGCGCAAATAAATTTCATTCATATAATGTACACCAAAACGCCAGTTGCCATCGGGCCCGCGATAAGTAATCCTGCGGTTGGGCAGGTTTTCTATATCACATAAAAAAGCAAGCATTTGAGAAAAATTGCCGCAATCCAGTTGGGTCTTGCTTTCCAGGGATTTTAAAATTTGTTGATACGGCGTAAGGTTATTCATCGCCTGTATTGGAATTCCTGAAGCGTCTGAATGAATACCGGCTATAAATGATGCAATTTCCATAAACCTGGCAGAGTCTGTTAATGCCCCTGAAATTTTCGTTCTCTTTCGTAAAAGTTCCCTGCCACCTGCCACTTCATTGTTTGAATATTGATGAATACCTTCTTCCCAAATATGTAAAGGTGTTGTAGATATCCCCGGGCCTGGAATATTACTGTATAAAAATTCGTTGGTGAAAATCCCCTGCGGATTTTCACTGTGATCTATATGAAAAATAATATTTTGTGACCGTCCGGCTACCGACACTAATGTATACGTATGAAAATTTTTTTGAAGTGGAAAACTGATTGAATGACCAGCCACCAGCACTTTTTTATTGTTTAGAAAATATTGATCCGTGACTGGCTTCTGTGAAAAACTGAACAGCACTGAATCATTCTTAAAAAAAATATTCTCTATAAAAAATGAAGAATCAGGCTGGTATACCTGGCTGTACGTTTTTAATGGGTAATATTTATACCCATCATTCCTGTGCAGGAGGACATAACCATTGAGAAAAATCAATACAATGAATACTAAAATATAAATGATCCTTTTCCGTTTCATTTTACTTTTACAATAAATTTACCTGTAAAAATATAACAGAAAATATTAAAGGAAAATGGCAGCGAGTACATAATCTGCAATCAATATCATGATGCAACTTACCACCACGGAAGTTGTGCTGGCGCGGCCGATCTCTAATGCACCGCCTTTTACATAGTACCCGAAATAGGCGGAAATGCTGCTTATCAGGAAGCCAAATGTATAGGCTTTCATTAAAGCAAAAGTAACGTTGAATGGGCGAAAACTTTGCCGTAAACCAATATCAAAAATATCCGGTGCCAGAATTCCTGTTGCGGCACCAGCAATACGTCCGCCTAAAATAGCCAGGAACATGGATAAAACGATCAATGCCGGAATTACTATTAAAGCACCCAGGATTTTTGGAGCGATCAAATAACTTTTAGTATTGATGCCCATAATTTCCAGTGCATCAATTTGTTCACTTACCCGCATATTTCCAAGTTCACTGGCAATTTTACTGCCAATAACACCGGCTAATACAATACAAACTACAGTGGGAGAAAGTTCCAGCATAATGGTATCCCTTACGATCATGGATATAGTAGAACGCGGAACCAGTGGCGAAACCAGCTGATACGCTGTCTGAACGGTGGTAACAGCTCCCAGGAAAACAGAAATGATCACAACGATTGGTAAAGAGCCAATACCTATTTCACTGCACTGATGCATGAATTCCTTCCAGTATAATTTTCCATTCTCGGGGCGTGTAAACATGCCCTTGATCATTAATAAATATTTCCCCAAATGATTCAAAAATCGTCCGATCATTATGCCTTTTTTTTATGAAGGTAATTGTTATTTATAACCCTAAAACAGAAGGAAAAAATTATATAAAAATATTTCTGACATGATCAAAGCAATACCCCGGTTAAAATACTATAAAAAAGGAAGATTGGTTTTACGCTTACACAATTACCTTAGCACCCAGCCATGCCATGATGCCCATTCCTGTTTCAATGGCAGCTTCATCAATATTAAATGTTGGTGTATGTACATTATGTGTAATTCCTTTTGCTTCATTTCGCACACCAAGCCGAAAAAAACAGCCGGGTATTTCCTGTGAATAAAAACCAAAATCTTCCGCACCCATACGCAATTCTGTTTCTGAAACATTTTCTTCTCCCTGGTATTCATTGGCCAATTGCCAGGCGTTTCCGGTAAATGGAGGATCATTTTTCACAGTAGGATATCCTTTTAAAATATTGATGTCAGCTTTTGCACCCATGGAAGCGGCAAGTTCGGTGGTAATTTTTTCAATCAGCAAATGTGCTTTTGTACGCCATGCTTCATCCATAGCACGAAAAGTTCCCATCAGTTTAATTTCACGTGGGATGATATTCGTTGCGGTACCGCCATTTACCGCACATATGGATAAAACAGTTGGTGAAAATGGATTGGAATTTCTACTCACTACCTGTTGCAACGCAACAATTATTTGAGCAGCCACCAACACAATATCAGTTGTGAGATGAGGCGCTGCCGCATGGCCGCCGGGCCCATTGATCGTTATATAAATTTCATCCGCACTCGCCATTATCATGCCTTTACGAAAACTTAATTTCCCCACATCAAGCCCGGGATGCACGTGCAGGCCGATGATTCCCTGTGGTGCAGGATCCCTTAGAACACCTTCCTTAATTAATAAACTCGCACCTCCCGGGTGCTTTTCTTCCCCGGGTTGAAAAATTAGTTTTATTGTCCCCTTCCATTCATCCTTTAATAATTGCAAAATTTTAGCTGCGCCGAGCAGGCAGGTTGTATGCACATCATGACCACAGGCATGCATCGTACCAATATTTTTCGATTTATACGAAATCTCATTTTCTTCTGTAATCGGTAACGCATCAATATCCGCACGCAATGCGATACAACGGCTCTGCGGGTCTTTTCCCTCAATTAAACCAACTACCCCGGTTCCTGCCATCAATTTATATGAAATGCCAAATGATGCAAGTTGATTTTGTATAAAAAGAGACGTTTGATTTTCACAAAAGCTAAGTTCCGGGTTTTCATGTAAATGATGCCGCACTTCAATAAAAGCCCGCAGATTTTCTTTTGCAAGCGCTTCAATTTTATTTTTGAGCATATGAGTGGTTATAATGAATGACTCTTTATTATTGAATAAAATCGTCTGGAGGTGTATATTCCACTGCGTCATCTACCAAATATGCGGGTTGGGCATAAATTCGGGAAAGTTCTTTTTTAAAATCTAGTGCATCACTTTTAGTAAGAAAATTTCCTATGCGCACTTTGAAATAAGGGGATTGAAAAAGCAGGTATGCTTTTTGGCCAGGCTCATTTTGCATGAACCATGCTTTTAATTTAAATGCATCTTCCCTGCTTCTTGTACTCAGTACCTGCAGGCGGTAACCTTTATATAAACCGCCACTTGTCATGTTGGCGGTACGTTTATTTACGGAGATCTCTTCATTTACAAACATCTCCACACGTGCATCTCCATGAATGATAACTGTATCCTTTATTGCTGCCTGTGCAAAATGAGTGGCAAAAAGAAATATCAAAATAAAAAAAACCGGGTTTATATATTTATTCATAGCTGCAATATAA
>JBAQJB010000017.1:0-27137 GCA_049289155.1 Chitinophagaceae bacterium
CTGAATACAATTTCTTGCATTGAATTAATCAATCCTTTGAATTTCTATTCCACCACCTTATCCAATGTTATCGTAAAATCTAATATCATTTTTGCGATCAGCGGATTATCCCGGTCATTATTGATCCAGATCTCATAATGCATATCATCATCAGATATAAGGTGTAATAATTGCAGGCGCTTTCCACTTTCATCATTGTAATTCAACATCCCATAATAATAACTTTCATCCGCATCATTTGCTACTAATTTATAAGTGCGCCATTCACCATCCGCATTAATTTTACTTTCGCCTTTTTTAGTGATATCATCAAACACTGCCCGGCTTACCCAAACCGTGGTCCTGGTATCAAGTGTATATGTTTTCCCGTCTGTAAATTTGTTCAGCATCTCATGCGCCGTATCCAGCGCGGCTTTGGACATCATTACGGTGCCTTTTTGGAGGTCTTCATTTTCCTGTTCCATGCTCCAGTTAAATGTCAAATTACCTTTTGCATAAGACCCTTCATTTTTCTCTGCAGAAAAAACATATTGATCTGTACCTGCCACGACCTGGTATTCATACATGGATTTTCCATCTTTTTTCAATGGCGCCAACAAAAATGGACAACCCAATTTTTGAGAAGCATCATCCATAATATAATTTTCGTCTTCACCTAATTGGGCTGCTATTTTACAAGCCTCCTCTTTATTTCCCATGTCGCGGAGTATATAATATTTGGAAGGACGGTCATCATTTTCCATATCAAACTGTTTACTATGTTTCTCCAGGATGGCCAGCGCTTCCGGGTACATTTTAAATTTGCGGTATGTATTTGACAATTGTGTATAGGCCCCTTCATAATCCGGGGCTTCCTGTATCATATCTTTTAATTCCCTGATTGCTTCGTCTTTTTGATTATAATCACTGTACAGGCTGCTTTTGATAAGACGAATACCCGGCTTCGTTTCGGCATCAGCATATTCAATCGCTTTATTGATGTAACTAATACTTTCCTCCTGTTTGCCGGCTTCAGAAAGCAATAAGGATTTGGATACATTCGCGTACACATTTTTCGGCCCCAGTTTCAAAGCTTCAGTCACTACCTTATCCCGGTCACGCCACACAGCTGCTGAATCTGTTTTTTCACGATCCTCTCTTTCAAGGGAAAAAGCAGCCATCATTTGTGCTGCACTGTCCGCAATGGGAAAAACTTTTTTTACCTGCGCCATAAAATCATCAATGCGATGCAGTGAATACAAAACAGGAATCTTCCGGATATTCCCGATGGAGTCTGAAGGATATGCCTGTAATAATTCATTGCATTGCGCCAGGGCAAAATCATAATCCGCTTCTCCCATCGCACTGTCTATCGAATTATGATAATCATCCGCCGTTTTTTTTACCGGCTGCGCGAGCAGGACTGTTGAAAACAGGATCATTGCTAAAAATGGTAAAAATGTTTTTCGCATGTGGTACATTTAATTTTTATAAATATAGCAGTTATTTAAAGATAACTTCTACCCAACTTTGGGTATTATAAAAAAGCTTATAAAAACCTTAATGCTAACGGCTGTTAGTTGTAAAATGAAAGCCTTAATTTTGTACACTCAATGAATAATTATGGAAACAATTAGGATTGAAAATAAGTTTCAGCAAAATATAGATGACGAAGTAAAAATAGAACCAAAGGATTGGATGCCGGAAAAATACAGGCAAACATTGATTCGCCAGATCAGCCAGCACGCGCATAGCGAAATTGTAGGTATGCTACCCGAAGGCGGCTGGATAAAATATGCGCCTACTTTAAAACGCAAAGCCATTCTGATTGCTAAAGTGCAGGATGAAGCAGGCCATGGGCTTTATCTATATTCCGCCGCGGAAACACTGGGTATTGATTACCTGACTATGATGGAACAATTAATTTCAGGGAAAGCAAAATATTCTTCCATTTTTAATTATCCTTCCCTGAGCTGGGCAGATATGGGCGCTATCGGGTGGCTGGTAGATGGCGCTGCCATTCTCAACCAGGTAATGCTTTGTCGCACATCTTACGGGCCCTATGCGCGTGCAATGGTGCGGATATGCAAAGAAGAAAGTTTTCACCAGCGCCAGGGATTTGATATATTATATAAATTAAGCCAGGGCACAGAAGCACAAAAAGCGATGTGCCAGGATGCCATTAACCGCTGGTGGTGGCCGAGCCTGATGATGTTTGGCCCCAAAGATGCGGAGTCCACGCATTCTGATCAGAGCATGATCTGGAAAATAAAAAGAAAGTCCAACGATGAATTACGCGGACAATTTGTAAACATGATCGCAGAGCAGGTAAAAGTCTTAGGCATGACGTTACCCGATCCGGATTTGAAGTGGAATGAAGAAAAAAATACATACGATTTTGGAGCCATCGACTGGGACGAATTTTGGAATGTTGTGAAAGGAAACGGGCCTTGTAATAAACTAAGAATTGAGGCCCGCAGAAAAGCACATGAAGGTGGCGCATGGGTTCGTGAAGCTGCACTGGCGTATGCAGAAAAAAAGAAAAATAAAACCATTGCTGCTTAAAAAATAAAACGATGAAAACATTTATACGAAAATTTTATTACGGGGATTATGATAGTGCAAATCCCGGCGCATCATTCAATGCAGAAGAAAAAAAGTCCGGTGAAACGGACTGGCCACTTTGGGAAGTTTTTATAAGAAGCAAACAGGGCCTGGATCACAAGCATGTCGGTAGCCTGCACGCGTCAGATGCTGCCATGGCCATAGAAAATGCGCGCGATGTATATACAAGAAGAAATGAAGGTATCAGTATTTGGGTGGTGGAAAGCAAATACATTCATGCAACCAATGCAGAAGACGCTGAAAGTTTGTATGACCCTGCAAATGATAAAACATACCGGCACCCAACTTTTTTTGATTTACCCGACGCGGTAAAGCACATGTAATTTTTTTAAAAAAACTATTGTAGAAAAATGAAGCGATCCCTGGTTGATTATTGTTTACACCTCGCAGATAATGCATTGATCTTATGCCATCAAAATGCAGCCTGGTGCGGCCATGCGCCAATACCGGAACAGGATATTGCACTCACCAATATTTCATTGGACCTCATCGGGCAGTCCCGGAATTTTTACCAGTATGCCGCGCAATTAATCAATGAAGAGAATCCCGGGAAAGAACCGGTAACAGAAGATAGCCTGGCTTATTTAAGGGATGTGCCCGAATTTAAAAACTGTCTGCTGGTAGAAACATCAAACGGCGATTGGGGTCAAACACTTTTAAGGCAATTTATATTCAGCAATTATCAATATTTTTTATACAGGCAACTGCTGAAAAGTAAAGATGCGCAAATTGCCGCTATCGCTGAAAAATCCATTAAAGAAACAACCTATCATTTGCGCTGGAGCAGTGAATGGGTGATTCGCCTGGGCGATGGAACTGAAGAAAGCCATGCACGTATGATGGATGCTATTTCAGAACTATGGCCGTTTACCGGGGAATTATTTTTACCGGCACCGTATGAATTGGATTGCCTGGAAGCCGGTACCGGTGCGGATTTGAAAGAATTGAAAAATAACTGGCAGGAAAAAACAAACGAAATTTTTTTAGAAGCAACGCTTTCAGTTCCTGAAAAATGCTTTGCGCAAAAAGGTGGCAAAGAAGGCAGGCATTCTGAAAATATGGTGGCGTTGTTAACGGAACTTCAATATATGCAAAGGGCTTACCCCGGCTGTGAATGGTAGTTTATTTTTATAAAAAAGGGTTCATAAAAAATGGATATATCAGAAAATATTTTAGCGGAAGAAAAAATAATTATGGAATTAATGGGCACGATCAATGACCCGGAAATTCCCGTAATTTCTATTGTTGATCTTGGTATTATCCGCTCTGTAAAAATTGAATCTGTTTTTCCGGAAGTAGAAGGTATAGTTACAATCACGCCAACATATAGTGGTTGCCCGGCCATGGATGTGATCCGCACTGAAATAAAAATGGCATTATTGGAAAAGGGTTATAAAAAAGTGGAGATCATTTCTTCGCTTTCACCGGCGTGGACCACGGACTGGATGTCGGAAGAAGGAAAGAAAAAATTAAAAGCCTACGGCATTGCGCCACCACTGGACCAGGAGCAGGTATGCACACCCGAAATTTTCCAGGAGAACCGTGCTATTGAATGCCCGCAATGCCATTCTATGCATACGAGAATGGTGAGTAAATTTGGTTCTACACCTTGTAAATCATTATACCAGTGCGAAGATTGCAAAGAACCATTTGATTATTTTAAATGTCATTAATTTTTATCCAAAAAAAATTGTTCTAAATAAAAAATATGGACCCTATTTTATTTGATATAAAAACCAATATTGGTTGCATCACGCTGAACAGGCCTGAAAAATTCAACGCATTCAACCGCGAAATGGCCTTGCTTTTTCAAAATATACTGGACCGCTGCGCGACAGATAAAAATATTCGTTGTGTGTTCATTACAGGTAATGGAAAAGCTTTTAGCGCCGGGCAGGATCTTGCAGAAGTAGTTGATCCAAATGGCCCCAGCATGAAGCAAATTTTGAGTGAACACTATAACCCCATTATTCTAAGAATCCGCGGATTGAAAAAACCCGTAGTTGCCGCCGTGAATGGCGTTGCTGCCGGTGCAGCCGCAAATATTGCGCTTTGTTGTGATGTAGTGCTGGCAAGCACTTCAGCTTCCTTCATCCAGGCATTTAGTAAGATCGGTTTGATACCGGATAGTGGTGGTACGTTTTTTTTACCCCGTTTAATTGGTTGGCAAAAAGCCAGTGCACTCAGTATGCTGGGAGAAAAAGTAACTGCAACAGATGCAGAAAAAATGGGTATGATCTACAAATTTTTTGAAGATGGAATTTTTATGGAGGAAGCCATGAAAATAGCATCCACACTGGCTTCCATGCCTACACAAGGCCTGGCACTCACAAAAGAAGCATTGAATAAATCTTTTTCTAATAATGCTGAAGAACAATTAAAAGTAGAAGATACATTGCAACAACAAGCGTCTGAAACGCATGATTATAAAGAAGGTGTACAAGCATTTTTAGAAAAAAGAAAACCGGTTTTTAAAGGAGAATAAAAATTATAAACCATGGAACAACCAACACCCGCAGCGGTTGTAGCACATATGATGGAAAATGATCTCTTCAGTCAATGGCTGGGAATTGAAGTGTTGGAAATAAGCGAAGGTGTGAGTAAAATCAAAATGGTAGTGCGGGAAGAAATGATCAATGGCTTTGGCATCGTGCATGGCGGTATTGCTTTTTCACTGGCTGACAGCGCCTTTGCATTTGCATGTAACAACAGGAATATTTTATCTGTGGCTTTGGATACGGCCATTAATTTTACAAAGCCAGTTCATGTGGGTGATACATTAATTGCGGAAGCAAAAGAAATTCATAATGGTCATTCCACAGGTTTGTACCATATACAAATCACTAATCAACATGAACATCTTGTAGCGATTTTTAAAGGCACTTGTTTCAGAACAAATAAAAAATTAATCAATTGATCTATTCATACGGAGAATTTATACCGGTGATTGATGCAACTGCATTTGTACATCCGCAGGCTGCGGTTACCGGCAATGTAACGATTGGGAAAAATTGTTATATCGGGCCGGGAGCCGCTTTGCGCGGGGATTGGGGTGGCATCATTCTTGAAGATGGATGTAATGTGCAGGAAAATTGTACGATTCACATGTTTCCCGGCATCACAGTTCTTTTAAAAGAAGGCGCACATATTGGCCACGGCGCAATTATTCATGGCGCACAAATTGGAAAAAATTGCCTGGTCGGGATGAATGCTGTGCTGATGGACGAAGTGGAATTGGGTGATGAATGTATCGTGGGCGCTTTAAGTTTTATTAAAAGCGGGGAAAAAATTCCTGCGCGTTCTTTAATGGCCGGAAATCCTGCGCGGTTGATCCGCGAGGTGAGTGATGAAATGATCAAATGGAAAACGGAAGGCACAAAATTATACCAGGGATTGCCTGGAGAAATGCATGCGAAATGGAAGCCCTGTGAACCTTTGCGCGAAAAGCCTGTACAAAAAGAAAAACAGGATCCCGTGTACGAGATATGGAAAAAACGGGGTGGAAAAATATAATATGCATTTTCAAAATAGATGCATCCTTTAAAAAAAGAATATGGAAAATACAATGCTTTCAATTGCGCTGGCTTTTACTTTAATGTCCTGCGCGAATACACAAAAAATGACTTCAGAAAAATCAGGTAATATGGAATCTATGAATACTGAAAATCTATACACAGATTCTGTGATTGCTTCATTGCAACAAAAGAATGACCTCGTTTTAGCGTATGCAGTGGAAGCAAATGCCTGGGGCAAATCTGCAACCTATCAAATCATTACCAAAAAAGGGGATGACTGGATGGGCTATTTCTATTATGTGAATTTAATGGAAAACGCAAAAACAAATGGTGCGCACCCATTCAATATAAACCCTGTTGTTTTACCAAAAGAAGCCTGTGAAGAAGTTTTAAACTCTTTTCAAAAAAATGAAATTGATAAAATAAAAGGAGATGGTGGAAAAGATTTTTGCGGAAGCAATCCACCAAAAACTTGTAATATCAATGACGGTACTACTTCCCGTTTATTATGGCTTACAAATTCAAAAACAGCTGAGCCATCTTTTTATGAGCCGGTTTTTTATGAAGAATGTTGCCCCGGCAATGCAGACCGTAAAAAATTTATTGAAGTGATGCAAAAAATACAAGACGTCTTTACGCAATACGGTAAAGGCAGGTAATTTTACAAAAATAATTTATAAAAAAAATGCCGGATTTTTTTCCGGCATTTTTTTTATATTAAAATGGATATTTCTTTTTCTCAATCATATAATCCGCAATACGTCGGCGAGCATCTTTGGAATTATAGGGCGCCGTTTTAGTAAATCTTTTTAACCCGATTTGCATCATGCGTAGTTCATCCCCGGAAGCAAAAGCATTAATGGCATCTTTAGCCGCTTTATGAATATGATCAGCCGCATCGTGTATATACGTAAATACAATATCCTGCTGAATGCGTGTATTCTCTTCACCATTTTTCTTTGTCATTTTCATCAACCGGAGCAATGCACTTTCACTTAAAAAAGTATATATCGCCATATCTGCAATGTTCATAATAATTTCCTGTTCATTTTGCAAATTGGCCATTAATTTTTGAACTGCAGCACCCGCCACCATCAGGATCGCTTTTTTAAAATTTGCTACATATTTTTTTTCATTGGCAAACAAAGAATCATCTTCAGACATGTCCGGGATACTCATCAGTTCTTTGGCAACTTCTGAAGCCGGGCCGAGTAAATTAAGCCTGCCTTTTAAAGCACGCTTTAAAGTCATGTCCACAATCAGCAACCTGTTGATTTCATTAGTCCCTTCAAATATGCGGTTGATCCTGCTGTCCCTGTAAGAGCGGGAAACATTGTATTCATCGCTGAACCCGTTACCTCCATGAATTTGTACGCTTTCATCCACTACGTAATCCAATACTTCACTTCCAACAACTTTTAGGATCGCGCATTCAATGGCATATTCTTCCGCTGCGCCAAGTAATGCCTCTGCAAAAGTTTTTCCCTCTTTCAATAATTCCTGTTCCTGGTCATCCATCATTTTAGCTGTTCTGTAAACACCGCTTCCGGAAACCCAGATCTTTATTCCCATTTCTGCCAGCTTGAATTTAATGGCGCCAAAATTTGCAATGGCAGTTTTAAATTGCTCCCTGTTAATGGCATAATTAATCGCATCTGTGGCCACTTCTTTTGCTGCGCCTAAAGTTGCGGAGCCTAATTTTATCCTGCCAATATTTAAAATATTAAAAGCAATGACATGCCCGCGTCCTATTTCTCCCAATACATTTTCTACAGGTACTTTGCAATCCTGGAAATACAATTGTACTGTAGAAGAGCCTTTAATGCCCATTTTATGTTCTTCAGGTCCTTGTGTAAATCCTTCCATTCCGCGCTCGAGGATGAATGCAGTAAAACCTGTTTTTTCAGGGGGCAGATCCTTTCCTTTAATTTTTGCAAAAACTGTAAATACATCTGCAAAACCTCCGTTAGAAATCCAGCATTTCTGGCCATTCAAAATATAATATTTACCATCCTCAGACAAGGTTGCCGTACTCTTTGCGCCTAAGGCATCACTGCCACTGCCTGGTTCGGTAAGGCCATAAGAAGCTTTCCATTCACCGGTCACCAGTTTTGGTAAATAGGTATCTTTTTGTGCTTCTGTACCAAAATATAAAATGGGCAAAGTTCCGATCCCTGTATGTGCGGAATAAGCCACCGCAAATGAAAAACCATAACCCAAACCTTCTGATACTATATTAGTGGTGACAAAATCTTTTTCAAGTCCGCCATATTTTTCCGGCACTGAAATGCCCAGTAGCCCGGCTTGTCCACACTTTTCCAGTAAAGAAGGCATCAGGCCTGGTTCCAGGTTGTCAATCCTGTTGATTGCCGGGTACACTTCTGTCTCCATAAATTGGCGGCACATATCCAGGATCATCAATTGTTCTTCTGTGAAATCTTCCCGGAAAAATATTTCATCCGGGTTACTTTCTTTGATCAGCCATTCAGCTCCGAGAAGCGCTTCTTTTTTTTGCTCCATTGTTTCCATGTTGTTATTATTTGGTCGTTGTTTGTAAATTGGTAAATACTTTATGCAGCACTTCTTTTATCACCGCAACATCTGCTTTTTTTATTCCTGCCAATGCTTCATCCATGGTTTTATTGGCCAATTCAAAAGTCGATTGTTGCAGGGTTAAAGCATTATCCGTTAAAGTCACTATGTTTTTCCGCCTGTCTTCTTTCGATGAAACCCTTTTAACCAGTTTTTGTTTTTCCAGGTTATCAATAAGTCTCGTCACACTAGGTTTATCACGGTACGTGAGGTTACATAAGTCCTGTTGGCTCAGGCCATCATTTTCCCACAAATGGTATAAAACGCTCCATTGCTCAATAGTAATTTCCAACCCGGCATCCCGGAAATTTTTTTGCAGCCGCCTGGTAATTGCCGTATTCGCTATCCCATTGATAATATTGTATAATTCTCCTTTCTTAAAATAGTTGTTGGGCATATAGTTAGTTATGCAACCTTTTTTCAAAGATAGGAGTAAAAGCTATTTTTTAATGAACGGCTTTTAAAAATTCTGGTAAAATTGGTAGTACAATACGCTAAGTAATGAAAAGCGTTTACCGTTTTGAAACTTTTAACTTTTCTGCCTGCCAGGCTTTTAAAATGTCGTTATAATTTTTCCCTGATATTTTTCTCTTGAATTTCTACTGTAAATTTGAAATCCCCGGATGTTGCACATTTTAAAATATAAAAATTCTTCTGTGGCGTTTCATGTTTTTGGACAGGGCCCAAAAATACTATTTTGCCTGCATGGCTATGGAGATAGCGGCGATAGTTTTTATTTCCTGGAAAAAATTCTGGGCACCGATTATACCATCATAGCGCCTGACCTTCCTTTGCATGGTGGCACCCAATGGAATGAAAAAAATATATTTCAGCCCCCGGATATTCTTCAGTGGATACCTGGAATGCGGGAAGCAGCAGGAATGCATACTGCTGAAAAAAATAAAATTCAATTGCTGGGCTATAGCATGGGCGGGCGGCTTGCTTTGAGCATTTTCTCCGAAGCTCCGCGGGATTTTGAAAAAATTGTACTTTTTTGCCCGGATGGATTGCATGAAAATTTCTGGCATTTTGTGTCCACACAAACTATGGCCGGCAATTTTCTTTTTGGTAAAACCATGCAACATCCCGGCTGGTTTTTTAACCTCATGGAAGCCGCTTACCAGTTAAAATTGCTGAATAAAAGTATTTACAAATTTGCACACCACTACCTGGATGACCCTGGAGCCCGTGCATTGCTGTATAAAAGATGGACGCTTTTTAGAAAATTTACACCGGCAATTTCACGCGTTAAAAAAAATATTTTAAAATATAAAATCCCGCTCACACTGGTTTTCGGCAGTTATGACCGCATCATCCTGAGCGGAAGAAGCAATTACCTGAAAAAAAATAATCCCGCAGTAAAAGTTTTCATACTGGAAGCGGGCCACCAGTTATTGCGCGAAAAATACGGCCCTGAAATCGCGCGGGTATTCTATCAATAATATTGATTTTCTTTGCCCCGATATGTTCATCTTCCTGTTAATAGGCACGATTTTATTTCCTCTGGCTTACGGCCTGCTAATTTTGCAGTACCGGAAATGGCTTTTGCGATTAAAAATATTTATTCCAAAAAATCAATCCCAAATATTGAATTCATTTTCCATCATTATACCGGCAAGGGATGAAGGGAAAAATATAGGTGCATGCCTCAACAGTATTTTACAAAACAATTATCCCAAAAAGAATTTTGAAATTATTGTCATTGATGATTTTTCAACGGATGATACTGCATCAATTGTAAACTGGTTTTCTTTAAAACATGGAAATATCCGGTTGATTCAACTAAAAGATATTTTACAGGAACACGTAAATTCCTATAAAAAAAAGGCCATAGAAACAGCTATCGGTCAAGCTTCTTTTGATTGGATCATCACGACGGATGCCGATTGTACGGCCGGTAAAGAATGGCTGCGTTTTTTCAATGCCTATATTATTGAAAAAGATCCTGTGTTCATTGCAGCGCCAGTATTATTTACACATACAAAGGGTTTCCTATCTCTTTTTCAGTCACTGGATTTTATTAGTTTGCAGGGCATAACTGCGGCATCTGTATCAGCCGGTTTTCACAGCATGTGCAATGGTGCAAACCTGGCTTATAAAAAAGAAAGTTTTTTTGCAGTAGCTGGTTTTAAAGGATTGGATGATATTGCGAGTGGCGATGATATGTTGCTCATGAATAAAATAAAAAAACAATTCCCGGGAAAGATCGGCTATTTATACAATCCGGGAGTGACCATTCAAACAGCACCAATGACAACCTGGAAAAATTTTTTGAATCAGCGCATTCGCTGGGCCAGTAAAGCCACGCGGTACGAGGATACACAAATATTCCTTGTTTTATTATGGGTGTACTTATTGAATGTTTATTTACTGGCAATTTTAATTGCTTCTTTTTTTATTCAATATTTAATTATCTACTGGCTTGGGATAGTTTTATTTAAAACTTTTGTAGAGTTACTATTTATGTATCCCGCAGCAAAATTTTTCCACAGGCAAAAACAACTTTGGTGGTTTCCATGTATGCAGCCATTTCATATTATATATACTGTTTTTTCTGGCTTATTGGGAACTTTTGGAACATACAACTGGAAAGGCAGGAAGGTGCATTGATTTATTTTATACGAACAGTTTACTTCTTTTATGAATACCGGTTTTTTAAAAAAATTATCCAGGCAACGCTCCGCTGTTTTTGGCGTGGTGATCATATTAATAACCAGTATAGCGGCTGTTTTCGCGTATTTCATTGCGCCGGATCATTCCCCGTTTGCCAACAGGATCATCCCGGAAATTGCCAATCAAAAACCCGGTTTCTCTATCTCTTTTTTACAAATAAAAAAAATAGGTGCTGTTGAAAAACCGGGCATTTTAAATCGCCTTGTCAATGGCTTGCCCGATAGTTGTGATTTTATTCCCATCATGTCTTCCGCAGAAAATAAAGATAGCATCATTGCACAAAAATATATTGATGAAAATCTTACAGAGCGCATCGCAATTCCCAAAGCAAAATTAACTACAACACCTGTTATTAAAAAAACATTCTTACTCGGCACGGATAAATTTGGAAGAGATATTTTAAGCAGGCTCATTATTGGTTCGCGCGTAAGTTTAAGCGTAGGCCTTATCACCGTACTAATTTCCTTAGGCATTGGTATTTTCCTGGGGCTTATTGCAGGATATTATGGCGGGAAAACGGACAAGGTGATTATGTGGTTTGTAAATGTGATCTGGAGCATTCCCACATTACTATTTGTTTTTGCTTTAACCCTGATTTTGGGAAAAGGATTCTGGCAGGTTTTTGTAGCGGTTGGTTTAACAATGTGGGTAAATGTTGCGCGCCTCGTGCGTGGCCAGGCACTGGAAGCACGCGAACTCGAATACGTGGAAGCCGCGCGGGCATTGGGATTTTCCAATACAAGAATTATTTTTCGCCATATTCTTCCAAATATTTTAGGCCCGGTGATGGTGATCGCAGCGGCGAATTTTGCAGCCGCCATATTAATAGAAGCCGGCCTGAGTTTTTTGGGAATTGGCGTGCAACCGCCACAACCCAGTTGGGGATTGATGATCCGCGAGAATTATAATTTTATAATTACCGGCAACCCGATGGCCGCACTTGAACCAGGTATTGCAATTATGTTCCTGGTACTGGCATTTAATTTATTGGGAAATGGGTTGCGGGATGCCATGCAGGTGAAATGAATTTTTCAATTCAGTTTTTTTAAATACATTCCACAAAATCTTTGAATTAATTTTACACAAAAAATAAAAACAGCGCACATGAAATTAGTTTCTTACCTGAAAGAAGGACATGACCAACTTGCACTCATGCACAATAATCTTTTATACGACACTGATAAATTACACCCTGATTTTCCTTCATCCATGAATATGTTATTGATTTACTGGGATGATAATTTTGAAAATTTATATAAAGCAAATAAAGCCTTAGCAAATAATGAATATTCAAAAATCACGGGCACACCAATAGATAGCGTAGCATTATTGGCGCCGATACCTTTTCCTTCCAGTTGCCGGGACGGTTATGCATTCCGCCAGCACGTAGCTGCCGCAAGACGAAACCGAGGTGTGGAAATGATTGCAGCATTTGATGAGTTTCCTATTTTTTATTTTACCAATCACCACAGCATACAAGGCCCTGGAAAAATTTATTGTATGCCGGATCATTTTCAAAAATTAGATTTCGAACTCGAAGTGGCCATTGTGATTTGCAGGGCAGGAAGAAATATACGCGCGGAAGATGCGGACAATTATATCGGCGGCCTCATGATCATGAATGATATGAGTGCACGTGGATTACAAATGGAAGAAATGCAATTAAATCTTGGCCCCGCAAAAGGAAAAGATTTTTCAACTGTGATTGGCCCATACCTAGTAAGCCTGGATGAACTGGAGCAATATGAAATTCCGGCGAAGGAAGGGCATACCGGGAAATCATGGAATTTAAAAATGGAGTGTACGGTAAATGGTAAAAAAGTAAGTGAAGGAAATGTGGGTGATATGGACTGGACTTTTGCAGAAATCATTGAACGTTGTTCGTATGGTGTAACGCTTCAGCCCGGTGATGTCATTGGCAGCGGAACCTGTGGTACCGGCTGTTTCCTGGAATTGAACGGCACAGGAAAATTGAATGATCCCAACTTTACACCTCAATGGCTGGAAGCCGGTGATCAAATTAATTTAACTATAGATGCATTAGGTGTTTTGGAAAATACAATAGAAAAAGAAGACAGCGATTTTTCTTTACTGGCGATCAAAAAAAACCAGGAAGTAAAATAAATTTTCAGCATTTAGTCACCAAACCGGCTTTTCGTTTTTGGAATTAATTTGAGGCTTGTATGGAGTGATTGTTTCAACTGGGTTTTTAAAACCTCTCCCATGTTTTGTGATTTTAAAAATATTTTCATGTGAAAATGTTCAGATAATTCATCCCGGAGTTGTTCCATCTTTTCCGTTTTGGAAATATGATCACTTTGCATAATATCGAGTAATTCCTTCACGCGGTAACGTGATGAAATAAGCCGGAATGCCATCATGTTGTGCTCTTCAGCCTGGTATTGCGCAATGGTAGTAGTATTTAAATGTTTCATCACCAGTTCGACCAGGGGTTTGTTTTCTTTAAAAAACTGGGGGAGATAAAGATTCTTCCGGCCTTCATAAGATTGCTGGTCAAAATCAATCGCACGAATATTATATTGCACATCTTCGATGTCCGGTGTAATATTAAAAACAAAATTATAACTACGCATATCGCCCAGCAAACGGACAAAACATCGTTCATTAAATTTCACGAATTCTTTGGCAAGGCGGATGGGGTTGGTATCCGGCCTGTTCAAATAATTTTGAATAAAAATATCACCCGGAATTCCAGGTATATGTTCTTCTACCAGTGTTTGCCTGTTCGTGAGATAGGTGATCCGGTTGGGTGATAATAAATGTTCCAGCTCGAGTCCATAAACCCGGTTTGCATCTGCAGGTTTTATATAATAATGATCATAGTTGTCATTAAATTTATTCACGATACGTATGCGGAATGGCTGGCTGTTTCCAAAACTGCAGAAATCAATTCTTGCTACATCGAGGTGATTGATAAAACTATAGTCGCCTTCCGTTTTGATACTTGCATAAATACTTACCAAACTTTCGCGCAGGTATTTCCAGTCACGCATATCATAGCTCACCGTTTCCCAAAGCGTATCCTTACCATATTTATCTTTTAACGGAACAGAATACGTAAACCTCAATAAATCCCTGTAACCCGCGGGGAGATTCATTTCCCTGCCATATTCCACCAGGTATTCACGCAACCGTTCGCAAACAGGATATAAAGGTTTTTTCCTGGTAGGCCGGATTGAATCCGTTTCATTTTCGAGATAAGAAAATTTATTCATTGAATGATTTTCCAAAAAAACAGGTAATAGGTTTGTACGTTTCTTTCACAATTTAAAAAAATTTATGGGCTCAAAAAAGTATTTCATTATTTAGCCTGCATATAAATGCTCTTCCGGATATTTGGCTTGCTAAAGGATCACCGATTTTTTGAAAATGCGCCGATAAATAAAAAAAGAAAGTATATCTGCCAAAAATTTTAAAAGTAAAAATAAGATACTACCTGTGATTCCGAGGAATACGGGAACCAGTATAAATAGATGCATGGGAATTACACGTATATAAGGCAGGAAGAAAAGGTAGCCAAAATTTACAACACGTGTTTTTTCCATTTGTTTACGGTGCCGGAAATCTACCAGTGATTCGATGAGGAATACAATAATACCAATGAAAACCATTTTGGTCATCGCGGAAAGAACACCAATTTGTGTCGCCAGGAATATGCAGTACACAAAATGAAAAATTCCATAATGAATTAAAAAAAAGAAAGCCATGCAACCATTCTGATCTTTTTTCATCGGCGCTCCGTTTATCTTGATGCCTTCGGTATCAAAGCTTTTCACGGTTAGCAGGTCCAAAAAATTGAATAAGCCAATGATCACACTTTGAAACCAATAGATCCAGATCACTGAATCAAATCCTTTGGGTTGTGTAACATAATAATAAATACAATAAAAATTTCCCAGCAATAACAATAGAAAAGTGGGTGACAAATATCTGTTATATGCATTCCCTGGTTTCATATTAACGCATAGATAAAGATTTTTGCGTTACCTGTTGTACCGTCGAAATGGTATTTTATAAATGGATCAGTGTGCGGATTTCTTTATCATCAGAAATATTATTCATTTGTTTGAGGATCCATTTCGATTTCCAGGAAACATATTTACTCATTGGCTGCACCGTATATAATTTTGGATTCGGCAGGCAGGCAATGATTTGTGCGCATTCGGTTCGGGTGAGTTTGCCTGCGGAAACGTGGTAATAATTTTGTGCCGCGGCTTCAATGCCATAGATTCCTTTTCCCATTTCAATCACATTGAGGTACACTTCTAAGATCCTTTTCTTTCCCCATATCCATTCGATCAGTTTTGTAAAATACACTTCAGGTATTTTGCGGATATATTTTGAAACTCCTTCTCCCTGCCAGAGAAAAACATTTTTTGCTACTTGCTGGCTGATGGTACTGGTACCGGCACCTGCTGTTTTTGAACTGTTTTTTTTACTGGCTTCAATGCTTTTTTGAATGGCATCCCAGTCGAAACCAGTATGTACAGGAAACAACTGGTCTTCGCTTGCAATAGCTGCCAGCTTTACGTTTGAAGGAATTTCATCCCAGGAAATATAATCCCGCTTTAAACCATTTCCACTAATCCAATCACTTAACTGCGTGATCGTTACTGGCGGCATTACCCACTTACAAATGAGCACATATAAAAGGGAGGAAAAAAAACTAATAAGTACAACCCGTTTTATCAATCGCCATACACTAAATTTTTTATGCTTATTTTTTTGTCGCATGAGCTGACTGCTTTATGGATTCGAAACATGCATAAATACGAGCTTATATTTATGCCCAATAGGATAGCCTGTAGGTTTATTCGTGTTGAATGGTTTTACAAAAGCCATTCCCACATTGATGGCTGCGGCCATAAAAAATTGAAGCGCATAAGTCGCATTTTGATTATCCGGGAAATCTATTTTATTTGCCAGGAAAATACTGCCGATTAATACGCCAGCTCTTATGGCTGTATTACCAAACGCAGCAGCACTCATTCTTTTGGCCGGGATCATGGCAATTTTATTGATATTGATCTTATAATAAGTAAAGCCTGTTGTATCGGGTACAATTCCAAATATTGTATGTATATCCATTGTTATGGGAATATCAATAAACAAAGAATCATGCACACATTTTTTAATATTCCCGGTTATTAAAAACCCTTCATCTGTGTAAAATGAAATATTATTTCCGGCGAAGTAACGCTGGATAGTCCTGCCTTTTTTTTGTAGTACAATAAAGTCATTTTGAGCATAGGTCGTATGCAGAAAAAATAAAAACAGTCCTGTAAAAATTAATTTCATCATATGAAAATAATCGGGATTCTATGAATGTGCCTATAATAAATCGTTAAACATGACCGCTTGTAAAAACCCCTGAGCGGAAAGCAATACCAATAAATAAAGCTATACCAAAGCCAATTAAAATAATTCCGGAAATACGGTTGATGATATGAATGTTGTGTGGTGTAAGCCTGGCGCGGATCTTATTCGCCAATAGCACTTTAGTAATGTCCGCCATTAAAACAAAAGCCAGGCATGTTGCAAAAACAATAATGCGGTATTGTATATCGTGAACTTCCGTTTTAGAATCCGCGAGTATAGTTGCAGAAGCGGCCACCCAGAAAAGAAAAACACCGGGATTCAACAAATTCATAAAAAAGCCGGATAAAAAAATACCGACAAGGTCCCGTTTGCGGAATGCCTTTATCTGTACATTACCTTCTATTGCAATTTCTACTTTTTTATAAAAAATATTGTATACACCCATGCTGATCAAAAACATACTACCAATAGTACCAATGATCAACTCATGATTCATAGCTGAGTGGAATAAACTTGTAAAAAAATTACAAAGGATAACTAATGCTATATCACTCGAAGAAACACCGGCAACGAAAAAATAACCTCCTTTATGCCCGTTGTTTATACTTTGTTTTATAATAGAAAAAATCACGGGCCCAACAGAAATACTGAGCATTAAACCTAGAGCAAGGCCTTTTACCAGGGCAGCAAGCATGCGTGATTTTTTTTATAAATGGCAGGATAGCCTTTACGAAAATAAAAAGATTCATACAAAACCACAACTATACATTGCCGGATACAGGTAAGATCTTATAAATTATAACATCATGTTTCCAGGTATGCTTTCCATTCTGCAAGCATTGAACCTTTTAAAACCCTTGGAAACTTGTGCTGGCCGCCAACTTTATCTTTGAGACGCATAAATTCCAGGAATTTTTCATGTGGCAAAATATCAACAAAGATTTCTTTTAATGCACTGCTTCTTTCCACTGCATAATCATCATTTAAAGATTTTAACTGCCTGTCTAAATTTTCTTTAACCACAATCGCATCTGTTTCATCATCACAGGCAATATACCAGTGATGCGCAAAAAAGTCACCATACTTTTCGCCGGTGACAGTATATTCAGGTATAGAAATATTTAACTGATCACCCAGGTTTTGAATGGCTTTATTCATATTGTCCACGCTCAGGTGTTCTCCCACGAGGCTTAAGAAATGTTTGGTGCGGCCTGTAATTACGATCTCGCTTCTTTGTTTATCTGCAAAACGAATGGTATCGCCAATCAGGTAACGCCAGGCACCAGCGCTGGTTGTGATCAATAAAGCATAATCTTTTCCTTCTTCCACTTCATTGATCATAAGCACTTTTGCTCCCGGGAGCATATCTCCCGATGCGTCAAAATTTTTATCGTCAAAGGGAATGAATTCATGAAAGATATGTTCATTTGTTACAAGCCGCATACCTTTTGCATATTGCCTGTCCTGGTAAGCAATAAAACCCTCGCTCGCCAGGTAAGTTTCAATATAGATCAATGGTTTTCCCAAATATTTTTTAAACCCTTTTTTATAAGGTTCAAAGCTCACTCCACCATGCACAAAAAATGCAAGGTTTGGCCATATATCATGAATGGTATTGAGTTTATATTTTTCAATAATTTTTTCCATGCATATTTGAATCCATGCAGGTACACCCACAATAAAACCAATATCCCAGGAAGGTGCATTTTCCACGATCTCATCCATTTTTTTATCCCAGTCTTTCACCTTCGCAATTTTTTTTCCGGGCTTATAAAATGGTTGAAACCAAATGGGCGCTTTCTTTGCAGTGATACCACTCAAATCCCCTGCATAATAACCGGGGCCTTTTTCCAACTCAGTACTTCCGCCGATCATCAGCCAGCCTTTTCCGATAGAACGCATGGGCAGATCCTGGTAATAGCGAAGGCTTAATAATTGTTTTACCATCACCATCCGGTTTCCTTTTAGCAGATCGGTAGTTATGGGAATAAATTTACTGGAAGCTTCACTGGTCCCACTGCTCAACGCATAATATTTAATTTTTCCCGGCCAGCAGATATCCGGAAAGCCCGCCTGTGCCTGCTTCCACCATTGTTCATACATGGAATTATAATTATGCACCGGCACAATATCCTGGAAGTTTTTAGCTACTTGCCCACTCATTAAAATTTCATCAAACTGGTAGTGCCGGCCAAAATCTGTGAACCGAGCTTTTCTCAATAATTTTTTTAAGATATGAACCTGCTGGCGTTCAGGATTATTAGTTGGCAATCGTAATGCACGGGCAACACTATTTGGTAACTTTATATCAAATAATGGCATGTATGAATGGGGTTTAAGAACTACGAATTTAAGTGTTTTGTTGTTAATATAACGACTTGTAATATATAACCGGTAACTGGAATCATTTTGTAAAAAAAATGCCGGTGCTATTTTTATCATTACTTCCGATAATAGTATTCGATCCTATATAATGAAAGTAGTATTGTAATGAGGAAGAATCCTGCATGAATTGCATAGCATCTTCAAGCGTAAAACTTCCCATACAAAAAACTATTGCCGAATTGTTTGCCAGCTTTTTGTGATTTGTTAATGTTCGAAGTGTTGAGATTCTATCCACATCAATACCTGCATTCAACAATATGGAATGTGATTCAGCAATACCTACTGCATCACCTGTTAGATAATAAGTAACGGCTTCATCTCTGCTTATTGAATTCTGTGCTTTGGGGGCAAATAATAATTTCATTTTAAACATAAGTGAAGCGGATAGAATTCCAGTTCTTAAAAACATTTTTTTGAGCATACCGGTCTTACCCGCATAATGTTTTGAAACAAAAATATCCATGGCTCCATAAAACCGTCTGGCATAATCCGCCTGGTTTTTATTCGTACTTTCTCCTTTGAAATGAATCATGGGAATATGGCCTGCATATATATTTTCATACCCTGTTTGCAAAAGCCGGTAACTTAAATCAATGTCTTCGCCATACATGAAATAAGTTTCATCAAAGCCGCCGGTTTCATCCAATAATTTTTTTTGCACCATCATACAGGCGCCTGATAAAACAGGTACAGGATACATTTTTTCAGGAGATAAATTTCCCAGGGCATAATTATTAAAAATTTTGGAATGCGGGAAGGCAGCAGCGAATCCTG
Organism: Chitinophagaceae bacterium; assembly: GCA_049289155.1. Lineage (GTDB taxonomy): Bacteria > Bacteroidota > Bacteroidia > Chitinophagales > Chitinophagaceae > JAFDXJ01. The sequence goes on from JBAQJB010000017.1 coordinate 19,884, forward strand.
CTAATTTATAAAACGTATTTCCGGCTGCAGGAATTGACCGTTTGCTTTCTGCCAAAAAATGTCCATTACCATCCAGCATCCGTACACCTATTGCGCCACATTGTTGATTTTTGGAAAATATTTCCATACATGCTTCAAGTGTATGTTCCGCTAATAAAGTATCCGGGTTTAAAAATAAAATATACCTGCCACTGCACAATGAAAAAGCTTTATTGTTTGCTTTCCCAAAACCCATATTTATTTCATTTTCAATAAACCGAACCCAATTAAAACGTGGCTGCAAATATTCCATACTTCCATCAGATGAACAATTATCAATAACAATCACTTCCGTTTGAAAATTTTGTATAGCACGTTGTACTGAACAAAGGCATTGTTCTAAAAAATATTTTACATTATAACTGACTATGATAATTGATATGTCCAGGTTGCTTGCTTTTATATATTGAAAGGAATATTCATTTTTTAAAATTAAAAACTGGCAGGAATGTTATTTTTTACTGCCCTGCAATATACACCCTGCTTCCGCCTTATATTTGTGTATGCTTCGTGAAACACTTATGAATGCGACAAAAGCAGGTGCGGCAATTTTAAAAGAACATTTTAATACCTCTTTTATTATCAAAAATAAGGAAGGTATTAATAACCTTGTCACAGAAATTGATCATGCCAGTGAGAAAGCGATCATTCAAATAATACAAAAACAATTTCCCGGTCATCAAATTTTAAGTGAGGAATACGGTATCATTGAAGGCAATACAGAATATAAATGGATCATAGACCCGATTGATGGAACGGTTAATTTTGCACATAGCATTCCCATTTGTTGTGTAAGTATTGCTTTGGAAAAAAATGGCAAAATCATAATGGGCGCGGTTTTCAATCCATTGATTGGGGAATTTTTTTTCGCAGAAAAAGGTAAAGGCGCATTTTTAAATGAGGCGCGCATACAAGTAAGTGAGAATAATGATATTTTGAAAAGTTGCCTGGCTACGGGTTTTCCATATAAATACCTTGATGAAAAAAACGGGCCACTTGAAGTTTTCAATGCATTGATCAGGCAGGGCATTCCTGTCCGGCGACTGGGCAGCGCGGCCATTGATCTTTGTTATGTTGCATGTGGAAGATTCGATGGGTTTTATGAACACAGCCTTCAACCCTGGGATACTGCCGCCGGTTTTTTAATAGTAGAAGAAGCTGGAGGAAAAGTCACCAATCTTAGCGGTGATCCTTATGATCCTTATCACAATGGATTAATAGCAACGAATGGAAAAATTCATGCACAACTTTTAAAATATATTTGCAATTAAAAATTATAAAAGATGAGTGAACTTACTGAAATCAGCAGCCTCGGCGAGTTTGGACTGATTGAACACCTCACAAAAAATTTTGAAATTCAAAATGCTTCTACCATACTCGCAGTTGGCGATGATGGTGCAGTGATTGATCATTTCGGAAAACAAACTGTGATAAGTACAGACCTGCTCATCGACGGAATCCATTTTGACCTCATGTATAATCCACTCAAACATTTGGGTTATAAAAGTGTGGTTGTGAACCTGAGTGATATTTATGCCATGAATGCAACGCCCACACAAATCACGGTGAGCATTGCGATCAGCAGCCGGTTTACTACAGAAGCCGTGACCGAATTTTATGAAGGCATTTTTTTGGCCTGCGAAAAATATGGCGTGGACCTGGTAGGTGGCGATACGTCGTCTTCACAAAAAGGTTTTATTATATCTGTCACAGCGATCGGTGAAGTAACGCCCAATCATTTTGTAAAAAGAGATGGTGCAAAAAAAGGAGACCTTGTTTGCGTAAGCGGTGACCTGGGCGCGGCTTTCATCGGCCTGACCTTATTGGAAAGGGAGAAAAAAATATTCCTGGAGAATCCCAAAATTCAACCCGACCTGGAAAATGAATCATATGTGATCGGTCGTTTTTTAAAGCCCGAAGCAAGAAAAGATATTATTGAATTTTTTGAAAAAAATAAAATTCTGCCAACCGCTATGATGGATCTTAGTGATGGCTTGAGCAGCGACATTTTACATATTTGCAGGCAAAGTAATTTAGGCTGCAGGATACATGAAGATAAAATTCCAATTGCTGATGAAACCCGGAATGCAGCATTTAAATTTTCACTCGACCCAACGATGTGTGCGCTAAATGGTGGCGAAGATTATGAATTACTCTTTACAGTAAACCAGGAGGATTATGAAAAAATAAATACCAATGATCAAATTGCTATCGTTGGATATATGACAGATGCAGATGAAAAAACCAAGCTCATCACGAAGGGTGGAAATACAGTAGATATTGTTGCGCAGGGCTGGAATGCATTTGGGGCAAAATAAATATTTGCAACATGAACATGCGGATCTTTTTTTTGCTAAAGCAAATCCACACTTTTTTTTATTTACTTGCCTGTGTATTTTTTTTCAACAGCTGCACCACTTCAAAAATTACTTATTCACCAGTAAACAAAATTGCGCCTGAAAAATTACGTGAAGACTTTTCTCTTACTAAAAAAATACTCGAGGCACGGCAACCGGGTTTATATGAATACGTTTCAAAAGACAGTTTAAATAGTTACTACAATTCAACGCTGGAAAGTATTTCCGACTCGCTCACTGAATTTGCGTTTCGAAAAAAGCTGGCCTGGTTTATCAGTAAGATCAGGAGCGGCCATACAACAGTAAGGCCATCAAAAAAATATACACAATATGCGGAAACGCATGATACAAAAAGGTTTCCGCTTGCATTAAAAGTATGGAAGGATAGTATGGTTGTCGTTTATAATTTCCTTAAAAATGATTCCGTTTTAAAAAGAGGAACCGTCATAACTTCCATCAACGGGAATAATAATCAGTATACCATTGATTCCATTTTCCAGTTTTTAAGTAGTGATGGGTACGCCAATAATTTTAAATACCAGATGCTGAGTAAAAATTTCTCCCTGTTTTATGCATTTGCATTTCCGAATGCAGATTTTTATACGCTGGGTTATATTGATTCAACGGGCCCTGAAAAATTTATAACAATACCGGCATACAAACCGATCCGCGACACCTCGTTAAAAACACCTGTTAAAAAACCGGATCAAAAAATAAAAAAGATTCCAGCTAAAGTTCGAAGAGAGCGTTATTTATTCAACAAAAGAACATTGGAATTTGACAGTTCCTCAAAAACTGCATACATGCGGGTTTCAACTTTTTCCGGGGGAAAACTGCGGCCGTTTTTCAGGCGCTCTTTTAAAGAAATTAAAGGAAAAAATATACAAAACCTCGTGGTGGATGTGCGGGATAATACCGGAGGGAAAGTGAGCCTGGGTATTCTCCTCACAAAATATCTTATCAATACATCTTTTAATTTTGCGGATACTGTAGTTGCAAATACGCATACATTCAAATACACAACATATTTACAGCCCCCATATATTTATGACATCGCTGCTTTATTTACAAGCAGGAAAAAAAAGGATGGCTTGTATCATTTTTCTTTTCTAGAAAAACATGCATTCCAGCCACGCAGGAATACAAATTTTCACGGAAATATTTATATCCTGCAGGATGGTTTTACTTTTTCTGCCGGATCTTTGTTTGTATCGAAATTAAAAGGCCAGGAAAATGTAACAGTGATCGGCGAAGAAAGTGGCGGTGGCAATGAAGGAACATCTGCGATTTATTTACCGGAAATCATTTTACCTAATAGTAAACTGCGCGTGATTTTACCTATGTTTCGTATTGTTGAAAACAGCAGCAAACCCGCAACAGGAAAGGGAATTACACCGGATATAGAAGTACAGCCATCTTCAAATGCCATACGCGATGGCATTGATTTAAAAATAAAGAAAGTGAAAACTTTGATTGCTGAAACTCAAAAAAAATAATTCTATCAATTTGAAATGGAGAAATTATCTGCGTCACTTAAAAAAGGAAATTGATTTCTTACATCATCCAGTTTACTTTTATCGAGGATAATTGTCTGCACACATTCATCATGTGATCTTTCAAATAATATTTCGCCCAAAGGACCCATAACCATGCTGTCGCCACTATGATAAATATCGTTACCGTCATTTCCTACCCGGTTCACGCCAATAACATAACATTGATTTTCGATCGCTCTAGCAACCAATAAAGTTTTCCATGCATGCGATCTTTTTTCCGGCCAGTTAGCTACATACATCAGTACATCATATTCATCTTTGTTTGAATTTTCCCGCATATTTTGTCTCGCCCAAACAGGAAAACGCAGGTCATAGCAAACCTGTAAATTTATTTTCCAACCATTGACCGAAACAATCATCCTGGTTTTTCCAGGCGAATAGTGTTCATCTTCTTTCCCATAACCAAACAAATGCCTTTTATCATAATAACCAATTTCACCGTTTGGTAAAACCCATAAGAGCCTGTTATAATAGGCATCATTTTCTTTGATCATCAGGCTGCCTGTGAGAATGATTTTTTTATTCCTTGCAATGTCCTTCATCCAGGCAACAGTATCCCCATCCATTGACTCGGCAAGGATTTCAGGTTTCATACTAAAACCGGTAGAAAACATTTCAGGTAAAATAACAATATGCGTTTTATCCTTTATTGCAAAAATTTTTTTACCCAGCATTTCTAAATTCGCCGCTTTATCTTCCCAGGCAAGTGAAGTTTGTATGATTGTGCAATAAAGGTTTTCCATTCTATAATTTTAATTTCCGGAAATGAATTTTGCTGCTTTCACCAAATCTTCAGGAGTGTCAATTTCAATTCCCATGTAATCAACCAAAATCATTTTTATTGAAATTCCATTTTCAAGATAGCGGAGGCATTCAATTTTTTCAGCACGCTCCAATGGAGTTTGCGGCCATTGTGTAAATGCCAGTAAAATATTTTTGGTAAATGCATATACTCCAATGTGCTCATAATAATTGATGGCAGTTTCCCTGCTTCGCGGAAATGGAATTACGCTTCTGCTGAAAAATAATGCATGGCTGTTTTTATCAACTGCAACTTTTACATAATTCGGATCATCAATATTTTCCTGGTCCTGCATTAGCTGCATGAGGCTTGCCACTTGTACATTTCCGCCGGAAGTATTTTTAAATACCTCTAATAATTTTTCCAAAGCATTCCTTTGTACAAAGGGTTCATCGCCCTGTACATTTACAATAATATCCGCATCCATATTTTCAACAGCTTCTGCAATACGGTCACTACCGCTTTCATGAAATCGGGTACTCATTACCACGTTACCTCCATGGCTTTTTATTTCATTAAAAATAATTTCACTATCCGTTGCTACCCATACCTCATCAAATAAACCAGTGGCAATGGTATTATCATATGTATGCCGAATGACAGGCTTATTTCCCAGCAATTGCATGAGCTTACCGGGAAATCGGGAAGCGGCATAACGCGCAGGAATTACTGCAATTTTTTTCATACACTATTTTTTTAAAAAACTAATTCATTCATTAACCGCTTCAATTCTATTTCCGCGGATTTTGCAATGAAACTTTGATTGACTTTTTGAAATCCCGCTGTTTCAAAACTTTGTTGAGCCAGCTTTAAATCCACGATAGTCGCAGCTTTCAATTGAAATTTTAAAGTCACTAAATTTAAAAGTTGTCCCGATAATGCATAATTTTTATCAGCCGTTTCCAATTGATCCAATGCATTCCTGTAGGCTTCATATGTTTTTACAGCCTGCGCATTATTAGATGCGGATAATTGTTCATATTGTAAACGAGCTGTCCGCGTATCAATAGCAGCAACCTGTTCCTGCTTCTTTAAAATATTTCCATTGTAAATAGGGATTGTAATCCCAAACCCAATATAAGGGCCATAACTTTGATTGAGTAAATTAAATCCTGCATTACTTTGTGAACGGTTATAATTAATACCTGAGTTTAAACGCACAGTGGGTAAGCGATCCGCATGTGTTTCTTTTTCTAAAAAACGATTGATCGCAACCTGTAAATCCGCAGCCTGCATTTGCGGATTTTTTTGCAATCCGTTTAATACATTCTCCAATACAATATGCTCATCTACCAGAATAGTATCTTTAATAATAATTGAAGAGTCTGTTTTGAGATTGAGTAAATTCAACAGTTCCGCTTTTGACTGGTTGATCGATAGCAATTGCGTTTGCTTATTTTGCTGAAGAATATTTAAATCAATTTGTGATTGAAAAAGATCTGCATTATTGGCAAGGCCGACTGACTGGCGATTTTTAATGATCTCCAGTTGTTGTGCGGAAGCGACAATGGATACATCAATTGTTTTCAAATATTCCTGTTGTTGAATGATGGTAAAATATTGCGTCATCACTTGTGCGATGGTATTTTGTATTTGCGCATTGAGCAACAATTCACTTTGGCTTTGTAACGTTTCAAGCCGCTTTTTTGTAGTCACCACGCGCATCCCATTATACAATAAAATACTACCGGCAACAGCAGAATTTAAATTATTACTAAGCGCACCATTGCGGTTGATGTTCGTGCCGTTGCTTAATTTCTGGCTTAAATTCGTGAACTGTTCATTGTCTGTTATCGTTCCATTTACCTGTGGTAAACCACCCGCAATTCCATAATCATTGAAGATCGTATTGATCTCTACACTATTTCTTGCAAGCTGTATATCAAAATTATTTTTTAACGCTATTTGCAATGATTGGTCCAGCGTTAATTGCTGGGCTTTTGAAAAACCAGGAATTAAAATCAACAATAAATAAATCCATTTTTTCATCAATCTTTTTGTTTTCATATTTTGCTGCGCAAAAATTATTCTGAAATATGTGTAATGTGTGCTTTATGTTTTCCGGATAAATACATATAAATCGCGGGTATCACAAGCAGGGTTAAAAATAATGAAAATAAAAGTCCGCCAACAATTACTGTTCCTAAAGGCATGCGGCTTGTAGAAGCTGCGCCCAGGCTCACTGCAATAGGTAATGCGCCGAGAGATGTAGCTAATGTTGTCATTAAAATCGGGCGAAGCCTTTGTGTCGCCGCTTCAATCACGGCTTCTTTTTTTCCCATTCCCTGCAGGCGTTTTTGATTCGCAAATTCCACAATTAAAATTCCATTTTTAGTAACCAGGCCCACCAGCATGATCATTCCAATTTGTGAAAAAATATTCAATGTCTGGCCAAGAACATATAAACTAAGTAATGCGCCGGCCAGGGCAAGTGGAACTGTAAACATGATTGTGAGTGGATCTAAAAAACTTTCAAACTGTGCAGCCAATACCAAATAGA
>JBAQJB010000018.1:0-4367 GCA_049289155.1 Chitinophagaceae bacterium
GGAAAAAAACGCATTAAAACAAATCCTGGATAATTTGCAAAAAATAAATAATACAAAAGCTTTTCCAAAACCCTTATTTTTAAAGATCGCACCAGATCTTACAAATGAACAATTGAATGATATTATGGATCTTGCTTCAGAGGTAAATTTATCCGGGCTGGTGGTTTCCAATACCACTATTTCGAGAGAAGGCTTATCAATATCAAAAAACGAAATAGAAAAAATCGGTAATGGAGGATTGAGTGGAAAACCATTACAAAAAAAATCCACGGAAGTACTTCAGTATCTGTTTGAAAAATCCGGCGGACAAATTCCCCTGATTGCCAGTGGCGGTATTTTTACCGGTAAAGATGCCGGAGAAAAATTCCTGTATGGCGCAAAGCTCATCCAGGTGTGGACAGGATTTATTTATGAAGGGCCGGGAATCGTTAAAAAAATATGCAACAGTTTTAAAAACTAATAAATTATTTATATGGAACATTTGTTGACGAGTGAAAGTATTATCAGTTTTTTTATCCTGGTCATTCTTGAAGTTGTACTGGGAATTGATAATGTGATTTTTGTAAGCATTATTATGAACAGGCTTCCAAAAGAAAAACAAAACCGTGCAAGATGGATGTGGATGTTTAGCGGTATGATCGTACGGACTGCTTTGCTATTTGCATTGTCCTGGTTACTTACGCAAAAAGGTATTGCGCTATTTACCATTTTTGGAAAAGGGTTTGATATCGCCAGTCTCGTCATGCTGGGAGGAGGCCTCTTTTTAATTTATAAAACTGTGATGGAAATCCATCATAAGCTGGAAGGTGAAGATGAACATACAGGTCAAACAAAAAAGAAAGTATTGACTTTTGGAAATGCCATGTTGCAGATCATTCTCATTGATATGATCTTTAGTTTTGATAGTATTATCACTGCCGCGGGAACGGCAAAGCATCTTGAAATAATGATCGCGGCAGTTGTTGTCGCAATGATCCTGATGTTTCTATTCAGTGCGGCGATTGCCAATTTTATTCATAAACATCCGACCATAAAAATGCTGGCACTTTCCTTCCTCGTTATGATCGGTTTTGTATTGCTGGTGGAAGGCTGGGACAGCGAACGTTCCCACGAAATGAACCTGAAAAATTATGTGTATTTCGCCATGGCTTTTTCTATTGCGGTGGAAATGTTGAATTTGCGGATACGTAAAAATAAATCTTCCACACCTGTATCCCTGCGCGAACCTTTATTAGATAAAAAAGATTAATGAGCTTTATTTTATAGGATTATGTAGAACGAGCACACTATAAAGTTGAAGTGAGTTTTTGCTTCGGCCTCAGAAAAAAAGCGTAAAGAAAATTTGAATGAATGCCGTTAAGAAATGAAATTGATGTTACCAAGGTTCGGCATAGCACTTTGCTGGTAAGTCGCATTACACCTGGGATATATTCTTTTGATTGAGCTAATTTCATTTTAGGCAGGCATTTAAATTTTTAGCTTTTTTTATGTAGCCTTGACTTTTTTGGTTACTTTTTTGTGTCAAGACAAAAAAGTAAATGAAAGATAAGCCAATACAGACAAAGGCTTAAATTTAAAATACCAAATCCTATTATTTTATAAACTCAGCCTGAAGCCAAAGAAAACACCGAAGCGTTGAGAAGCCACGCTGGGTAAGGGCTGTGGCAATACACGCCATAAAAAATCTACGCGGAAAAATTTCAGGATATTATCTATTCCGGTTCCCACTTCAAGGTATGCTTTCCCATCAAGTGATTGAAAAGGATATCCCTGTATGAAATTCAATTGCTTGTTTGCATCGCTTAAATTTCCTATGATGGCTTTGGCTTCCCAGAACTGGCGGAGTTTTAATTTTCGGGTAATAGGTATATATTTAAATAAGCCGCTGCCTATATTATGCTCCACATTAATGCCCGCATATTCATCCGTTAAATAGTCAAAACGATTCATCAAATTAAAGGAATACCTGCTGTAATAATACCACTCATTTCCAGGTAAAACATCCAGTAAGTTATAGGGTAATGTGCCGAAAATTTTGCCCGCATATATATTATAATAAATATTTCCATAAGGAGATACATTCAGGTAATCACTTATAGAAAGATCCACTTTATTATACGTATAACTACTGTTTAAAACATTTTTAAAACCATGGGCATATTTCAATTCAATGATTGGAAGATCACTGCCCAGGCTGGTCCTGCTGAAATTATCAATTAACGTTCTTTCACTGAATGCATATCGTATACGAATGGCAGTTTCAAAATTGTTCAGCGATTCTCCATCTTTTACAGGAAAATATTCTTTCCCAGGCAAATTTTGCAAAGGTGTAAATTCTTTTGAAGTGGCGGTAATCCCAAAACCAAAGCCATGATTATTTTCTTTATAAAATTCAAATTTCTTTTCTTCTATATTTTGAAATTTGGAACTGACACCGGGCTTTCGCAAAAACAAACCAAATAAATTATCCGTGCCCAGTTGGTCATAATACACTACCCCATTATCCAAATCGTTTTTATAAGAAAGCGACACGTAGGACCAGGGATCGCGGCTCCATAAATATTTTATTTCTGCTTTTCCTTTAAATTTCTGATCCGAAAATCCATACGCCACATAACCGTTTAAATTTATTTTTTTACTGAAGCCTTCATTGGTGGCCAGGTCAAAACGCAAACGGGTGCCTTCCCAGGAATTTCCGCTGAGCCAATAATACCAGGGGCCAATACGGATATTGCCAATATCTTTTGTACCCGAAAAAAGAAAGTTCAATGTATTCCGGTAATGTATGTAAGCAGGCGTTTTCTCCAGTGTATCTAACAATTTATAAACGGATTGCTCATTTTTATTCAATGGCTCATGCCGGTTTTCTACCCAGAAAGTATCTGATCTTTCCTGTTGTCCCGGGAGTAAAATAATGTCTTCGGCGCTTTTATTTTTCCCTAATACATTCGTTATTGAATCACTGTTGGTAAGCACTTTAGTATAGGTGGCTGTCTTACGCCCTTTAAATGCGATCCGGTTATTTCCCAATGGTGCAATGTCTGCCACGAATTTATCTTTATATAAAAACCAGGTACTGTCATTGATCAGTTTAAATTCCTGGATAATGGATAAGCTTTTTATAAAATTGATATTCGCATCTGAAGAAGGGCGAAGTGTTACTTTTTGAATAGCAAAAGAAGTATCATTGATCCAGGCATCGCCGGTGAATGTGTTTTCACCTTTTCTTTTTGGCGTAAATGAAAAATGCACCAGGCGTTTTTGATTCAGGTATTGTGTATCCAGTAATTGGAATGAATAAAAATTATCACCAAAATCACTGAAAGGGCTTACAAAATTTTTATCAAAAACAGGGATTGAATTATTATATACATCCACATTCTGATACGTAGCGCCCAATTGCTTCATGATGCTTTCATTGTCAATACCATTTGTAATAGTCCCTTTTATTTCTTCCCTGGTACGGGCGGGATTATTCTGGTGATAATAATCAGAAAGCGTTTCTATCAGGTAAACTGGTAAGAATGGTTTATTTTCTGAAGTGCTGTCTACAAAGTCAAGTGCAAAATTCAGTGGGTTTAGTATTTTATTTTTTTCAAGTTTTTCCCGGTTGATATTATCAATATCCAATTCCAGTTTATTATAAATTTCATAGGAATAATTTTTCCAGTGGCTGCGGTCATTCCGTTTTTTATTAGCCATTATTTTTTTCCAAAACCATAAGGCGCGATCATATTTTACTTTAACAATGGCTTCTGTTTGGGAACTGGTATTTAATTTAAACGTGATACTAGCAGAATCTTTGAGCTGTGATACAGGTATTAAAACGATTTCATACCCGATGGCATTTATCGTTAAAGTGTCGGTGGGCAGGACATTTTCCATATAGAGGGAAAATTTTCCCAAAGAATCCGAGAGCGTTCCGCGGCCATCTAATTTTAAATAAACGGAAACGAAAGGAATGGGTTCATCACTCTGGTGATCCAAAATTTCACCCTGCAAATATTTGCCTTGCGAGAATACACCTGTTGCAAAAAGAATGCAGGCGACAAGGACTGAATATATTCGGTATTTCCACATAATGGCCTTTCAGCTGCTTATAAACGATAAAAGTAAATCCTGTTTTTGTTTGCAAATAAACATTAACATGAGTTTACGTTTGACAGATTGTTTTGGGCAAATTATTATTTTGATGTGTTGTGGAAAACCCGAAGGGTTGAAATTATTATAAAATAGAATTAAATTGTGTTTCCTAAACCCCGAAGGGGTGGTATTTGTATTTTATTCAAATTACCCTTATGCAAGGAACATTTTCATATTCTCATTCTTATAACTTTTACCGCTAAAGTGGATAGATATACCACCCC
>JBAQJB010000019.1:0-2447 GCA_049289155.1 Chitinophagaceae bacterium
GATGAATGAAAATGGCGCAACCGCTTTTTTCCGCCGCTTCATAAAATGGAAAGAATTTTTTTTCAGAAAGATTTTCTCCATTGATATTCGAACCGATCTCGAGGCCGGGCATTTTTAATTCATTTACACAACGCATCATTTCTTCAATCGCCATATCAATATCCTGCATCGGCACAGTACCCAGGCCAATAAAATGCGTGGAATCATTGGCTGCAGTTTCGGCAATATGGTCATTTAAAAAACGCGCGGTTTCCAATCCATCTTTTGGCTTAGCCCAATAATTAAATAAAACCGGGATCGTTGAGAGTACCTGTACATCTACATCGTGGGCTTCCATATCGCGCAGGCGCGGTGCGGGCAAATAACAATTTTCTTCCACTTCGCGGAAAACCGTATCGCCTTTCATCATGCAGGCGCGGCAATTGCGTTGTTCGAGGTGAATGAATTCTCCATAGCCAAACTTTTTTACCCAATTGGGCATTTTGTCCGGCATGATATGCGTGTGTATGTCAATTTTCATGCATGCATGTTGTAGAAAAATAGTTGTAGAAAAATTTTATTTCTTCACAGGCGGCTGCATTACTGTGCCGCATTTTTTACAGGTGCGTAATTCTTCTGACGCATAAAATTTTTCCATTATGGGCGGCAATTGTTGCACGATGTCTTTTACAAAAACAAATTCTTCATACAATTTATTTCCGCAATTTTCACAAAACCACATGAAGGCATCTTTTTCATCAGCGGCTTCTTCGCGCACTTTTTCAATCACCAAACCGACAGTGTTTGCAGGCCTTTGCGGCGAATGTGGCGTTTGTGGTGGCAATAAAAACATATCGCCTTCACTGATCGCAATATCGCGCGGCTTTCCATCATCAATTATTTTCAACGTAATATTTCCTTCGAGCTGGTAATACAATTCCTCGCTTTCATTATAATGATAATCTTTGCGGGAATTTGGCCCGCCAACAACCATCACAATAAAATTTTCCGCGTCTTTATACACGCATTGATTTCCAACGGGTGGTTTTAATAAGTCGCGGTGATCATCTATCCATTTTTTAATATTTAAAGGCGCTGCTATCATAATATAAATTTTAAGTGTGAAAAATAGTGAGGTAAAATTAGGCATTTTTTTCCGGCGCTTTTACCGTTAATACCTTTGGCGAAAAATTACAACTTTTTTTCATAGGTTTGACATCTACTTAGAATTTTATACAAATGAATATTACGCTTCAACATAAAAAGGCCCTGGTTTGTGGCAGTTCGCAAGGAATTGGTTTTGCCATAGCAGCGGAATTATCCTTACTGGGCGCGGATTGTACGCTCATGGCTCGTAATGAAACTTCTTTGAAAACTGCTTTGAAAAAACTGGATACATCGCAGGGCCAGCAGCATCAATACCTGGTGGCGGATTTCAGTGATCCCGAAAATGTGCGCGAAGCGATTCTTCTTTTTTCCCAAAAAAATAGGATAGAGATTTTAGTGAACAATACCGGCGGTCCTCCTTCCGGGCCAATTAATGAAGCAGAAGAAAGCGCATTTTTACAGGCTTTTAATCAACATTTAATTTGCAATCATATTTTAGTAAAAGCTTTGTTGCCCGGCATGAAAGAAAAAGGATATGGCCGGATCATAAATGTCATTTCAACTTCTGTAAAAATTCCATTGCCGAATTTAGGCGTGTCCAATACCATTCGCGGTGCCGTTGCTTCCTGGTCAAAAACGATGGCGAATGAACTTGGCCGTTTTAATATTACAGTGAATAATGTTTTACCGGGCGCTACTAAAACACAAAGACTGGAAAGTATTTTGCAAAATAATGCAGCGAAAAATAATGTAACAGAAGAGATTGTTGAAAAAGAAATGTTGTCGCATATACCAATGCAACGATTTGGATTACCTGAAGAAATTGCAGCAGTCGCCGCATTTTTGGCAACACCTGCTGCGGCTTATGTAAATGGAGTGAGCATCGCGGTGGATGGAGGAAGGACGGGTTGTTTATAAAAAATAAAATTTGACACATGGATCTTTCTATTCCATTTTATTTGGAAAATTATATTGACGGAAATTTCATCGGGCCACTAAGCGGGAAATTTTTAGATGATATCAATCCTGCAACTGCAGAAGTATTTGCACAAATACCGGACAGCGATGAACGTGACGTAGCGATCGCTGTAACTGCCGCAGAGCGGGCATTTCGGGAATGGAGCCCATTGCCCGTTGAAAAAAAATTTATTATATTAAATAGAATCGCCGATTTAATAGATGAAAATTTTGAAGCGCTTGCAGAAGCGGAAACTTTAGATAATGGCAAACCATTATGGCTGAGTAAGCGCATGGATATTCCGCGCGCATCAGATAATTTTCGCTTTTTTGCAACGGCCATTATGCATTATGCAAGTACGAGCCATAGCATGGGAAGCCGCGCCATTAATTATACGTTGCGG
>JBAQJB010000020.1:0-1991 GCA_049289155.1 Chitinophagaceae bacterium
GCAGTCATTACCATTGATGGCGCGTGGCTTGATACACAATTGCGAAAGATCACATTTCCGCCGGAATCATTTGTGCCGGCTTTTGAAAAGTTGCCGAAGAGTGAAAAGTTTGAGTGGATGGATTAAAGAAAAAAAAGTTTTAGTAGGAAATCAACTAGTTAAAATGATTAAAAATCATGTTTAAAAATTTATTTTTTTTAAAGTAATTCAATGCTGGTCAGGCGACCAGCATTGGCGGGAAAACAGCAAATTCTTTTTCAGTTCATTCCCTCATATCACTGATTCACTAAAAGATTTACATATATTAATCAAAATAAATTATTCTTTTATTATTCTCAATTTCACAACCTTTCCTCCCTGCACTTACTTTAAAATATTTTTGGAAACAATTCTGTCTTCACCAACATCGCCTTTGATACGGAATTTCAATTGGTGTTGACATCAACCGATAAGCAAATTTTAAAATTTATATTGGCGCAATAACAATACAAAAAGCGCATTAAGTAAGTGTTGATTATCTATGGTAAAAAAATTTGGAAAAGTGGCCGGGTTTCGTGTAATATTGTGTAAGAGGTAGTTCACTGAACATTTCATGCAAAGAATATTTATTTTCATAACCATCGTATTTATTTCCTGTGGAGAGACAGGTACAACAAATGTTACATCAAATGATTCTGCGCAATTTATTGCAGACACAATGCAAAATAAAGCCGTCTTGACGTTTTTGTCTGATAATACAAAAGTTTGTCTATTTACAAAACAATCAGATATTGAATTCGCTTTTCATAAAAATTTTAAGGTTGACACATTAAACTATGCCGAGCTTCAGCTCATTGAAAATAAGTTACTTCATTCTATTGACTCTTTTAATGTAGAAGGTACAAAGAGAATGGATAAGAGACAAAGAGAATTAGGTCCTTCTGTAAAAATTGACAGGAATTATTTTGTTATTGACATTTCAAGATATAAGTTTCAAATAGCTCCGGCCATCAATGACAAAAATGAAAAAGAAGTTTGGATAAACGCATTTTGCAAAGACAATGATAGAAATTGGCGCACAGAAATAATAACAACAAAAGATGGTGGTATTTGTTATTTCAATTCAACAATCAACTTGACGACGAAACAAATATTATATTTCATAGTTAATGATGACATATAAGAACTACCGCTTACATCGGTTTTGCACAAGCGAGGCTGAAGGAATAACTATGAGCATTGGTGCATGTTTCAACTGTTGTTCCAGTCTGAAGAAACATTGTTGAGCGATAGTAATAACAATGAGCTTTTTATTATAAATTTGGTCCCTATGGACATAGGGATTCGGGCAGTAGGAATTCTATTTTCCCACCTGCGAAAAGCCGTAAAACGTTGGATGACATACTACAATCGACCATGAGAATACTATTAACCTTTTTAACATTCTTAATTTCAGCAATTTGCTTTGCCCAGAAAACATTTCATGTTGACACCTCTTTTTTAGACACAATAGAATTCAAAAACTATAAAGCATTCCTTGTTTTAAAAGACTTTGATATAAATTTTATCGGCAGACAAATTTCTTACAGCGACCGTTTTACTCCTGACAATTCTGAAGCCATCGCAGCAGACAATGCAATTCAAACGCAATATGCAAAAGCGGCACTTCGACAATTAGATAAGCAATACAATAACATATCAGTGCATGCTGACACAGCCGAATGGCAAAGTGCTTATAAAACTTATCAAGAAAGACGACCAAAAATTATTCAACAGCAACAAAAAGATCAGAAAAACAAAATTCAAACATTTGACCGCTATTTTTGGCGCTACCTTAATGCAGACAATGAAAAACTTATACTTATTAGGTTCGACCCTCATAAAATAAGACACTATACAATTGCCGGAGAAAGCTTTGTTGACGTTCTAACAATTATGATCTATAATATTAATACAAACAAACTAAGTTATGCTGGTTGGGCTGACTTTAAAGAATAAGTACGGCATACAAC
>JBAQJB010000021.1:0-1899 GCA_049289155.1 Chitinophagaceae bacterium
CATCGCGCATAAACCTGCATAATCAACGGGTTTATTTTCCAGTATAATTTTTGCCAGCAACAAATCATCTAATTTCCAGGTCTCTATTTTTTTTGATGTTTGCAGGTCGGAAATAAATGCGGCAACATCCTCATGATTATTATTTTGTGTTGACCAACTTTGATATTTTTGAAACCACCATTGAATGAAACCACATTCCGGCGGGATGCAAATATCTGCATGCGCATTCAACATGAGGCGAAGCAATGTAGTGCCCGACCTGGGATTGCCGAGGACAAAAATGGGTTCATCAAACAGCATTTTTTTCAGCATTTTGAACGCGTAAAATAATGTTGCAGATCATGTCAATTTCTTCCGTGGATAAATCATAATATAAAGGCAGGCAAAGCGCTCTTTTAGCAAGTGCATCGGCAACCGGCATGGACACCTTTTTTACATAAGGCAATACCGCAGAAAGCGCCGGGTAAAAATAACGGCGCGGAAAAATAGCATTGCTATTCAGGGCTTCCACTGTTTTTAAAAGAATTTCTTCCGAAGAAAAAAACACCGCGTAATAGGCGTGGTTACTGGTTCCACCATTGATACATACCGGCTTTTCAAGCGTTGCTTTCTTTAATTTTTTATTATAATGCGCTACCAGTTTTTTATATGTTGCACGAATTTTTTCAATGTATGTCAGGTTCACCAAACCCATAGCGGCATGAAATTCCGAGTTCTTACCATTGATACCTGCATGGCTGAATTTCTCCGGGCCATCATGCCCAAAATTCCTCAAGTATGCAAGTGTTTTTAATATAGCAGGATCACGGGTGATAACGGCGCCTCCTTCAATAGTATGAAATATTTTCGTTGCATGAAAACTTGTTGTTGTTATGTCGCCATATTCAAAAACAGATCTGCCCTTATACAAAGTTCCAAAACAATGCGCCGCGTCGTAGATAACTTTCAGGTTATGTTTTTTTGCAATGGTATCAATCGCTGCCACATCGCAGGGATTTCCATACACATGCGTGGCAAGAATGGCCGAAGTTTTTGAAGTAATGACTGCTGCTATTTTCGCTGGATCAATATTCCCGGATGTTGCATCCACATCGGCAAAAACCGGTGTACAATTTTCCCAAACAATACTACTTGTTGTAGCCACATAAGAAAAAGGGGTTGTAATGATTTCTCCTTTCAAACCAAGTGCTTTAATGGCCATTTGCAATGCAATGGTACCATTGCCTACGTACAACAAATGTTTTAAGCCCAGGTATTGTTTTAATTGCAATTCCAGTTCATTCACCAGCGGGCCATTATTGGTAAGCCAGTTGCGCTGCCAGATTCCTTCCAGGTATTGATAGTAGTCAGCGGCTGGCGGGAGAAAAGGTTTACAAATATTTATCATGTTATCATCGAGCTTCATTATGTAAAGTTTTCCTACTCACCTGGCCGGGGCGGTATTTTTTTGAAAGATTTTCTCCTTGAATAACTTTACTCATTAAAAGATCCTAATTTATTTATTAAAAAAAATAATCGGGTTAGTGTTTCTCAAGCGCAATAACATTTTGATTTTCATTTTACATAACCCGATAAAAAAAAGATTTCATTTTCTCAAAAAGAAAAAATATTTTAAAAAAAGTTGACCAATTTTAAATGCTCTTGTATTCATGATTTCTCTTCTACCCTTTTCACGGTTGAGTTCATTTTTTTTGGTAATAATTTCCGCCGCATTGAACAAAGAAGAAACCGCTGGCAAATCAATCTCTGCATCTGAACAAATTGCCAGGTTATAATATGGTTTATTAAAATAATTAACCGAATGAATTTCATTTGAAATTCCTTCATAATTACCATCAAAAAATTTCAATCTATAGCCATCTTTACCTAAAGAAGTAATGAGCGAACCGGCCACAAATT
>JBAQJB010000022.1:0-8043 GCA_049289155.1 Chitinophagaceae bacterium
TTTAAATAGTTAGTATGCCTGTTAAAGCAATCATTATTGATGACGAACGACTTGCAAGGTCTGAATTGAAGAAACTACTCCAGGAATTCCCGGATATAGAAGTCATAGATGAAGCATCCAATGCAGATGATGGCCTCGAAAAAATTGAATTACTAAACCCGGATCTCATCTTCCTGGATATTCAAATGCCCGGCAAAACTGGTTTTGATTTGTTGCAGGAACTCGAGAAAGCGCCACGGGTAATTTTCACCACAGCGTATGATGAATATGCTTTAAAAGCGTTTGAAGTAAATGCCCTTGATTATTTATTAAAACCCATAGAACCCCGCCGCCTCACAGATGCTATTCAAAAATTACATTTTGAGATCAGTAAAGAAAACGCCGGTTTTGGTGGCGCGATGAATCGTGGTCCACTCACAGAAAATGACCAGGTTTTTGTAAAGGATGGAGAACGATGCTGGTTTGTGAAACTGAATGAAATCAGGCTTTTTGAAAGTGTAGGCAATTATGCAAAAGTGTTTTTTGCCAATAATAAACCGCTTATTTTGAAATCATTAAATGCACTGGAAGAAAGACTGGACGACCGTATATTTTTCCGCGCAAACCGCAAACATATTATCAATATGCGCCTTATTGAAAAGATAGAACCTTATTTTAATGGCGGTCTTTTAGTGGAATTAAAAGGGGGTGAAAAAATTGAAGTCAGCCGCAGGCAAACTGTTCGTTTCAAAGAAATGATGAGCCTTTAATAAAATATTTTTCCAACAATTATTAATAAATTTTCATGATTAAAAAATCAGCTTTTTTTATAGTTGCCTTATTTGTTTGCTCTTTAGTAAATGCACAGTCAATTGATAAAATTATCAATGTCTCAGAAGTAAACAGGATTGAAAAAACGCTTTCATCAGATGATATGAAAGGCCGCGCGATTTTTACGGACGGCATAGACAAGGCAGCCACATTTATCAGCAATGAATTTAAACAAACAGGCTTGCAAAAGTTGCCCGGGCTAGATTCGTACATGCAAAATTTTGTGTTATTAAAACCTGTCCAGGTAAGCGCTTCTATCATATTGGATAATAATAAAATGGATGCAAAAAATTTAATGGTGGTCACTCCAAAAAAAGTAATACAGATCAATGAACGATCCGGCTATGAACAGGAACAGGTAAAATCGATGGATGGCTTTTTTAAAACTGCATCCGCTGCAATAAAAGAAGGAAAGAAAAAAATATTCTGGATCGATACATCTATGTCAACGATTTTTCCCCGGCTTAACTTTTTCAAACGCAGCCTCGATCCGGGCGCCGGTGATGTGATTTTTGTATTGACCTCAACCATTCCAAAAACTTTTTCGATTGAAGCCACACACAATTTTGAAGAGAAAAAACTGGCCAATGTTGTTGGTGAAATAAAAGGCAAAACCAGGCCCAATGAGTTCGTGGTTTTTTCCGCGCATTATGATCATTTGGGAATTGGCAAAGCTGTAAACGGGGACTCTATTTACAATGGTGCAAATGATGATGCCTCAGGTACTACAGCAGTTATTCTCCTGGCAAAATATTTTAAAGCATTAAATAATAATGACCGCACTATTATTTTCGTAGCATTCACAGGAGAGGAATCCGGGGGCCTTGGATCGGGTTATTTTTCCAATCATATACCACCCGCAGCTGTAACGGCTATGTTTAATATTGAAATGATTGGTACCGATAGTAAATGGGGTTTAAATGCTGCATACATTACCGGTTATGAAAAAACGGACATGGGAAAAATTTTACAGAAAAACCTGGTTGGTTCTGATTTTAATTTTTACCCGGACCCGTATACAGAAGAAAATTTATTTTACCGTTCTGATAATGCAACCCTTGCCCGGCTTGGCGTTCCGGCACATACCATTTCTACATCCAAGATGGATAGTGAACCGAATTATCATAAAGTAAGTGATGAAATAAGTACATTAAATATGGATAATATGGCCGCCATCATCAGGTCTGTTGCGATTAGTTCAACATCTATTATCCAGGGAAAAGATACACCAACAAGGGTGAAAACGGAGGATTTAAAATGATAATAACCTGGTCTTGAAAACGTTTTTTACACTACCGCGATAGATACGGAGTGTATGGCGTCACTCAATTCGCGAATCAATGTAACATCCTTTTCTATCGCATTACCAACAACAAGAATATCTGCGCCGGCTTTACAATTCAGGTAGGCTTTTTCAGGTGATGTGATACCACCACCCGTAATAAGGGGTACATCAATATGTGCTGCCACTTTTTGGATCATTTGTTCGGTCACTGGTGTTTTGGCGCCACTGCCTGCATCCATGAAAATTAATTTTAAACCGAGTAATTCGCCAGCCATCGCAGTACACATCGCAATTTCATTTTTATCCGCCGGAATTGGCGCTGCATTTGAAATATAGGAAACTGTTGTAGGCGCTCCGCCATCTATTACCATGTAACCTGTGGGAATCACTTCCAGCCCGCTATACTTAACCAACGGTGCACTTATTACATGCTGGCCAATTAATAATTCAGGATTCCTGCCGGAGATGAGAGAAAGATATAATAAGGCATCTGCAAATTTGCTCACCTGTGATGGCGCGCCGGGAAATAATAAAACAGGAATATTACAGGAAGACTTGATTTGGCTGATGCATTCATCCACATTATTGGAAATAACCAGGCTGCCACCTACAAAAAAATAATCCACTTTGGCATCCATAGCCAAACGAATCAGTTGATCCGTTTTTGATACATCCACTTTATCAGGATCTATCAGTACAGAAAAAGATTTCCTGCCTAATTTTTTCCTTTCAGTGATCTGCTGGTATAGCTTTTGCTTCATATATTGGTTAAGGTGCTTATTACAAAAATGCAAAATATTTTTTGATTCAGGCGAATAATTTAAAGGATGCCTATAAAAGTATATCAATTTATT
Source organism: Chitinophagaceae bacterium (assembly GCA_049289155.1). Lineage (GTDB taxonomy): Bacteria > Bacteroidota > Bacteroidia > Chitinophagales > Chitinophagaceae > JAFDXJ01. The sequence continues at coordinate 2,950 of JBAQJB010000022.1, forward strand.
ATTAAAAACAGATTTCTAAAGTAAAGACATATTTCAAAATTGGCCATGCCAAATTCTAATAAAAATATTTTTTCTGTCTCATTACTTTCTCATAAGCAGGCAGGTATAGCATGAATTTTATTATCCACATTTTGTGTATATTTCTATACAGGTTTTTTCAAAATAGAGAGATATTTTCGTCGACCGATTAACAATTTGTTAACCAGGAAAACGATACCTTTTCATATTTAAAATAATTCAGTATGGCTTCAAAACAAAACAAAAAAGGCCTGGCATTCCAGCGACAATTTACTACAGAAGGTAAAACTGCTTTTGAGCTTTTTGACTACGATTACCGCACCAGTATCATTCGAAACACGAATGGTGAAGTGGTTTTTGAAATGAACAACGTGGAAGTACCTTCCGGCTGGAGCCAGATCGCTACTGATATACTCGCACAAAAATATTTTCGCAAAGCCGGTGTGCCACAGCCGGATGGCAGTCTCAACCGCGAAACAACTATTAAGCAAGTGGCGCACCGCATGGCTAATTGCTGGCGTGTATGGGGTGAGCGTTATGGTTATTTTGCTACAAAAAAAGATGCACAGGTATTTTATGATGAGCTGGTTTTTAGTATTCTTAATCAATCCTGCGTACCCAATAGTCCGCAATGGTTTAATACAGGCTTACATGAAAGTTATGGCATTACCGGCAGCCCGCAGGGTCATTACTATGTGGATGCAAAAGATGGTGAATTAAAAAAATCTGCCAATGCATATGAACGCCCTCAACCGCATGCCTGTTTTATTTTAAGTGTCAAAGATGACCTCGTTAATGAAGGTGGCATTATGGATCTCTGGACACGTGAAGCACGCATTTTTAAATACGGCTCTGGTGTGGGTACCAATTACTCACAGATACGGGGTGAAGGAGAACAACTCAGCGGTGGCGGTACTTCCAGCGGCTTAATGAGTTTTTTAAAAATCGGCGACCGTGCAGCAGGCGCTATTAAAAGTGGCGGTACTACACGCCGCGCGGCAAAAATGGTTTGTCTCGATTTAGATCATCCCGAGATCATGAAATTTATCAACTGGAAAGTTGAGGAAGAGAAAAAAGTAGCCGTGCTAATTGAAGGCGGTTATGATAATAGTTATGAAGGAGAAGCATACCTCACTGTATCGGGGCAGAACTCCAATAATTCTGTACGGATCCCGAATTCATTTTTCAAAGCCCTGCAGGAAAATGGGGATTGGGAATTAAAAGCCCGTACGGATGGCCGCGTAATGAAGAAAATTCCGGCACGCGAAGTTTGGGATACGATTAATTATGCGGCCTGGCGTTGTGCAGATCCCGGTTTGCAATATGATACCACCATCAATGAATGGCATACCTGCCCCAAAGGCGGAACGATCAATGCATCAAACCCTTGCAGCGAGTATATGTTTTTGGATAATACAGCCTGCAACCTCGCGTCTGCCAACCTCATGAAATTTTTTGATAAGGATACCAATAAATTTGATGTGGAAGGTTTTGAATATACCTGCAGGTTATGGACAACCGTTTTGGAAATTTCCGTTTTGATGGCACAATTCCCTTCCAAAGAAGTGGCACAATTGTCATATGACTATCGCACACTGGGACTTGGCTTTGCAAACCTCGGGACATTATTAATGGTTAGCGGCATTCCTTACGACAGTGAAAAAGCACGTGGAATTGCAGGGGCAATTACAGCCATCATGACTGGCACAGCCTATAAAACTTCCGCTGAAATGGCGGCACATTTAGGTGCTTTTTCTAAGTATGAAGAAAACAAAGAAGATATGTTGCGCGTGATGCGCAATCACCGTGCTGCAGCTTATGATGCGGAAGATGCGTATACCGGCCTGGAAATTAAACCACAAGGTATTGAAGCGGCACATTGCCCGGATTATTTATTAAGAGCAGCCACCAGGGCCTGGGATGATGCCGTGCAAATGGGTGAAAAATATGGCTACAGGAATGCGCAAACAACCGTGATCGCACCTACTGGTACCATTGGACTGGTAATGGATTGCGACACGACGGGAGTAGAACCTGATTTTTCTTTGATAAAATATAAAAAACTCAGCGGGGGCGGATATTTCAAAATCATTAATCAATCCGTACCCTCTGCATTAAAAAATTTAGGCTATACCGAAGAAGAACGAAATGCGATCGAACAATATGCGGTCGGTTCCGGAAATTTCGAAGCATCACCCTATATCAATAATGCAACTTTAAAAGAAAAAGGATTTTTAGAAGATGAAATAAAAAAACTAAATGCAACTTCGAAATCTGCATTTGATATCAGTTTTATTTTTAATGCCTATTCTTTGGGAAATGAATGCCTCGAAAGGCTTGGATTTCCTGCTGAACAATATAAAGCTCCCGGTTTTGATATGCTGGAATCTTTAGGTTTTACAGAAGCTCAAATTGAAGCCGCCAATGATTTTATTTGCGGCACGATGACGCTGGAAGGTGCGCCATTCCTCAAAGATGAGCATTTACCCATATTTGATTGCGCCAATCGGTGTGGTAAAAAAGGAGAGCGTTTTATACACGCACATGGCCATATTCGGATGATGGCCGCCTGCCAGCCATTTTTAAGCGGTGCTATTTCCAAGACTATTAATTTACCGAATGAAGCAACCGTTGCTGACATTGCAGATAGCTATATCCTGAGCTGGCAATTGGGTTTAAAAGCCAATGCTTTGTATCGCGATGGATGTAAATTATCACAGCCACTTAGTACTAAATCAGATAAGAAAAAGAAGAAAACAGAGGCGGAAGAAACGAAGCAGGTTGTGGAAGAAAAAGCAAGCCTTGTTTCAAAACCAACTATGGCTGATCTTACCGTTGAGCAATTGCTGGAAGAAATCACACAGCGGATGCAGCAAAGCAATGACACCGTTTTGAAAAGACAATTATCACAAATAGTGGAAAGAAAAACCCTTCCTTCCAAGCGTCGTGGTTTTACACAGAAAGCGAAGATTGGCGGCCAGGTATTGTTTTTACGCACGGGAGAATATAGTGATGGCACGTTAGGGGAAATATTTATTGACCTGGCAAAAGAAGGTTCTACCCTGCGTAGCCTGATGAACTGTTTTGCGATAGCGATCTCTGTGGGCTTACAATTTGGCGTGCCCCTGGAAGAATTCGTGGAGAAATTTATTTTCACCAAGTTTGAACCCGCCGGCATGGTGGATCATCCAAATATCAAAACAACCACTTCATTGGTGGACTTTATTTTCCGTGCTTTGGCGTATGAATATTTAGGCCGTACAGATCTTGTACATGTATTGGACAAACCCGAAATAAGCAATATGGGAAATGTACAGGAAAGCATTAGCATGATCGGAAAGCCAGCCTTAAGTACCATGCATGTGAGCAGGCCGGAAATAAAACCGGAAATGGCAAAAAGAGCTGCCGGGCAGGAAAGTGAAAACCTGGATGCCATGAATACTGCTATGAAAAATATGCAAAGCGATGCGCCTCCCTGCAATGTATGCGGACATCTTACCATTCGAAGTGGTACCTGTTATAAGTGCATGAATTGCGGGAACAGCATGGGCTGTAGTTAATAAAAATTATAAAATACAAAACCCGGTTTGTTTTAACAGACCGGGTTTTTTTTAGAAACAGGCACAAAGAAATTCTACAACCCGGATCAATAACCTGGAAAATGTTCCTAAAAAAAATATCAATTAATGAGCCGGGTGAACAAATATTTCCGTATCAGGAGTGGAATGCCTAACATTGCAAAAATTTTTCAGGTTTATAAAGGAAAAATAATCTAAGTTCTCAAAGGCCACTACTACAAATTGTATTCAAAATTTTTGAAAAATGAATGAAAAACCATCCCTCAAAATTCAAAGGGAAGAAGAATTTGATATAAAGAAAATTATTTCCAAATTTCTTGATCAGTGGAAATTATACGCTATCAGTGCTGTTATCCTTATTATTCTCGGATTTGTTTTCATGAAAGCTGTTACACCTATGTACACAGCCAACGCGCAAGTATTAATACAGGACGACGATAATAAATCGGATCCTTCATCTTTTTTAAGTTCTACAGCACTTGCCGGCTTTGGCGATATGCTCGGCATTCAGAGTAATGTGTCTAATGAACTTGGAATATTAAATACTCCTGATCTGATATATAAGGTAATAAACAAAATGAATTTAAATGTAAAATACTATATGAATGGTATTTTACGGCCGGTTGAGTTATACACAAAGTCTCCGTTCACTGTTTTGTTTTTACCAAAATCAGATTCCACTCTTCCGACGACCTATACATTTGATAAGAAAAACCTGAATACATTAAAAGAATTTGATATTAAAGTGTCCAATGATGATATTGATAAAACTGTAAAAGCAAAATTCGGAGATACAATTTTGGTTCCAACAGGAAAAATATTTATTCAAAAAACCGGGATACCTTTTGATGAAACTTCCAACTATTATTTTACTACATTTAATACTGATCAGGTAGTTCTGGATATAAAATCAAATTTGAGCGTAGCCATACCGAGTGCGGATGCAACTATTTTAAGTCTCACATACAATTCAAATGTTCCCAAGAAAGCTGAAGATGTTTTGAACCAGCTAATTTATGAATACACATCACGTAACCTGAATGAAAAAAATAAAATTTCAGACAGTACCATTTCATTCATTGATGGGAGGATTGATATTGTTTCAGCAGAACTCAATTCTATTGAAGCCAATATCCAGGGCTTCAAACAAAGTAATCATATTGCTGATATTACTGCACAATCATCAAAACTAATTGATAATACCAGCCAGTATATTCAGCAATTAAACCAGGTGGAAGTGCAATTGAATGTAATTCAAAGTACACTTGATTATATTCGAAATGAGAATGGAAATGACCGGCCGGTACCTTCAACTTTAAATAATGACCCAACGTTTCTTTCCCTGGTTCAAAAATACAATAGCCTGCTGGTGGAAAAAGATGCATTGAAATTAGCTACTACCGAAGCAAACCCTGCCATTCAAAATATTAATGCACAAATTTCTAATTTGCGGGGAGATGTAATTAAAAGTTTGATTAGCCAGCAAAAGGCCCTGGAG
>JBAQJB010000023.1:0-1753 GCA_049289155.1 Chitinophagaceae bacterium
AAACGGAACAGGTGCGCTTTCCCAGGTGAATGGATTTTTTGGTAATGCAATTGTAAAAGTGCTTATGCCACCTGAAGCACAAAAAGTGGAAAGCACTTTACGCAGTGTAGGCTTTGGAAGCCTGGTGGATAATGCTATTTTATCCATGAACCGCGCAGCAGAAGATGCGGCAAAATCAGCAACTCCAATTTTTGTAAATGCCATTCAGCAAATGACGATCGCGGATGCCTATGGAATTTTAAAAGGAGGCGATTTTGCGGCTACCAATTATTTTAAAGATAAAACAACAGCCGCATTGACACAGGCGTTCAGCCCGGTCATCAATAGTTCCCTGCAAAAAGTAGATGCGACCAAATACTGGAAAGATATTTTTACAACGTATAATAAATTCTCTACTAAACCAGTCAATACTGACCTTAGTGCGTATGTAACTCAAAAAGCAATTGATGGAATTTTTTATGAAATCGGGCTGGAAGAACAAAAGATTCGCCAGGACCCTGCGGCACGTGTCACAGATTTATTGAAAAAGGTTTTTTCAAATACCAATACCCAATCGAATAGTATGAAACCTAATAAGCGGATGTAAAAAAGTTTGAAATCTTTAAATACAAATACCGCTGTTTTATCAGCGGTATTTGTATTTATAAAACAATTTATTTTTTAAATATCAATGGCTTCCCCATAAGCAACTGCTGTAGCTTCTTTGATCGCTTCACTCATAGTCGGGTGCGGGTGAATGGCATTTAAAATTTCATGGCCAGTGGTTTCCAATTTCCGGGCTACAGATATTTCGGCAATCATTTCTGTGACGTTATTTCCAATCATGTGCGCGCCTAATAATTCACCATATTTTGCATCGTAAATAATTTTCACGAATCCCTCTGTAGCGCCTGCTGCTGTTGCTTTTCCGCTTGCCATAAATGGAAATTTTCCAATTTTCAATTCATATCCCGCTTCCCTTGCAGCCTTCTCTGTCATTCCAATACTGGAAACTTCAGGGGAGCAATAGGTACAACCCGGAATATTTCCATAATCCAGTGGCTCAGGTTGATGATCAAATTTCTTTTCTAAGAATGCGATAGATTCTGCAGCAATTACTCCTTCTTTCCCGGCAACATGTGCCAGTGCCGGCCCCGGGGTACAATCTCCAATAGCATATATTCCGGGGATATTTGTCCTGCAATTTTTATCAATCGTAATTTTTCCTTTTTCAGTTGCAATGCCTAATGTTTCCAAGCCAATATTTTCCAGGTTGGCAACTACGCCAACTGCACTCAATACAATCTCTGCTTCAAATGTTTGCATACTTCCATCTTGTTTTTTTACCTGGACTTTTAAGGGAGAAGTGTTGGTATCAACTGATTCTACCGTGGCATTCGTAAATATATCTATGCCTTGTTTCTTCAGTTGCTTTTCCAGTTCTTTGGAAATATCTTCATCTTCAACCGGTACAATGCGTGGCATGAATTCTACGATCGTTACTTTGGTACCCATGCTGTTATAGATATATGCAAATTCAACGCCTATAGCGCCACTACCCACAATAAGCATGGATTTTGGCTGGTCGGGTAAGATCATGGCTTCGCGGTAGCCAATAACTTTTTTGCCATCTTGTTTTAAATTGGTCAATTCACGGCTTCTGCCTCCTGTTGCAATTACGAGGTATTTAAAATCCAGGTTTTGTTTGGAGCCATCAGCGGCTGTTACCTCTAATTGTGTTTTGGAAATTAATTTTCCATATCCCATGATGACA
>JBAQJB010000024.1:0-3601 GCA_049289155.1 Chitinophagaceae bacterium
CGCCATGGGATGGTGGCTGGATTTGGACAAAAGATTCTTTGGGCCGGCCATGGATGACAGTTGCCTGCCAGGGTTTAGGCGCAAGTGTTTGGTATCCCTGCAAAGATTACCAGGGTGATGAACCGGATAAGGGCGCGATCCTTCGCATAACAGTGCCGGATACTTTGGTGGCAGTTGGAAACGGGCGGTTAAAAAATACGGAAAAGAAAAACGGCCTGGCCACTTATACATGGGAAGTGGTGAGCCCCATCAATAATTATAATATCGTTCCGTATATCGGGAAATACGTGCATTGGGAAGACACGATCAATGGCCTGAAAGGCAAGCTGGACCTGCAATATTGGGCACTTGATTATGATGAAGCAAGAGCGCGTACACAATTTTTGCAAAGCAAAACCATGCTGCATTGTTTTGAATATTGGTTTGGCCCTTATCCTTTTTATGACGACAGTTACAAACTCGTGGAAGCGCCACACCTTGGTATGGAACATCAAAGTGCCGTGGCATATGGCAATCATTTTCAAAATGGTTATTTAGGACGCGATTTGTCCGGAACTGGCTGGGGATTGAAATGGGATTTTATTATTGTACATGAAAGTGGCCATGAGTGGTTTGCCAATAATATTACCAGTAAAGATATTGCCGACATGTGGATACATGAAGGGTTTACAAATTATAGCGAAAGCCTGTACACAGAATGTATGTTTGGAAAAGAAGCCGGTAATGAATACGTATATGGCACGCGAAAAAATATTCGCAATGATATACCGATCATTGGTAAATATGGCGTGAACAATGAAGGCAGTGGCGATATGTATTACAAATCAGGGAACATGCTTGAAGCCATACGGCATATTATAAATGATGATGAATTATTCCGCAGTATCCTGACCGGACTCAACAAAACTTTTTATCACCAGACTGTCACAACCGCAGACGTTGAAAATTTTATCAATAAAAAATCAGGAATTAATTTCAGTAAAGTTTTTGACCAGTATTTACGCACTACACAAATTCCACGATTCCATTTTTATTTTGACAAAGATCAAAAACACCTTGTATTTCGCTGGGAGGATTGTGTGCCGGGTTTTGATATGCCGCTTGTTTTTACAAATGATAACAAGTTTCAGGTGCTCACACTGCATCCAACAGAGAAATGGCAGACTGTAGAGTTAAAAGGAAACCAGGCTGATTTCTTTACGGGTGATTACATAGATAAAAATTATTATGTACATATCAGTAATGAAAATCCAAACAACTAATTTCGTTTTTCAAAACTGTACATGTCCGGAATTCGCAAACAAGCCATCATTTCATCTCTCCTGGTTTATATTGGCGTTTTGTTTGGCGCGGTCAATAATTATTTCTTTGTAAAAAACGGTTCTTTCCTGCCGGAGCAATATGGGCTAACGCGCATATTCAGTGATGTAGGCCAAAACTTTTTTATTTTTGCCAGTCTTGGTGCCATCCCTGTTTTATATAAATTTTTCCCCTACTACCAGGATAATCTTGAAGAAAAAGAAAATGATTTATTTGGGCGGACTTTACTCATGTCATTCCTGGGTTGTATTTTAGTAGGCATCGCTGGTTACTTCCTGGAACCACTTTTTATACAAAAATTTTCCAACCGTTCTCCTTTATTTGTACAATATTATTTCTGGGTTTTTCCATTTGCATTTGGCCTATTATTTTTTTCATTACTGGAAGGTTATGCCTGGGCTTTACAAAAAACCATTCTCTCCAATTTTTTAAGAGAAACTGTTTTACGTATTTTAACGACTGTCATTATTTTATTATACTATTTTAAATACATAGACTTTCGCACTTTCATGGTTTGCTTTTCTTTTCTCTATCTTGTCATTGCTTGTGTTTTACTTTTTTATCTCGTGAAAACCGGGCATTTAAAATTTCAATTTAAAACCAGCCGGGTTACAAAAAAGTTTTACAAAAAAATGTTTACCATGCAGGGCCTGATCTTTGGCGGCATTATTATTACCACGATTGGAAGTACGATTGATGGACTGATCATCGCGAGTTTATTAGGTCTTGAACCAACAGGTGTGTATACATTGGCTTTGTATGCGGCGAACCTGATTCAAATTCCGCAACGAAGTATGCAAGCCATAGCCACAGGCGTTTTGGTGCGTATGTGGAAAGATAAAAATTTCCCGGAGATCCTGCGTATTTATCAACGTTCGAGTATTAATATGTTACTCATTTCCATTTTTATTTTCGGAAATATCTGGTTGAATGTTCATGATGGTCTAGACCTCGTAAATATCCAGGACACGTATGCATCGGGCATCGGGCTCTTGTTTATTTTTGGTATCATACGCATCATAGATGCGGGAACGGGTGTAAATGCGCAGGTGATCGGAGCTTCTAATTACTGGCGTTTTGAATTTCTCAGCGGCGTGATAATGCTCGCTATACGCATTCCACTCAGTTACTATTTTGTAAAGAATTATGGCATTATTGGAAGTGCATACAGTGACCTGATTTCATTAACCGTGTACAATTTTATCCGCTTTGAATTTCTTCGCAGGAAATTTAATATGCAGCCATTCAGTATGAAAACTTTATATTCTATTGCCAGCGGACTTGTGGCATTTTTCATCACATTTTTTCTTTTTAAAAATATGCACAACTGGCAGGCACTTTTTTTACGCAGTATAATTTTTTCTGCATTATTAGGTGCGAGTGTTTTTCTTTTTAAACTTTCACCGGATGCCATGCAACTGGTGGGCGTTGCAAAAAACAGGTTACGAAAAAAATAAAATTATGGAATTAGGGGAGAAAGGCAGAATAATAAAAAATTGGGTTAGGTTTTTATTTCGGCCTCAGAAAAAAGCGTTAAGAAAATTTGAATGAATGCCGTTAAGTAATGAAATTGATGTTACTATTGCCGGTAAGTCGCACTATAGCCGGGATATTTTTTACAGATTGAGCTAATTTCATTTTAGGCAGGCATTTAAATTTTTACCTGTCCCTATAAATGAAATGACATAGGGAGCTTTTTTTATGCAGCCTTGACTTTTTTGGTTACTTTTTTGTGTCAAGACAAAAAAGTAAATAAAAGGTAAGCAAATACAGACAAGGGCTCATTCGCACGTTCTATTTAATCCTATAAAATTGAATTATTGAAAGTAATCACCAGTTATTTTAAATTTTTGCCTAACTTGATGCCCCCATAAAAGTCATTATATGCACCGAAGAATTTTTTTACAAAACAGTATCGCTACGGCTGCGGCGCTGTCATTGGGTTCACAACAAATTTTAAAAGCCATGTCCATAGACCCCTGGAAAATAACCATGCTGAATGACAGCCTGGGCATATTCACGGAAAAGGGCGGTACCATTGCGTTTCATTACTCCACTGATGGACTTACCATCGTAGATGCGCAGTTCCCCGACAGTGCCGCGCACTTAATCAGTGAATTGAAAAAAAAGAAAGATTCGCCGTATCATTTGCTCATTAATACGCATCATCACGGCGATCATACGGCGGGAAATATCGCGTTCAAAGATTTGGTCAGCCGTGTACTCGCGCATGAAAATTCGTTGGCCAATCAGCAACGCGTAGCAGAAGCGCAGCAAACAG
>JBAQJB010000025.1:0-1890 GCA_049289155.1 Chitinophagaceae bacterium
CAAAACTGAAAGGTTTACCCATTCCATTTCACCAAAACTTTGAAGAAGTTAATATACGCTTCTATGTTCGATATAAAGAAAATGGAACCTGGACACGTGGTGTAACTTTCATTAAAGAGATCGTTCCCAAACATGCACTGACTTTCGTGGCCAACTCTATTTATAAAGAGCCGTATGAAACGATGCCCATGAAACATAGTTGGGCATTGACAGATAATAAATTGGAGATTGAATACAATTGGAAAAAAGACAGGTGGAACAGTTTTAAAATTACTGCAGACGCTACGCAATTGCCCTTATTGAAAAATAGTAAAGAAGAATTCATCACCGAACATTATTGGGGTTACACACAAGCTGGCCCAAACCTTTGCTCCGCTTATGAGGTGCAACATCCGCGCTGGACCATGTACAAAGTGCTGGATCATACAATAGACGTTGATTTTGAAAAAATATATGGTGCAGAATTTTCTTTTTTAGAAACAAGTAAGCCGGCCTCCGTCATGCTTGCAGAAGGTTCAGAGATTATTGTAAAGTCTGCATTCAAAATAAAATAAAGTACGATACAACTTTCCGGATCGGCAAAAGGATTACGAAAATATATTGAAAAGTTTGTAATATTGTTTTGCAAAGCCTGGCAACACAGCACCAGTTCATTTACCAAAACGAAATCATGGACGGAAATACAGAAGAAGAAAATACAGCAAATGCTAATATCCTGCAACCGGAAATTTCTCCACTTGAAATGAATTTACCAGAAGGCCCCGCCAACATCGACGCTCAACAAGGCATGACTGCAACACATAAAAAATGGAAAGATTATTTCTTACAATTTCTAATGATTTTTTTGGGCGTGACTTTAGGGTTTTTTTCATCGAATATCCGGGATAAAATTATTAATGACGGAAAAGAAGAACATTATATCAGCAACCTTATACATGACCTTAAACTGGATACATTAAATGCTGCATCCATCCAGAATGATCAACTAAAATTGCTGGCAGAGATGGACAGCGCTTTAAAAATTACGCCGGAAGAAATTAAAAATATTCCACAACAGGATTCTTTCTTCAGGCACTTCCTGGTTTTTTATATCAATGCTTTTAATTTCAGGCAGAATGACAATACCCTCATCCAATTGCGCAATGCAGGCGGTTATAGTTTAATCAGGAAACCAGGTGTTCTTGATTCTATTATTGCCTTAGAAAATTTTTATGAAGAAGTAAAAAAGAATGACCAGTTTTATTATGATAATTTCATCAAGGTGCAGGATTTTTCCAACAGGCTTATGAAGATGCCATTTGTCGGCACTTCCGCCAATGGCACTTCTGTGTACCCCGATTTATCTGTGCCGGTGGAAGTCTTCACGCAGTATGATAAAGTATTGATCGAACAGTTATATAATTTAATTAGAAATGAACAAACACAGTTAGTGTATTACAAATATTTAATTGATATATATAAAACAAGGGCAACAGGTTTGATGACGTTTTTGCAGGCAAAATATGATGTGGAGTAAATTTTTTTAATAATTACACAGGATTTGATCGTATAAAATGTTCTTGCTTAAAAAAGTACAAACCAAGCAATGTAACTCCTATGACAGAAAAATATTTGGATGAATTTGCAATCGTCCGCGCTATTCCCAACACTTTCCAGGCTTGTGTAACAATCGCTCCAGTGAAACCTGCAATCAATGTTGAACTTGCAAAACAACAACATACGGCATATTGCAAAACTCTGGAAGAACTTGGCTTGAAATTAATCCGCATTGAAGCTGACGATGCTTTACCGGATTGTTGTTTTACAGAAGACACTGTAATTTTGTTTGGCGACCTGGCAATCATCACAAAACCGGGAACACCATCCAGGATTGCAGAAACAGTGGAAATG